>JAISHB010000093.1 GCA_031262785.1 Prevotellaceae bacterium
AATTATGCACTGTGACGAACTCAAACTGCAAGCAGCTAAGAGCCGCAAACGGCTCATCGAACTTATTTTTCGTGCCGGAGCCGGACACACGGGAGGCGATCTCTCCTGTTTGAACGTGCTTACCGCCCTCTATTTCCATACGTTGAATGTCGATGCACAAGCACCCAAGATGCCCCTGCGCGACCGTTTCATCCTGAGCAAGGGGCATTGCGTGGAAGCGCTCTACACCGTGCTGGAGGCACGCGGATTCATCGCACCGGAAACCACCGATACGCTGGGAAGCTATCTTTCGCCGTTGGCCGGCCACCCCACCGTAGAAGTGCCCGGCATCGAGGTCAACTCGGGCGCGCTCGGACACGGCCTGTCCATCGGCGTGGGGATGGCGCTGGCCGCCAAAATGGATAAGGCCGCCTACCGCACCTTCGTACTCATGGGCGACGGCGAACAGGGCGAAGGCTCGATTTACGAAGCCGCCATGGCAGCGGCTCACTACCGGTTAAGCAATCTGGTGGCCATCATCGATCGCAACGGGTTGCAAATCAGCGGACACACCGAAGAGGTGATGCAACTCGAGGACATCTACGCCCGTTGGAGCGCCTTCGGCTGGGAAGTGACGCAGATGAACGGCGACGACATGACCGATATAGTTCGCACGCTCGATGCCATCGACTACACCGCCGGGCGCCCGCACCTGATTATCTCGCATACCACCAAAGGCTTGGGCGTCTCGTTTATGGAAGGCGTAGCCAAGTGGCACCACGGAGTGCCCTCGCAAGCGGAGTATGAACAAGCCATCCAACAACTCACCGACGAGATTCACCGCATAGAAAAGGAGGAAATCAAATGACACCCTGCAGAAAAGCCTTCACCGATGCGCTGCTACAATTAGCACGCACCGACCAAGATATTATCGCCGTCACCACCGATGCCCGCGGCTCGGTTACCTTGGGCGACTTTGCCCGCGAACTACCCGACCAGTTTGTAGAGTGCGGCATCGCCGAACAGAATGCCGTAGGCATCTCGGCCGGATTGGCACACAGCGGCAAGAAAGTATTTGTCTGCGGCCCGGCCTGCTTCTACGTTGCCCGCAGTCTCGAACAGGTCAAAGTAGACGTTGCCTACAGCCGCAACCCTGTAAAGATTCTGGGCGTAAGCGGCGGCGTGGCCTACGGCGCACTGGGTGCCACCCATCATAGTTTGCACGATATTGCCGTGCTACGCACCTTCCCGGCGATGAACATCGTCTTGCCTGCCGACGCCCGTCAAACCCGAAAATTGGTCAAGTGGCTGGTTGATTTCCCGCAACCCGTCTATGTACGGGTGGGTCGGGCGGCTGTTCCCGATGTCTATGCCGGCGATGCTTTCGATTGCATCCCCGGCCGTGCCAACTGCCTGCTCGAGGGAACCGAACTCACGCTGATCGCCACCGGCGAGACCGTTTACCACGCCCTGATGGCCGGACGGGAGTTGCACCGCCAAGGCATTCGTGCCCGCGTGCTCGACTGCTCGTTTATCAAGCCGTTTGATACTCAAGCCATTCGTCTGGCGGCGGCAGAGACCGGCCGACTACTCACCGTAGAAGAACACAGTCGCTTCGGAGGCTTGGGCGCGCTGGTTGCCGAGACTATCTCGGAAAATCCCGTGCCCCTGCGTATTTTGGGCATTCCCGACGAGGATGTGGTGCACGGCACTTCGGCGGAGATCTTTCGTCACTACGGACTCGACTGCGCAGGCATTGTGCGGCAAGCCCGTTCATTCTTGAACCGATGATTATTACCATTGACCAAAGCACCTCGGCCACCAAGGCGATGCTTTTTTCCGAAACGGGCAGCCTGGCCGGACGCATCAACCTGGCTCACCGGCAGTTCTATCCGCGTGCCGGCTGGGTGGAGCACGATGCCGAGGAAATCTACGAAAATACGCTGCGCGCCGCCGCACAATTGATCCAAACCACCGGCGTGACGCCCGCCGGGCTGTCGTCATTGGCGCTGACCAATCAGCGCGAAACGGTGGTGGTGTGGAATCGGCTCACGGGCAAGCCCGTTGCCCGGGCAGTGGTGTGGCAATGTTTGCGGGCGGCCGAGATCTGCCGGCAACTCATCGAGGCGGGAAAAAGCAGCCTCGTGCAGGCGCGGAGCGGACTGCTCATCGATCCCTATTTCTCGGCCGGCGGCCTGCAATGGCTGCTCGAAAACGTAGCCGGTGCCCGTGCCGCCGCCTCCCGGGGCGAACTCTTGATGGGCACCATCGATGCCTGGCTCATCTGGAAGCTCACAGATGGAAAAGTGCACGCCACCGACTATACCAACGCCTCGCGCACGATGCTTTTCAACATCCACACGCTGCAATGGGACGACGAGCTGCTCGATCTCTTCCACATCCCCCGTAGCATGCTTCCCACGCCCCTACCCTGCGACGCTGTTTTCGGTCAGACCACGCTGGGCGGACAATTACCCGCTCCGATTCCCATCGCCGGCGTGCTGGGCGACTCACACGGTGCCCTGACCGGACAAGGTTGTTTCGCCGCGGGCATGGGCAAAGCCACCTATGGCACCGGCTCGTCGGTAATGGTTAACATAGGAGAAAAACCGGCCGACCCGCCGCAGGGATTGGTTACGTCCATCGGATTGGCCGCCTGCGGCCGGGTGTTTTACGCCTTCGAGGGCAACATTCACTGCACCGGTGCCACCATCAAGTGGTTGAAGGAGCAGGTGCAGCTCATCGACTCGTCCGAAGAGTCGGAAACGCTTGCCCGAAGCGTCGACGACACGGGCGGCGTCTACTTGGTGCCCGCCTTTGCCGGCTTAGGCGCCCCGTGGTGGAAACCTCGTGCCAAAGCAATCCTCACCGGCATGACGCTTGCCACCAACCGGAGCCACCTGACGCGCGCCGCCTTGGAGTCCATCGCCTATCAGGTGAAAGATTTGGTGGAAGCGATGAGTGTCCAAAGCGGTATTACGCTCCGTGAGCTGCGCGTCGACGGCGGCCCCACGCGCAACCGCTTCCTGATGCAGTTTCAAGCCGACCTGTTGCAGGCGACGGTATGTCCCTCGCAGGTAGAAGAGGCCTCGGCACTGGGTGCGGTCGTGATGAACGGCTTCGCCCGCGGCAAATGGAACAGTTTTGATCAGGCTGAGGCCGACTTGCAGCAGAGCCGGGAGAAAATCATCCCACAAACCCCGCCCGAGCGCATGAAACAGCTTCATGCCGGCTGGTTGCAAGCCGTGGCGCAAGCCATCCACAACTAAGTATCATCCTCTAACTCACTCATGGATATGAAAAAAAACAGGAAACCATGCTTTGGGGTCATCATCGGCACCCGCGCCTACTTCAACTCGGAGTTGGCCAAAGACGTTCGTAAACAATTGCTCGCCACCCTTGAACAAGAGGGCTTCGACTATGTGATTCTGCCCGAAGAGGCTACGCCCACGGGCAGCAGCAGCATCGAAACGCGCGAAGACGGCATGAAGTGCGCCGCACTTTTCCGTGAAAACCGCGACCGCATCGACGGCATCATCGTTTCGCTGCCCAACTTTGGTTTCGAGATTGGCATTATCAACGCCATCAGCGCAGCCGAACTTCATGTACCCGTGTTGGTGCAAGCCTGCGACGACGAAAACGACAAGGTCGACTTAGATAGTCGCCGCGACGCCTTCTGCGGAAAAATTTCGGTCTGTAACAACCTCTATCAATACGGCATTCCCTTCACCGACACCTCGCTGCACACCTACTCCATCTACTCGCCGTTGCTGGTAGAAGACATCCGGAAGTTTGCCGCCATCTGCCGCGTGGTGGGCGGTCTTCGTCACGCACGCATCGGTCAAATCGGTACGCGACCGGTTGGGTTTAACACCTGCCGCGCCAGCGAAAAACTGTTGCAAGCCTCCGGCATCACGGTGGTGCCTGTGGATCTTTCCGAAATACTGGCCGACGCCGGTCGCATTGCCGACGACGATGCCGATCTGCTCGAAAAGATGAAAGCCGTAGCCGGCTACGCCCACGTGCCCCCGGAATATGCCGACAAGCTGCCCTTACAAACCAAATTCGGCCTGGCTACGGAGCGTTGGATGGAGAAAAACGAAATCGACGCCGTAGCGATTCAGTGTTGGGACTCGCTCGAGCAAAACTACGGCTGTGCACCCTGCATTACGATGAGTATGCTGGGCGAGAGACTCATCCCCGCGGCCTGTGAGACCGACCTGGCCGGCGCCGTGTCGATGTATGCGCTCACGCTGGCCTCGGGCAAACCCTCCGCCCTGCTCGACTGGAACAACAACTTCGCCGAAGATCGCAACAAGTGCGTCTGCACCCATTGCGGCAACTTCCCCAAATCGTTTTGCCAGAGCGACCTCACGCTGGGCACGCTGGGCGTACTCGGACGCACGCTGGGCAAGGTAAACACCTTTGGCGCCGTTTACGCCAAGGTGAAAGCGGGCGATTTCACCTTCTTCCGCATCTCCACCGACGACACCTTGGGGTGCATCAAGTCATACTTAGGCGAAGGAACCATCACCGACGAGCCGTACGGCATGGACGGCTGCATCGCCGTGACCCATGTTCCCAATCTGCAAAAGCTGATGAAATTTATTTGCCGCAGCGGCTTTGAACATCACGTGGCCATGTGTCGCGGACAGGTCAAAGAGGTGCTGCAAGATGCCCTCGAAAACTATTTGGGCTGGGAACTCTATGTACACGAATAAGAAATAGAATCGAAAACAGCCGACTACTACAGTCAAAAGTATCTCCATACCTTAAAAGTACTCTTTGATGGCAGTCAAAGGCATCAATTAGTTCTAAAAGTGGTCGTTGATTACAGTCAACGACCTTTTTTTGTTTTAAAAGGGACGATTGACTGCGGTAGATTGTCCCTTTTAGTTTTAAAAGAGAGGATTGACTGCAGTAGATGATTGCTTTTTGTTTGAAAGGAGGCGATTGATTGCGGTAGAGGAGTGCTTTTTGTTTAAAATCGGACGATTGACTGCGGTAGATGACTATTTTTAAAAAAAATAGCTCCTGTTTTTCAACTATTGTAGATTCTTTTATTGTATTTTTGCCCCAAAATCATAGAATAATAGCTTATGAAACGATTACGCAACGCTCCTCTCCTGCTGTTTGCATGTTATTTACTTATTGGATGCAATTACAGTCATACCAAAAATGGTACAACTATCAAGCAGGTTAATATTGATAAACTGGAAAGCAGTCCGGTTTATTTGACTTCCATTACCGACAGCATGGAGATTGTTCCATTAGAAAATCGGGACAGTGCACTGGTTGCTTCCATCACTCAGATAAAAATAGCTGGAGACACCCTGTTTATGACCGATATGTTTATGAAAGGCATTTTTGTATTCCATAAAAGCGGAAAGTTGATTAAAAACTTGGAATGCAAAGGCAATGGCCCCGGCGAATACACCAGCATGAGTGATTTCCTGATAGATAGAGACAAAAGAATGCTGGAGATATTTGATAATGCGCAATGCAAGATTCACAGGTATCGGTTGTCCGACTTTTCATTTATCGAGTCGATAGCTATTCCGCCTTCTTTACGAACTTCTTTTCGGTTTGCCAAACAAAATGATAATTATTACCTGGGAACTTACGGCTTGTGCACCCACCTTTCGGAAGATAAATCGACCAGTAGTGAAGTGCTCTTGTTTGAGGTAAGCACCGGTAAAGTAATTCCGTTATTTGATGCCGACTGTCGTCCGGCCGATCCAAAAGGAAATCGCACCATGAGCCAAATGGCTTTTACCACCGATTTACAAGGGAATGTCTACGCCTCCATCGGTTACCAAAACCAACTGTTTCAGCTATCAAACCGGCAGGTTAAAACTATAATTGATTTTAATGTAGAGATTCCGGGGAATCTTCGTCATGGCAGTTATGAAGAACAAGAGGCTTATTTGAATAAAGCAACCTCGAAAGGAATGTATAGCAGTCTGCTACTGCAGTATTATAACGGCAATGATTTTATTGTGGTGGGCATTCAGGGTAACAAACCGCCTAAAGGTTACCATTACTTGAACATTCAAGGAAAAGAGTATCTCACCGACCAATTTATGAACGACTATCTACCCCATCCGCAAGAGATGCCATGTAGTATCGTCGCTGATTACGTAGTATCCATTATCTATCCGGGAGTAGATAAAACGCCTGCTGCACAGCATTATATAGAGAGTCTGCACGCCTCATCGGAGGATAATCCTATTCTTCTTTTATCTAAATTGAAGCAATAATGAAGTCTAAATTCAACATAATATTATTGGGAGTGCTATTGATAGCCATCCTTAGCAACCTTTTCGTATTTCTTTATCAGAAAAATAACAAAAATAGTTTTGCGCCCAATCTGCTAAGCGCTTGTGCAAAAGCCCGTGCGGAGAGTATTTTGCTCAAAGAAGGTTTTTTCCACATGTATGATTTCGAAAAACTATCCATTAATGCATCCACTCCTGTTCAAAACGGACAAGGAATAGTTATGCCTTTCAAAGACGCGATAGCAGAAGAAAATAAATTGCTACTATTTGTTCAACCTACGAATTGTCTCTCTTGTGTCAGTGAGAATATAAATGCGATTACTTCATCTGCTCTAAAAAATAAAGTGGTTATCTGTGTAAACGGATTAGGTGAATCTGATTTTAAAATTTTTGCCAAGAAGCATAATATCGTTGACAATGCTTATCGCATACCGGATAGTTTTTTCCAAGGTTTTGCTATCCAACCGGTTATTTTTTGTGTAATAGATGCAGAAGACCATAGCTTACATTTCTTTTATTCTCCATCGATACATCTTCCGGAAATAACCACATTGTATTTAGACCGAATCTCACCATTGTTTAAGGACAAAAAACATCTCAAGCCCAATGCGATAGATTTGTAACCAATCAAGCCGCGCTCTTTTCATTCATCCGGTCGAGAATCACGGCGCCCAGGATAACCAATCCCTTAATCACTTGTTGCCAAAACGGGGAGACATCGAGCAAAACCAAGCCGTTGTTGAGCACCCCGATGATGAGCGCGCCGATAACCGTGCCAATGATCGTCCCTTTTCCGCCGCTCAGCGACGTGCCGCCAATGACGACGGCGGCAATGGAGTCGAGTTCGTAGCCGGAGCCTGCATTGGGTTGCGCCGAATCGAGCCGTGCGGTCACGAGCAGACCGGCTACGGCACACAACACGCCCGTCAGGGTGTAGACCACCAGCTTGACCTTGTTAATATCCACGCCCGAGAGCCGGGTGGCACGTTCGTTGCCGCCAATGGCATAGATGTAGCGGCCGGTCTTGCTCTTGCGGATGAAAAAGAGAAAGAGTACGATAATCACCACCGCCACCCACACGGGCATGGGCATGCCCCAGAACCATCCGGTGCCAAGGTAGGTGAAATCTTCGCCCAGTCCGGTGATGGGATAGCCGCCGGTGTAGAGCATCGTCAGGCCGCGGGCGATGGTGAGCATAGCCAGCGTCGCCACAAAGGGCGGCACTTTAAAGCGCGTCACCATGAGTCCGTTAAAGAAGCCCAGCAGCGCGCCTACCAGCAGTGAGGCCAGCACACATCCCAGAAAGGTGAAGCCGATGAACAGATCGGCGCCCGCCAGGGCAACGCCGTTACGAATCAGGCCTGCCGCTACGGCGCCCGAGAGGGCCAGCATGGAGCCGACCGACAGGTCGATGCCGCCCGTGAGGATGACCAGCGTCATGCCCACCGAGATGCAGAGATTGACCGATACCTGACGGAGCACGTTGAAGAGGTTGTCGGTGGTGGCGAAGTTGTCCGAAAGAAAAGTCATGCCCAGAATCATCAGCAGCAACGCCGCCAGGGGGCGTAGCACCGAGAGGTTGACCGGGAGCAAACGGGTGGAGGGGAGTATACGTTTCATGTTATCTGTAAAGAGTTCGGGGAGTTAGTGATTATAGAGGAGGAAGTGCGGCACGCAAGATGGTTTCTTCGCTGAAACCTTCGCGCCGGAACTCACCGCTCAGGCGGCCGGCCGAAAGGGTGAGCAGACGGTCGGAGATGGCCATGATTTCGGGCAGCTCCGAAGAGACCACCACCACGGCCAGCCCCTGCGAGGCCAACCGGCTGATGAGTTTGTAGATTTCGTTCTTGGCATGAATGTCGATGCCGCGGGTGGGTTCGTCCAACAACAAGATTTTGGGATTTGTCATCAGCCATTTGGAGAGCACCACCTTCTGCTGGTTTCCACCGCTCAGGTTGCCCACCGTCTGGCGGGTGGAATGTGATTTGATGGCCAGCCGGTCGCGAAACTGCTCGGCCACCCTGTTTTCTCTGGGGCGGTGCACGATGCCATAACGCAGCATCTGCCCGAGTGAGGCCAGCGTGATGTTGCTACGGATGTCCATCCCGAGCACTAAGCCGTCGCATTTCCGGTCTTCGGGGATGAGTGCCAGTCCGTGGCCAATCGCGTCGGCGGGTGAATGGATGAGTACCTTTTTTCCCAGTACCTCGATGCAGCCCGTCGTGAGCCGGGGATGCAATCCAAAGAGCGCTTGCAGCAACTCGCTGCGGCCGGCGCCCATCAGGCCGTAGATACCCAACACTTCGCCCGCGGCCACTTCTAAGGAGATGTCGTGCAGCTTCTCTTTGCTCCGGTCCTGAGCATCGCGCATCGACAAACCGGACACCCTCAGGGCAATTGCTCCCTTGGGATGCTCCTCTTTGACGAAGAACTCGCGGCGTGCGCGTCCCACCATCAGGTGAATCAGTTCATCCACGCTCACTTCGCCCGCCCGATGCTCTGCGATCCGGCAACCGTCGCGCAACACGGTGATGTAGTCGGCCAGGCGCGTCAGCTCGTCCATCTTGTGCGTGATGTAGACAATGCCCACGCCTTTGGCCGTCAACGCTTCAATCTGGGTGAAGAGTTGCTGCGTCTCTTGCTCGGAAAGCGAAGAGGTGGGTTCGTCCATGATCAACACACGGGCATCGTACGAGAGTGCCTTGGCAATTTCCACCAACTGTTGCTCGCCCACGCGCAAATCGGCCACCGGGCTGTGCGTATCGATGCGGCACCGCAATCGTTCCAGCAGTGCGGCGGCCGCACGGTGCATGGTGCGGTAGTCAATCATCCCGTAGTGCACCGGCTCGTGTCCCAGAAAAATGTTTTCCGCCACCGAAAGGTGGGGAATGAGGTTCAGCTCCTGGTGAATCATCGAGATGCCGTGAGCCGCGGCGTCAGCTGTGTTGCGGAACGTCACCGGACGGCCGTCGAGCAGCAGCGTCCCTTCGTAGGTGGTGTAGGCACCGCTGAGGATGTTCATCAGGGTGGATTTGCCCGCTCCGTTTTCGCCGATGATGGCGTGAACTTTTCCGGCATAGACGTTGAAATCGACGCCGTCGAGTGCTTTTACGCCCGGCCACTCTTTGGTGATGCCGCGCGCCTGCAAAATAGGGGAATCACTCATGCGCGCCGACGATATGCAGTTGAACCGGAATGATTACGAGCTGTTCGACGGGGGGTCGGTCGGGTCGGATGTCGGCTGCGCCCGTAAAGGCGACGGTAGTTCCGACGGTTAGCCTCCCGATGACCGGAGCGATGACCTGTTCGCGGATGCGTTTGTTCAGTTCGATGCTCACTAAGTTGAAATCCATGGTGGTCTCGAAATCGTCGATGTTAAACACGCCCGAGGCTTCACGCACCGTGTTGCTGAAGATGGAGCCGATGCGCAAATAGTAGGCGGGGGTGCCTTCGCCCGACTGGAGTCGGAGCAGATCTTCCCCGACCTCGGTAATAACGGCCTGCCCGACAAGGCAAATGGAGGTTGGCGCGCCGATGCCAAGGGTGTGTCCGAAGCGCTCGGCAACCTCTTCGGGCGCATAGTTGCAGAAGTCGGCCAGCGGGATGGCTTGCTTTTGCAAAACGGCCGGTGCCTGCTGCCAGAAATCGGCCACCGCGGTGGCGGGATTGAAGACTGCCGCCTCGAGCGCCGCCCGATGTGCGCTCAAAGGGGTGATGTAGACCGAGTGATAGAGCAAAAAGGCCGCTATCGCAAGGCCTGCCGCCCAACAAAGGAGTGTTTTCTTTTTCATGCTATTCGGGTTGACTGAGGTATTGGTTGACATTTTCGCGGGTGACCGGCTCTACGGCGATGGGCATCTTCTGCGAGAAGTCTCTATCGCCCTTGAGGTAGCGATCGGCCAGCTCGGCGGCGTATTTGGCCATCAAGGCGGGCGACTGCATGCCGGTGGCCACAATTTTACCCTCGCTGATGGCTTTCAACACATCGGCCTCGCCGTCGAAACCGAAGATGGCGATCTTATCGGCCTTGCCGGCAGCCAATACGGCCTGATAGGCGCCCATCGCCATGGCGTCGTTGCCGCAAAAGACGGCGTCGATCTGCGGATGTGCCTGCAAAATGGATTCAAGCACCTCCATGGCTTTGTTGCGGTCGAAGTCGGCACTCTGTTGAGCCACCATTTTCAAGTCGGGGTAGTTATCTACTACCGTATGGAAGCCACGCGAGCGGTTCCACGTGTTGTTGTCTCCCACCAAGCCGAGTAGTTCGGCGTAGTTGCCCCGGCGGCCAACGCGTTGGACAAAGAGTTCGCCCAAGGCTACGCAACCGCTGAAGTTGTCGGAGAGAATCTGGCAGGTGGCCAGGTGACGCTGACTGATTTCGCGGTCCATGCAGAAAACGGGAATGCCCGCATCTTTGGCCGCCTTGACGTTCACAATCGATCCGTTGGCGTCGGTCGGATTGAAGAGTATAGCCCGAAATCCCGAGGCTATAATGTTGTCGAAATGCTCTGTCTCTTTGGAGGTGTTGTTCTGCGAATCGAACACAACGGCATCGTAGCCAAGTTCTGTTGCCCGTGCTTTGGCCGACTCGCCAAGCACCACAAACCAGGGGTTGTTCAACGTGGAGATGACAACCGCTATCTTACCGCGCTGCATCGTGGAAGATTGGCAGGCAGTAAGCAGCAACAAGAGGAAAAGCAAAAAAGAAGTGGGTATCGTCCTCATAGTACCTTTATATATTATAGGAAGAGGACGGACGCGGAAAAGGGGTGTAATCAGTTGGACGGGAAATGTGCGGGGGGACGGATCGGTTTAACCGGAGGCTTTGGTGAGGGTGTAACCGGCTTGCCGGAGCAATTCCACTATTTTTTGTTTGAAATCGCCCTGTATGATGATTTCACCCTCCTTGGCGCTTCCTCCCACGCCGCAACGCGACTTGAGCATGCGCCCCAACGCTTTGAGATCGTCGGGGCTACCCACAAATCCGGTTACCAGCGTCACCACTTTGCCGCCCCGATGCTTGCGGTCGAGCTGTACACGCAGGCGTTGCTGTGCCGCAGGCAGGGTGACGATGCCGCCGGCCTCGGTGGTTTCGTATTGATAATCGGGGTTGGTGGAATAGACTACGTGAAGACGTTCTTTCCAGTCGTTTGCAGCCATGGTGGGAAATGGAATATGAAGATGTTAGGAACGGTTGCCGCCGCTTTTTTTGCCGTGCGGACGTTTATCGCCGCTCTTGGCGTGTTTTCCGCCGCCGCCGCTGCGGAAATTGCGACGTCCCGATCCGCCGGAAGCGGAGTGGCTGCGCGGATTGTAGTCGGGCGCTTCGCCCAGTTCGGCCGGCACGGCAATTTTATAGACCTCTTTGCCGAGAAACCGTTCAATCTGTTTGAAACGCGACTGATCCTTCTCACTGACAAAGGTGATGGCCACTCCGTCGTGGTTGGCACGTGCGGTACGACCGATGCGGTGCACATAATCTTCGCAATCGTGGGGAACGTCGTAGTTGATCACCAATTTGATGTCGTCGATGTCGATGCCGCGGGCTACGATGTCGGTTGCCACCAGCAGATTGACCCGTCCGGCTTTGAAGCGTTGCATAATGTCGTCGCGCTGTGCCTGCTCCAGATCGGAGTGCATCTCGCCTACGTTCAACGACAGCTGCTTGAGCGCTTTGGTCACCTCTTTCACCTTCAACTTGGAGGAGGCGAAGATGATCACCCTGTCGGGCACCTGATCGGCAAAGAGTGTGCGGATGATGCCCAGCTTTTGCTGCTCGTAACAGATGTAGGCCGATTGCAGTATCTTGTCTGCCGGACGCGAGACGGCCAGCTTGACTTCGGCGGGGTTGTGGAGGATGGTATTGGCCAGCTGTTGGATTTTGGACGGCATGGTGGCCGAGAACATAATGGTCTGCCGCTGGGCGGGAAGCTGCTTGACAATCTGCATGATGTCGTCATAAAAGCCCATGTCGAGCATGCGGTCGGCTTCGTCAAGCACAAAAAAAGAGACATGCGACAAGTCGACATATCCCAAGCTCAAATGAGCCAACAAACGCCCCGGAGTGGCAATCACCATGTCTGCTCCAAGCGTTAATCCCCGTTTTTGCTGCTCAAATACGATGCCGTCGTTTCCGCCGTAAACCGCTACGCTGCTCGCCGGCATGAAATAGGAGAATCCCTCCATCTGCTGGTCGATCTGCTGTGCCAATTCACGCGTGGGCGCCATCACTACGCAATTAATTACATCCTCTCGTAATTTTCCCTCCGAAAACTTATTCAGTATCGGCAACAAATAGGCTGCCGTTTTACCGGTGCCCGTTTGTGCCACGGCAATCAGGTCTCTACCTTCAAGAATAAGAGGGATGGATTGTTCTTGTATGGGGGTGCACTCCTCAAAGCGCATCGTTTCAAGTGCTTCCAGCACTTCGGGTTTCAACTGTAGTTCGGAAAACTTCATGTTTCTCTTTCAAAATTAGGCGGCAAAGGTAATAAAAGATAATAGAAAAAAAAAGGAGAAAGATAGTTGATTATTGAAATAGAATGCGTTACTTTGCACCCAAACAATAAAAAGTTTATTTCGAATTGATTATTTCACTTATGCAACTCCTCGATAAAGGTCACTTATTGAGCGTTTTTCATCGCTGACTAACAACTTCCAATGGCTTTGTTATTGAATCATTAATTATTAGTTTATTTATATTTTAAATTTATGAATTTGTATGTTGGTAACCTTAATTACAAGGTTAGAGAATCGGATTTGAGAAAAGTTATGGAAGAGTACGGTACGGTAGATTCAATTCGAATCATCACAGACCGTGAAACAAAAAGATCGAAAGGATTTGCATTCGTAGAGATGCCGAATGAAGCAGAAGCTCAAAGCGCCATTCAAGCATTGAACGAAGCCGAATACGTAGGTCGTCCGATGGTAGTTAAAGAGGCTTTGCCTAAGAACTAACACCCTCCGATAGTCACATAAGAGAGGATGGATTTCCGCCAGGAATTCCATCCTCTCTTTTTTGCCGGCATCTCTCCGGCAGTCGTTGCGGCCGCCTCAAACACCGTTGGGTAAAAAAGCAGCGCTTCCTTGAGTAAAGAAAACTGTTTAATCGCAGCCGCTGCGCCATTAACCACTGCTTTTTCCAATCGTTTTTTCGGATTGCTCTCTTTTTTATGTACTTTTGCCGACCGTAAGCAGTTAGAAATTAAAAAAACAACATAAATATGGCAGTAGAACTAAAAAACCTGACCAAACGAAGCGAGAACTACTCGCAATGGTACAACGAACTGGTCGTAAAGGCCGACTTGGCAGAACAATCGGCCGTGCGCGGCTGCATGGTGATTAAACCCTATGGCTATGCCATCTGGGAGAAGATGCAACATCAACTCGACAGCATGTTTAAAGCCTCGGGACACGTCAACGCCTACTTTCCGCTACTCATTCCCAAGTCATTCCTCTCGCGCGAAGCCGAACATGTAGAAGGTTTTGCCAAAGAGTGCGCCGTGGTGACACATCACCGGCTCAAAAACGCTGCCGATGGCAGCGGACTTGTCGTGGATGCCGAGGCTAAGCTCGAAGAAGAACTCATCATTCGTCCCACCTCCGAAACCATCATCTGGAACACCTATAAAAA
>JAISHB010000012.1 GCA_031262785.1 Prevotellaceae bacterium
TGTACCTTGCCCCGGGCAGGGCAAGCTTGTCCGAAGGTCAAATGTAACTTGCCCCGGGCAGGGCAAGCCTGTCTGAGGGACAAATGTGACTTGCCCCGGGCAGGGCAAGCCTGTCTCGAGGTCAGTTTTAACTTGCCCCGGGCAGGGCAAGCTTGTCTCGAGGTCAGTTTGAACTTGCCTCGGGCAGGGCAAGCCTGTCTGAGGGTTAAATGTTACTTGCCCAGCTTGGGCGAGCTTGTCCGGAGGCTTAGGATGGATTTGCCCGGCTTGGGCAAGCTTGTCCGAGGGTCAGTTTGGACTTGCCCAGCTTGGGTGAGCCTATTTTTGGGGTCACGGCAACCCCGCAAGGGGTTAAACCTTGCGTAACCACGGGCGAAACCCGTGGTATACAGGCGATATCCCCATACCCTGAACCCCGAAGCGGGTTCAACCACGCCTTAGATGTTGTTGAACCCGCTTCGGGGTTCCTCTCCTTTATATATAGATAGGCCGTCCGCGGGTTTCGCCCGCGGTTACGCACAGTTGAACGCCTCCGGCGTTCTGCCGATACGGCGCTACTACGGGGCATCGCACCCCTGTTTCCCCCAAAAAATTCCTCCTTCTTCATGTATCCTTCTTCATTTCTCCCTATCTTTGCGCAAGTTATTCAACTCTCTGGCGATGATTGCAACGTATTTAGGCTCCTCCCTTCACAATTTCTGCTTAGCCACGTCTCCGATGGCGGGTAGAAAAGTCGATTTTACCCCCCCCGTTTACATTTATTAACATCTTCCCTACGGGATTGGGCAGGGCGTATGCGATACGCCCCTACAAACGGCACACGTATGCGCCATGCCACCCCAACCCCATTTCCCCTCCTCCGGGGAGGAGGGGTGCCCGCAGGGCGGGGTGGTAGGTTTGTGTTGTCCACCACCCCGTCGCTTCGCGCCACCCCTCCTGCCGGCAGGAGGGGAATTAGTTACCTCTCTTGTCACATCATTCACCCATTAAACAATCATTAGTATGAACCCAAAATCATCTTACCAAGCTCCCGTTCTCCATCCCATTAAGATGGAGGGCGAAGGCGTCATCGCCGCCAGCACCCAAGACTTCGGCGCGGGCAAACGCTACGACCTCGGGCACGACACGCCCCAATCGCTCACCCGCGGACTCTTCCGTTTTGCAAAGAACCTGTTGCCCTTGCTGGCAGCCGCCGCCCTGTTGCTGCCCGCCTGCAGCAGCGACGACGACCCTGCCGCCACCCCCGAAGGCAAGACCCGCATCACGCTGACCGCGGGCATCGACGAGGTGACCACGCGCACCACCTACACCGACGGCGGCACCGGCACCGGCACCGACGGCAACCCCGCCGACAAGGTGAACGTGGTGTGGACAAGCGGCACCGACAACGAGAAGCTCTCAGCCGTTATCTACAACAATAACAACCCCTCAAGCGTCCAACCCGACGCCCTTACCGGCAGCGGCACCGGCACCAAGAGCATGACGTTTTCGGGCACTGTCACCCAGAACACCGGCGGCACATTGGGAGAAGATGCGCACAACTACTTCTACGACCCGGCGGGTAAGGCAGATGACTCGCAGCTCGGGGAGAGAGGCCAAATCTCCTTTGGTTTATCCAGCCAAACCTGCAACGTAACGGCTCCGCTGGAGGGCTTGAAGAACTACGACATCATGTACACCGAGGAGGCTACCGACAAGGGCAACATCACCCTCAAGCATGCCTGCGCCCTCGTCCGCTTCAACCTGCCGCTCGATACCGACAAGGTCATCACGCAGATTACCATGAGCGCCAACAACTCGGGTACATTGTGCAACCGGGTGATATTAACTTACGACGCAGCAGGCAAAGTTACTGCTACTAAAAGTGGAGACGGCACCCTCACCCTGAACATCACCGGCGATGATGCCACAACTCACACTCGCACCCTCGAAGCCTACCTGATGCTGCCGGTAGCGAGTGACGGCACCACCAAGCTCGACGGCCTGTTGGTGAAGGTATCGGCCATTGCCACCGACGGCACCGTCTACTCGCGCATGCTCAACCTGACGGAGGCGACTAATGAGACGCTGCTGGGCGGCAAGTGCTACACCTTCTTCGGTGTGAACACCGACACCCCGCTGGCCGAAGACCGCTGGGCGGGCAGCAACATCTACCACAACGGTTCTTCTTTTACCTTTCATGCACCCAATGTTATCCGGTACACCAACTACCAAGGGCTCTTCTTTAAGTGGGGCAGCACGGTGGGGATTGCACCCAACAGTCCGGTGGGCAGTTGGTACACCTATCCTAAGGTTGGGGCATCGAATCCCGGAAGTGATTGGGGCGCCATCACCTACGATGGTTCCACCGACCTCTGCACCACCATCAGTTCCGCCTATCGCATGCCCACCCTCTCGGAAATGCAAGCGCTTGTAGACCTTCCGGCCACCGATAAGTTGTCGATTGGCACGTGGGAAAGCATCACGTCAACCACGACGAATCGACAAGGCACCACCCTCATCCCCAGCGGAATAGTTGCGGGGAATGTCTTCTTCCCGGCAGCGGGCAGTATAACTGACTCGCTCGGGGAAGCCGGCATTGAGCTTAATTATTGGAGCAGTAATGCAACGGGGGCTGTTTTTGCTAATAGTTTGTATGCTTGGAAAAGTGCTACTCCTGGCACTTCTTTGAAAATTGCGAACTATGGCAAAGATTATGGCTTCTCCATCCGCTGCATCAAGAAGACCGATGCGGAATTAAGCGAGTAACTAATTCCCCACCCCCAAACCCACCCCCAAACCCCCTAAAGGGGGCTTAGACAGCACTACTGAGACAGTAGTAACTAAGCCCCCTTTAGGGGGTTTGGGGGTGTTTACGTAGGTAGCCAGTCGCATGCGCCTGAAAGATAAAATCACCCCTTACACCGACAAAAAAGGGGCGTCGGTCATTTTTATGAAACTGCGGTTCGTTGGGGATGAAAGCAAAGCAGTACTTTTGCCGCCGTTAGTGTGAAGTGTATCACTCCCTGTTTCTTCCGCATAGGGGCAACGATCAACGAGTGGATACCGCGACACCTGACCTGATATAATTTAGTGTTTTTTTAATGCATAACAACCGAAGATTATGAGTCGTAGATGTTTGTTCTTCCTAAGCGTGACATGGGGCCTATTGTTTACATGCTTCACAATGCTTCTTTCATCCTGCACCGACGAGTTGGCCGCTACCGGGGCCGCTACCGCGGGCGATGAAGTGGAAATTCCTTTTGTTTTAGAGGTACCGGGCGCCGTTGTGGTGCCCACCAGAACCGCCGCCGAGGTCTCACTCGAGAGCAAGGTGGCCGAAGTGTCCGTGTTGGTGTTTGACCACCAAGACAAGCTCACCGGCTATGTGCCCAACGCCCCCTTAAACCAGCAACAGGCCAAGGTGACGGTGAAGCTGCGCCGCTCGGCCGGCCCCTCCGACACCTATCGGGTGGTGCTGTTGGCGGGTTGCGACAGCCTCATCAGCCAATGTCTGCAAAACGGGCTGGACTTGTCCGAGGGGGTGGCCTACAGTGCGGTGGCCAGCCAACTCAAGCTGACCCTTACCTCGGGCCGGGCATGGACGCTGAGCACCACTCAGGGGTTGCCCATGTGGGGAGAGGTACAGAACCTGCTGGTGACGCCCGGCATGTCGGCGCCCGCCGTCTCGCTGATGCGTGCACTGGCGCGGGTGGATGTGGGACTGAACTTCTCGGTCACCACCAACGGAAAGGAGAAGGCCGACGGACTCACTGGCTACCAGCTGGTGAGCGTGACCCTCTTTAACCGACTGCTGCACGGTCGCCTCATTCCCGATGCCGCCAACCTCGGGGAAACAGGCGGCAAACCCGCAGCCACGACGCCCACCCTGCCGGACGTAGCGGCGGAGCTGGTGCCCGATGTCAAGCAGGTGACCGATACGGCGGCTAATAATATGTCGGTGCGCAGCATCTATATCCCCGAAAACAGTGCCGACGGGTCGGACAGCAACCCCACCTTTCTGGTGGCCGGCATCAGCTACAAAGGGGGTACGCCCACCTACTACCGCATAGACTTTGCCGCCAGCAATGCCAAGACCCGTTTCAACATCTTGCGCAACCACCGCTACCTGTTCAACATCCGCGAGATTACCGGTTTGGGCTACAGCACCGCCCAGAAGGCGGCCGCCTCGGAGGCAGCCAACATCGAGTGGGCAGGGGTAGACCTCAATGAAGACACCGACGACGAGGGAGGCTACATCTCGGGCAACTACTACTTCCGCTGCGCCACCACGCTCACCGTGGCCGGCGAGGCGCAGGCCAGCAGCACCCTCACCTACGATACCAACATCCCCGACTTCTCGGCTTCGATGCTGCGTTGGGCCAAGGCCACGGAAGAGAACCCGGGCGGCGGGGCTATCTTTACCTACACCGTAGATACCGACCAGAAGCAGATCACCTTCACCGCCTCGGAGGCCACCAACGAAGAGAAGGTCTACGACTTCTACATTGCTCCCGCACCCATCGCGGAGTTCAACATCCACATCAAACGCCAGCACAGCGTGCTGCGCTACAAGGTGATGAGCGCGGTGGCCGAGGGGGTGTTCCTGCCGCAGTTTAGTCAATCGGACAACTCGTTCCTCAAGGGCACTAACTTCGAGCTGTCGGCCAGCCCGCTCAACCGGCTGAAGCTGACGGTACGCACGTTGCCCACCATCGACGAGACCAAGCAGTTCGATTTCGACCTCAATACGGTCAACGGCTACAGCTTCTCCGACGTCTCGGGCAACACCATTGGCCAGTGGACGAAGACAACCGTGACCGAAGACGACGTGGAGTACCGTGAATACACCGTCTACCTGCAGGCCGCCGGCGTTCCCCAGCAGGCAGGCTACGACAACTTCAGCCTCACCAACCACGGCTACAAGTTAGACAGCTCGATGGACATCGAAAACTACGAAGCACCGGTGAGTGTGCGCGTGGGCTATGCGCCCAAGAAGATTCTGGGCATGAGTGTTTCCAGCTTGACGGGCAACCAATACAGCTTTGTGGGCGAAGATGGCCACGGCTCGGGGTTGATGCTTCGCAACAAACGCAACTTCAGCATGTCGGGTACCGTGCCCATCGAGGGGATGGCCGACAACAGCAACTATAAGTACGATACCAACCCCACCGCTTTCGTGGCCGACCTGATTAGTTTCAAGCCCGACATTGCCATCCTCTCGGATGCGATAGCCTACATCAGCGGCTACCCCGTCTACCTCTCTCCCATCACGCAAGCACAGGGAGCCACCCTCGTAGACTATTGCTTGGGACAAGGGGAGTTTGCCGACAAAGGCCCCGGGGTGTTGATGATGCTGCTCGATAATGCTGCCAGCAACCGGACGAATGTGGCGCAAAGCTACTTGGATTATGTGGTGGAACCCCTTGTGGGAGGCACCCTCACCGCCCCGTGGAATACGGCCAATGCCGCCGGCGACATCTATCCGTTGCCCGATGCCCCCGGCAGTGCCTCGGGAGCGCCTCACGAGGACGACCTCATCATGAACGGACTGTTCGGCCCGCTCTGGGGCACCGTCTGGGGCAAGGACAACCGCAACACAGCCTTGGTGACGGGACTGGATACCAACCCCGACATCGTGATCTATTCGCGCGGCAAGCGGGGCGATGCAAGCACCACCAACAACGTCACCCTGTTCCGTTCCAAAGCCAACAACCTGCTGTTGGTGGGCGATGGTGGTTTTCTGTCGCAATCCAAGCGCATCGAAGGGTCGGCCACGCAGCAACCCTTCTGGATGAACCGTCAGTATCAACCGGCGGCCAACACCACCTACAAAGAGCCGGCATGCAATGCCTTTGTCTTTGCCAATGCCATATTCTGGGCTATTCATGTGACCGAATGCCGAAACATTCCGGCCTATATCCCGCAAGACTAACATTTAAAGTACCCAACAACAATGAAAAAAGTAATCTTTTCACTCGTCATACTGATGGCGGGAGTGCTGCAGGCATGTATCGACGATCCCATGCTGTCCACACCCGCCGACCACCAAGACAAGGTCTCGGTGAGCCTGCTGCTGCGAACCCCGTTTGACACCTACAAACCTGCCAGCCGCGCCGTAGATGCGGATGTGGCGGCCAGCGAGAAAAGCATCCGAAGCCTGTCGGTATTGGTGTTTCTGCGCCAGACCGGAAAGGACGGCAAAACCACCGACCGTCTGGCCTATCAGGCCGAGGCCACCGCAGCCACGGGCGGCGACGGATTATATGCCACCACGGTGACGTTGAAACGTTCGGTGGCCGAGGAAACCTACAACGTGATGGTCATTGCCAACCGCGGCGAAACGGTGGGCTACTCCCTCGTGGGCAAGAGCCGCGAAGAGGTGCAGCAGGCACTCACCTTCGCCTACGGCGGCGCATGGGAGACGACCGACGGCAAGAACAACCCCTTCCCCATGTGGGGTGAATACTATTTCGGGCAGATCACCGGCAACCAGTCGCAAGGAGCCAATACCACCATCTATCTGCTCCGCGCCACGGCACGGGTGGATGTGGGACTGAACTTCACCCCCGGCGATGGCGGCAGCGCCGATTCGGAAGCCTTCGCCGGACTATCCGGCTGGTCGTTGCAGAACGTCCGCCTCTACCGCACCCGCACCAAGGCATCTGTGATGCCGCTCGACCAAAACTACAACGCCACGGGCAAGAAGGTGACGGCGCCAACCGTTCCCTCGGATGCCACGCTCAACCACGCGGGCGCCACCGGCAGCACCGCCGACGGCGGTGCGGTCTACAGCTCACCCAACGTCACGGGCGACGTCAGCAAGCTGGCTGCCGCCTCGGTGCATCAAATCTATCTTCCCGAGAACGGTGCCACTCCGGACAAGGAAACCACCGCCGTGGTGGTGGGCCTCAAGAACGAGACCACGGGCAAGCTCTCCTACTTCCGCGTAGACATTGCCGGCAACCAAAGCACCGCGGCCTCCGTCTTGCGCAACTATCGCTACATCTTCAACATCACGGGCGTGAACGGGCCGGGCTTCAACAACCCCGACGATGCGCTCGATGCCGTTCGCACCGACCTCACCTATTCGGTGATTGCCTGGAACGAAGGGGATGCCTCCAACCTGTGGATGTCGGGCAACTACTATTTCCGCGTGGATAAACGCGAGGTGGTGCTGCCGGCACGCAAGCTCAGCAGCTATGCCGCGCCCGAATACCAGCTCACCTACGAAACGAACCTGCCCCTCGAGGAGATTACTTGGAAGTGGACGACCGAGAACCCCTCCTTTGGCTACACGGCCACCGAACCAACCAAGAACAGCGCCGGCGACTACACCGGCAGCCTCTTGTTTACCGCCAATGACGACAACACCGGCACCCAAGACATTGTGAACAAACTGGCTTTCACCGCCGGTAAAATCAGTGGCGATGTCACCGTCCGCCAGCTCTTTATCCCCATGGACTACAAGATAGACTGCACCACCGGCGTGACGGTGAAAGGGGTCTTCTATGTCGACGACGTGCCCGATGCCGGCGGAGCGTACAGCAGCACGCACTACATCGAGGTGGAGCTGAGTAACATCTCTTCGGGCATGATTGGCGAAGAGTGGAGCATGCACACCCAGCCCGATGCGGGCAACCTCAGCCCGCTCACCTTTAGCGGGACGGGCAAGTTTGAAACCATCGGACGCCAACGGGTGCGCCTCTATATGGACAAGGCTCTTTACGGCACCGCCCTGAAGCCCGCTCAGAAGCTCCGCTTCAAGCTCATTGCCAACAGCACGCTCTACTCCGACGACAACGGCGTGGCTTGCGACGAGTTTAACGTGCCCATTGCCTTCCATCGCAAGAAGATACTGGGCATCGGATGGCGCGACCGTTCCGGACTGGGCTACTTTGCCGAAAGCGGCGCTTCGCGCGGATTCTTGGAGAGCACCTTCTTCTCGCTCAACGGTACCCAAGGCGTGCCCATCGACGGTTTGGATTTCGATTGCGACAATGCCATCGTAGACCCCATACCTGCCAGCTTCATTGCCAACATGGTGAAGAAGGTGCAGGAAAAGCCCGACATCATCTTGGCCTCTAACCTCACCCCTTCTCCTGTTGCCGGAGGAGTGGCCACCTTCCAGCCGTTGGCTAATGCTTTGGTCGATTATGTGAATGCCGGCGGGGTGCTGTTTGTCTACAGCGGTACCGCCCGTTTCCCCAGCCAAAGCAACTTGCAGAATTGCTGGGACGGCCTGCTGACGTGGAACAATTCGGTGGCCATCTCGGGCGGGTTGGGTTCGCACTTCCAGTTCAACTACTACAAGAACCACGACTTTGAGGCCAACGACGGCGGCACCGAAGCCCTGAAAGAGCGCCTCCTCGTAGACCCGGACGACCCCATCTACAGCGGAAACATCGAGGGCGTGCAATACTTCCCCCGCTTGGATGCCTTCAACGATCCCGACGGCAACCAGTATGCCTATTGGGGCAATGCGGTGGTTGCCAGCGGGGAGACCGGACAGTATGCCAAGTTTGTCGATACCAACGTGGCCACAGCCCCCTACGACAAGTTGGTGATTTACTCCTTCGGAGGCTATGCGGCAAGCACGAATCCGTCCACCTACGCCCGCTACAAGTATTTCAACTTCTTCCGCTACAAGCCCAAAAACCTGCTCTATATTGGCGACGGCGGTTGGATAGGTACCGTCAGCAAAGAGCCGGAAGATTCCGCGAACGGCGACACCTACGAAGCTTCGGAAGCCATGACGCACGACCGTCCGTTTGCCGTTGAGTGGACGCAAACCGAAGACGGCTGGGTGGTGAGCGGACTCAAATCCAAAGCCTACCAAGCCACCCAAGCAGGCCAAGGCACCGGCTTGCCGGGAGCCGGACAGGTGCACAACTCCTACATCTTTGCCAACACCATGGCATGGGCCATCTACCAAGCCGAGTTCCACGGAATTAATTCCGGCGGACTGTAATCATCGGCACACCCGAACTGGAAATACCGGTGCTCCCCAGCTGGAGTACCGGTATTTTTCTGTACATTTACGCCCTCATTTAAAAACAACAACCCTCATGAAGATAGGAGATAAAGTGCGCTTCCTCAACGAAGTGGGAGGAGGCATCGTCAAGGGATTTCAAGGAAAGGATATTGTGTTGGTGGAAGATGCCGACGGATTCGACATCCCCATGCCCGTGCGCGGATGTGTGGTCGTCGAGACCGATAACTACAACATGGCCAAGAAAACGCAACCGCCAAAGGTGGAGCAACCGGCCCCCGCCCCCGTTGTACAACGGCACATCTTGAGCCAAGAGCGGCGCGGCGGCGATGTGCTCAACCTTTTTCTGGCTTTTGTGCCTCAAGACGTCAAAGCCATCCACACCACCCGCTTCGAGGCCTATTTGGTGAACGACAGCAACTATGCCTGCTACTACACCTACCTGTGCGCCGACAACAAATCGTGGGTGGTGCGGGCGCACGGTTTTTTGGAGCCGAACATGAAGTATCTGCTCGAAGAGTTCGACAAGAGCGAATTGAACGAGCGCGAACACTTGGCCGTCCAACTCCTCCCCTTCAAAACGGAGCGTCCGTTTAAGTTGAAACCGCCCGTGGGCGTCGAGCTTCGTCTCGACACGGTGAAGTTCTACAAGCTGCACACCTTTACCGAATCGGATTTCTTCGATACGCCCTCGCTCCTCTACGACTTGGTCAAAGATGACCAGCCCGCCAAGCAGATCTACGTCTCGGCCGAGGAGTTGCAAACCGCTCTGATGCAAAAAAAGGAGTCCGCTCCCCGCAAGCCGCTCCAAGCGCCCGTCGCCAAAGGCGAAGCGAAGGGCGGCATCGTGGAGGTAGACCTGCACATCGACGAATTGCTTGATGACACGCGCGGCATGACTAATGCCGAGATTCTTCAATACCAGTTAGACCAGTTTCGCCAAACGCTTGCCCGCTACGCGCAAAAACGAGAACAGCGCATCGTCTTTATCCACGGCAAGGGCGACGGCGTGCTGCGCAAAGCGCTGCTCGACGAGCTGAAACGTCGCTATCCCACCTATCGCCACCAAGATGCCTCGTTCCAAGAGTATGGCTTTGGGGCTACGATGGTGACGGTGAAATAGTGAACGTTGAATAATCAAGTGTATATTCTCATTATGAATTATAAGTAATGAATTTTGAATCATTAGTCAATCATATCAGTGTCATTCAAGATACGCTGCAAACACAGGCTGCCCATTCGGTCAACCTCTCTTTGACATCCCGTAATTGGTTGATGGGATGCTACATTATAGAATTTGAACAGCATGGAGAAGACCGTGCTGCTTATGGTGAGCAGCTCCTGAGGAAGCTGGAGCTACGTCTTAAAACAAAAGGATTAAACGAACGTCGCTTTCGAGAGTTTAGGCACTTCTATCAAACATACCCCCAATTGAAAGAAGAAGTTGTAAACTATGTGATGTCCGGCTCTGAAATTCGGCACTTGCTGAGTACCGAATTTGAAAAGCCAATTCGGCACTTGTCGAGTGCCGAATCACAAAGAGAAGATAATCAGTTTGTTAAATGGCAAATTCCCGCGAATAGAATATTCAATAGATTACCCTATACGCATCTCAAGAAAATAGCAAAAATAGATAACCCGCTCAAGCGGGCGTTCTATGAATTGGAAACAATAAGAGGATGTTGGTCGGTTACAGAATTGGATAGGCAGATAGCTTCTTTGTATTACGAACGCAGCGGATTATCCAAAAACAAAGAGGCTTTATCCGCATTGGTACAGCAGCAAGCTACACAGTTGCAACCTATTGACGTAGTCAACGAACCTGTTACTTTGGAGTTTCTCGGATTGAATGAACGGGCATTGGTTACAGAGAATATTTTGGAACAAGCCATTCTTGATAACCTTCAGCATTTTCTTTTAGAAATGGGACATGGTTTCTGTTTTGAAGCCCGCCAGAGACGTCTCTTGATTGATGGCGACTATTTTTTTGCCGACCTTGTATTCTATCATCGTATATTGAAATGTCATGTCGTTGTTGAATTGAAAGTAGATAAGTTTCGGCATGAATATGCCTCCCAATTGAATATGTACCTCAACTACTTTAAGGAAGAAGTGATGCAGGCGGATGATAATCTACCGATTGGTATTTTGCTGTGTACGGAAAAAGGTGACACGTTGGTAAAGTATGCTACGGCAGGATTAGACCCGAATATTTTCGTACAGAAGTATATGGTGCAGTTGCCCAGTGAAGAGGAAATAGAGCGATTTATAAGAAAAAACTTTATCGACTAAAATAGCTTCTTTTTCGGTTACAACAACTCCATGCATCTCTCTTTGGGGGCGTGCGGCCCAAAAAAGAGGGTGCGTCGCTTGGACGCACCCTCTTTTTTATCGGTGATTTGCCCTATTTGAGCGCCTTGACCACTTCGGGCAACAACGCGGCCAGGGCATGCTCGGTTTGCGCGGTGTAGAGGTTGCCGTCTATCTCCACGAGCTGGTCGGTTCCGATGACGTTCTTCACCGCATTCTTCACGTAGGGGTGTAACGCCACCCGTTTGCCTTTGAGCGAGGCGATGGAGTCGAACAACACGCCGGCTCCGCAATGCCCAATGAGCAGTTTTCCGCTGTCTGCAAATGTTTTCATCACAGAGAGCATCTCTTGGTTATACGATTTTCCCGCGTTGGCGGCAAACTGGGGAATGGCGTCGCCACATGCAAACACCAAGGCATCAAAGGTGTGCTCTTTTCCTTTCAAATTGGCCACCACATCATCTACCGTGAGCGTGACGCCCGAATTGGTTTTGATTTGCGTGCCTTCGGCCACCGCAAAGGTGCGGTACGAGATGCCATTCTCGAAGAAAGTTTCCAAATACGCAAACAGGCCGAATCCGTTTACCGGATCGACGGCCAATACAGCTACTTTTTTTGCCATACTAACTTATTTTTTAAGATTAAACTGATGTATACTTTTAGTAGAACGTCTCTCCGACAGAAAAGTTGTCGGCGGAGGGCATTTGGGGCAAGACAGCCCCCTTTTTCGGGCTAATGAAAAGGGAATGTTAAAGGAAGACGGACTTCTCTTAACACTTGAAAAATTTTGGAGCAAGAAGTCCGACTTCTCGGGCTAAAAAAAATAAAGTGTTAAAGGAAGACGGACTTCTCTTAACACTTAAAAAATTTTGGAGCAAGAAGTCCGACTTCTCGGGCTAAAAAAAATGAAGTGTTAAAGGATGACGGACTTCTCTTAACACTTAAAATTTTTTGGAGCAAGAAGTCCGCCTTCTCGGGCTAACGAAAATGAAGTGTTAAAGGAAGACGGACTTCTCTTAACAATTGGGATTGGTTGGTGGGGTTGGGGGGTGTTTGCGCATGCACTCATTGAAGGCACCGCAAAGTATGACGATTTCATGGTCTACCTGAATGCCGAGATGATGCATTATCAACGCCAGATGCTGTACCAAAAGGAAGCTCGTCCTCCTTGGGGACATACCCTCTGGAGGCGACGGCGGGGAAGGCGACGGGGATGATGATGCCCCGTAGGGATAATCATCACACCGGGAATTTGGTGAGACGAGTATATGTATTATTGGAGATACGCCCGTTTAGGTATGGATGGGGGAATTTCACTATCCTAAACTGAGAGTCAATAAGTTATGGATAACCGTAGCTCCTTTTTGTTTTGGGTGTATATGTAATTTGCCAGAAGATAGAAAGGGAAGAAAATTATCCGTGCTATGTCCAAATTGTAGGTCATAACGTCGTATCTACTTTCGATCGTTTCTTCTTTGTTTACAGTGTTTATTATCCTTTATGCTATTATGAAATGGTCCAACTGCCCAGAGGCGGCTTATGTAAAAGCGACTTCCAGATCTGCTTCTTGGGTGGCGGAGCGCCAATTTTCACAATGTCTATAAAACCTTTTGCCGTGTCTCCTCCTTCGCTTTTCGCTATGGGACCAGAAAAGAGCTTTGTTTCTGTCAACTCAATAGGCCCGTCCACATGACCAGTTATGGCACTTCCGTAACCCGCTTGTAAGATGTTGACCTCGCTCAACGTTTCAGACAGATAGTCAGGAAGACGCAGGGCTGTTGATTTCGAGATGTAATCAGCTAAAACGTCTTGGACAAGCCAGATTGTTTTTCCTCCCCATGCCAGGGCTACTTGTGATTTAACGATAAGCTGGCTCACCATTCGCGCCCAAACTTGGCGATAATTGATACTCGGTCCATTGTGTTTCATACCATTCAAAATAGCATCTTCGCAGGCTTGCGCTATTTGTGTTCGGTCACGTTTGTTTCCACCCGATGTGCTACTGGTCATTACTTCGATGATAATGAGCGGGTCGGTTGGAAAGTCGTCTATCCAGTCCACACCGTTCCGACTTGCTATGGTGAAGCCATTGCTTTCTGCTGTCTTACGAACTATTGCGGAAGATATTTCAAGATTCTCTGCAACTTCATCTACCCTTTTCCGCTCTGTTCCGGCTATGACATAATCAAAAGTATAGTCAAAAGTCTTAGCTTCGTCCTCTTCGTTGGGAATTTCGGTCTTTATCTTGACTTCTGACCATACTTTATAGTTTCTTTTTTCGATCAATCCGGAATATGTTGATATTTTTCTTCTTACGTTGGTCTGATATGAGGAAAGATTACCGTGTTTTATAGACAAAAGGCGGCGCGGACAGACTATCCAAGGTTGTTCGCCTGTGTGTAACTGCAAAGAGCAGACGCCACACTGTATCATTTTCTTCTCGGGTATTTTCACTTTGAGCGCGGAGTGTTCGTCAAGGTGTATGGCTGAGGAATAGCGATTTCCTCCGCCATCACATTCTCTATTCATAAAGGGACAGCGTGCCTGAGATAGGTTCACGGCAGCGGCTTCATTCCACTGGTCAAGACGATAACCGAATAATTCAAATATTTTGCTCATTTTGTATGTATTCTTTTATTTTTAACGCTATGGCGCAGGCAAGAGGCGGGGGAACTGAATTTGCTACTTGTCTGTGTTGGTCGAGGTTTTTGACTGTGCCTGTTCGTGAACGAATAGGACCTTTCAAATAATAATCATCATCGTAGCCGTGGAGTCGCATATATTCGCGGGGGGTCAAGTATCGATTTTCTGTTGGGTGAAAGAATATCTCCCCGCAACGTATAGTATTTGATGGCTTCTTTCGGTCAAGACGTAAATACTTTGTTGTGTCTTTAGGGGAAAGATTGCATCTTAGGCTTTTGTCTATTTGCGTTTGAGCAGCCAGGTAAGAGCCTTCAGGAACGCCTGCTATACGTTCGCGGTCGCGAGGTGGAGTAACATCTACATGACTATCAAGACGGTCAAAAAATGTTGTTCCTGGTGTTTTGATGCTTGGATCGTCTAAACCAGCGAGGGCATCCCCTACGGTGACATAAGGAGGAAGACCAAAAAGGTTAAGTACTCCAGGACCACTTTCACTAGCGGGTGCGTGTGTCCGTTCTGGATACACAAAGCCGTTTTTTCCGTAAGTGGCTACTAAAATTACTCTTTCCCGAAGTTGGGGAACACCATAGTCGGCGGCGCAACATACTTTCCACTTAGGTGTATAGCCTAATTTCTCTAATGTGGATATAAAGGCGTTAAACACTTCTCCGCGTTGGCCTGTTGCTCCCTTAGCGGATAGAAATCCTTTGACTTGTTCAAGAAAAATAACCTTAGGTTTAATGACTTCTGCAAACCGGGCTATTTCAAAAAGCAAAGGTCCGCGTGCATCATCCAACCCTTTCTGTTTTCCTGCTAGAGAGAATGGCTGACAAGGCGGACCGCCAAAAAGTAAGTCTAGGTCAAGAGGCCTTAGGCTGTAATTGTTCATCAGGCATGCAGGATCGATAGTGCGTATATCCTCTTCAATAATGGATATATTGCTTTTTTCGCGTTCAACCGCTGCTCTAAGAGTCTGACAGCAGTATTTGTCTATCTCAATCTCGGCTATAAGGTCAAATCCGGCTTTTTTAACGCCGATGTCCATCCCTCCTGCACCGGAAAAAAGACTTAAAGCTTTTAGTTTCCTCATAAGCCAAATTTAATTTTGAATGTAGTGCCGAATATTCTTAAATAACATATTCTCGTTGCTCGCCCACTACAAGGAGATACAACGCAGGGGATGTAAGCGCATTGCGTAGCAGGCGCATCTTTGGTGTCATATTGCGCCATTCCCACTATTGTATTATTGAGGCACATGTGGATGCCGTACGTGTAGGCATTAATGTCTCTGCGCTTTTCAGCGGCAGCGGTTTTTGATGATATTTTCAACATCTCAAAATATTTTTTAATGCAAAGATACGTAGAAAAGCCAAAAATATCATCATTTGTGGTTGTGTGTTTTGAGAAGTTCAGTCAAATTATCGTTATCCAAATGATATCACGTAAGATAACTTAAGTGTAATCAATGCCTCCCTACCAATTGGAGCAAGAAGTCCGCCTTCTCGGGCTAACGAAAATGAAGTGTTAAAGGAAGACGGGCTTCTCTTAACAATCGGGATCGGTTGGTGCGGTTGGTGGGCGTTTACGCTCTTGAACTGCACGATGCTCCAGCTCTTTCACCGCCCGGTCGAAGTCGCTTTCGTATTGCAGCATCTCTTTGCGGCGATACGTTTCAAACTCTTCGGTGGCTTTGTCGATGGCAGCTTGGCGGGAAACCGTCCCGGCATCCAAAAGCAAAGGACGGTTACCGACTGATAGGATTTCATTCAACTTGGCAATCCATTGCTGCATGGTCATCGGCTTTTGCTCAATGGCTTGCAACTCGGCGTAATCCAAGTATTGAGATACAAGTAAGTTTAGCACTTGGAGTTCTTTCTCCGTCAGATAGTTCTTGGCAATCTTTACGTCGTCTCGCGTGATGTAGTCGCCTTTGAAGTTGGTCATGCCCACCATCGGTTGATTGGCATCTACTCGTGCATAGATTACTTCGGCGGCAGTATGCTGATGCGCGGCATAGTGCATCGTGTTTTGTACGGTAGCGAAGAACGTTCTCGTATAGTTGGAACGTGGGTCATAATCCACCGCCGTAGCATAAATGTCGGTGACTTGTTGGTAGAGGTTGCGCTCGCTCGAACGAATGTCGCGTATGCGTTGTAGCAATTCACGGAAGTAACGATTGCCGTTTCCTTTCAGTCGTTCGTCATCCAAGGTAAAGCCTTTCTGTATATACTCGTGTAGCCGCTGTGTAGCCCACCTGCGAAAGCGGGTAGCCACTTGTGATTTTACGCGATAGCCGACGGCGATAATCAGGTCGAGGTTGTAACAAGGAACTTCACGATGGACTCGCCGATTACCTTCCAATTGAACCTGTCGAAATTTCCGACAGGTTGCTCCTTCTGTCAATTCTCCCTCCTTATAGATGTGCTTGATATGCTCCACGATATTCGTTCGAGAGGATTGATAGAGTTCCGTTATCTGTTGTTGTGTCAGCCATACGTCTTCGCCGTCGAAGCGGACGTTGACGTTGGTTACGCCGTTATCGTCTTGGTAGAGGATGAATTGGCTGTTGGTGGGGGGTGGGGTGTTGTTGGGCATATTGTTTTCTCTCTTATTCAATTGGAGAATAAGTTTCGTTATAAATATCTTGTAGGTTTCTCCCATTGTACTCCCAATAGGGAGTGGGTTGAACGGAATATTCCAGCCCCAGCAATTCTTGGGTTACGGCAGTCAGCGAGGTCTCTTCTCCGTTATAGCGAACTTTCTTCTCGCTACACACTTCCACTTCTATGTGGGCATCACTGCGCAGATACACCAACTTTGCGCCAATAGGAATGTTCATTGCGGTATAGTTCAGCGGCGGACGGCGAGCCGTTCGTTTGAGATTCTCCGAGGCGACCCTATCCACGTCTGTCAATTCATCTTCAATCTCTTTGGTTACCTCATGGGTAATATCCGTTCTGTTGAAGAGTTCCAGTATGGCAATGGCTTGTTCCGGCTTTATCTGAAAGAACTCCCGATTGGCATTGATGCGATTAGGCGCAAAGGCGGTATGGAGCGCCTTTTCAATCTTAAGGCAGTCGGAAGACTTCACTTGACAGGCATACCGGCACTCAAAGGGCACGGGTACGCCTGTGCCGTAGAGTTCGCGCATGCGCTCTTCGATATTACTTCGGGTGGTCATGCCGATTTTTACCAAGTCCGGCATGGCGGGGTTGGTGAGGACGTAGACTATTCCTTGGTTAGTTGGTTTTGATGTCATATCGTTGCATTTTATTGGGGATTATCATTGAATAGTGCTAATTGGAGCTTTTCAGCTTTAATTTTCTTATAACGCTTAGTCTCATACTGGAAAGTATCATCATCTTGCCATTGATATACATCTTTCACGTAATAACTCTCCGTTACTATTTCGTCTTCAAAGCCAGATGCGTTATTAATAATGGTTTTTGTTTCAATCCGAAGGGTGCAACTGATAGATGTACCTGTGCCAAATTTGATTTCATGCGCGTATACTTGTTTCAGAAATTCAGAATCTTCAACTCTGAATTCTATCGGCTGATTGATATAGAGTCCGCGCCAGCGAAACTTACGTCCTTTAACAAGTATCGGCGCTACAATATATATAGTAGCTTTAACGTCCACACTTGTATTATACTCTACTTTGTTTATAATATGTCCACTAAAATCAGCCCTTTTGATTTCGACTTCTTTACCTTGATTTTTATTTTCATCAGAATAAGTTTGTGCTTCTATTTTTGATACACTTGAATCTTTCGATATACTTTGATAATATTTGCTTCTTAGTTTTGAAAGCTCGGGATCACCTTGAATAATATAATCCAGTTCTTCTTCTGTGTATTCGCCCTTTCTTAGTTTCTCCAATATGTCAAGTCTATTCTTTTGCTCCTCAGTTTTATGGATAGCTGGACGGAATTGCCTATTGACCCATGCAACCAACAATGCCATAAATAATGCATCTAAATGAGGGGCTATATTTTCAATCACAATGCTATATAGATCAATAACTCCTCCTTCCTTTTTGGGGAAAGTTTTTACTATAATTTCATCCCCAATATATTTTTGAAGATTCTTAATAGCTGATAGTAGGTAGCGTTCACTTTCATTATGAACATTAGCATTCATAACGTGGAGATTTTCTTTTTCGAGAAAATAATGTAATTGAAAAACCAAAGATGTGTCCATAATATTGCTAATTGTTATTTATTTAAACTCATAGATTTGCTTAATGCCCTTTTGCTCAAGCACCTCTTTTATTCTATTTAATTCCATAAATTCTATTGATTGCTTAATTCGCTACAAATATAGTGAATAAAATGCTATAAAAACGGGACTTGGTCTAAAAAGAATACTTCACGCCATATTTAAGTCTGGCTCATTTTTTCATGCAATTCCAAAATTGACTATATTTGCAGAGTATTTAAAATTCATATGGCTACATATCGTGTACAGATTGTCGGTGACCGCTACAGTTGGGCTATCCAAAGGGCAGGTCTCAGTGTTGATGATTATATTAATAGACATCCGAAAACAACTGTATCTAAGTGGATTAGTGGAGAAAAGCAACCAACGATAAAACAATTGGAAGATTTTGCTAAGTCTGTTAATGTGCCTTTTGGATTTCTCTTTGTACCAACAGTTCCTAAGGAGGAGATTCCGTTTCCCTTGTTTCGTGGTAATGCGAGAATTGACAGCTTCAATCTTAACGTGTACGACACAGTCGTAAAAGTGGTGCAAAGGCAAGAATGGCTTGAAGATTATTTGAAAGAGAATGATATTGAAACTTGCCCATTCGTAGCTACAATGAGCATTAAGAATAGCGTCCAAGAAGTTGTAGTAGCATTACGGAAGATATTGAATTTGAATGATACTTGGGCATTTGGCCTATCTACTTCCAATGAGGCCGTTAACGAGCTAAGTAATAGGATAGAAGATGTTGGCATATTCTTAACATACAACGGTGTGGTCGGAAATAATGGAAGACGTCCGATATCTGTGCAGGATTGTAGAGGATTTGCCCTTGTCAATAAAGAAGCTCCATATATTTTCATAAATAATTCGGATAGCAAATCTGCGCAACTGTTTACGCTCATTCATGAGCTTGCTCATATCCTCGTGGGGGTAAGTGCCGGTTATGCGGGCGACGCCGGATATGAGCATGATTATACGGAAAAGTTTTGCGATCAAGTCGCAGCCGAGTTTCTTGTGCCATCCAATCTTCTCACAACGGTTTGGAATAACGATGGTATACCAAGCGCAGCCAAAAAATTCAAAGTATCCGAGTTGGTGATAGCTCGTCGCGCACGTGATATTGGATTAATAGATAGTGAACAGTATCGCATGTTCTACCTGCAGTATATGCAACGAATGCCTGCAAACAAAAAAACTTCCGGCGGGGATTATTATAGAACGAGTGTGAAACGGGTAGGAAGATCGTTTGCCATTCACGTGAGAAATGCAGTAAATAGCAGACAATTATCTTATACGGAAGCATATCGATTGACCGGTCTTTATGGACAGACATATGATCAATTCATGAAAAAATACATCTAATGGCATATGAAATATTTATTAGATACCAATATCTTTATCCGCTCAAAGAACGATATGCCATTTGATATTTATCTGAGTTTTTGGAATAAGATTGCACAGCTTGCGCAAAGTGGAAGTTTCTATAGCTCAGTGAAGGTTGAAGAAGAAATACTCAAAGGGAACGATGGCCTAACAGATTGGATTCGAGCAAATTTGCCGAATGATTTTTTTCTTCCTGTGGATGGGCTTGTTCTTGCTGAGTATGCCAAGGTGCAGATATGGGCTTCTGACAATCCGATATTTACCCCTTCTGCTCGGAATGTTTTTGCTAATGTGGCCGATGCTTTCTTGGTGGCCACAGCTTCTGCGCGAAAAATGACGTTAGTGACTTTTGAAAAATCAAATCCTCTTTGCGCAAAACGCGTACTGATTCCAGATGCTTGTTTAGGTATTGGCGTTAATTGCTGCGATCTTAATACAGCATTTAAAGCATTAAACGTAACCTTCTAATAGCCGCAAAAATCGCATTTTCAACTTAATAAATAGTATTCTCCCCCGCTATTCTGCAGCAAATCTCCGCATCCCCCCATATTTTTTTTAGTGAATCGATAAACAAACGTCCGTCCTTGTTGTTATTAACACGAAAACAGAGAAAACAGAAACAATATGAAAGTAAACTCAATGAATACCACCGCCATGAACAATGGCGCTCACTTTCGTTACATGGAAGAAACCGTAACGAAAGCCGAATCGGATCCCGTTATTTCCCGGAATTTTTCTGTCCAGTTGGCTGCGCTCAAGAAAGCGTTGGCCGAGGAGGACAAGGCTCTGAAGCTGTCGACTAAGAGTTTGTTGTCGGACGATATTTATGCGGCCGACAGGCGGCGCGACAGCGTCTATTCGGCGTTGGTCAAAGCCGTGCATGGTTTTAGGAATGTGCCCGGTTTGGAACAACCCGCCCGCGTGGTGGGACAGGCTTTTATCGATTACAGCATCAAATCCGGCATGCAGCGCGACAAAAAGTCGGGATTGATGAGTAATCTGCTGAATGATTTACTCACTAAGTACACCAAAGAGGTGGCGCAGCTGGGTTTGAATGTGATGATAGATAGTCTGCAGAAAGCCAATCAAGAGGTGATTGATTTGATGAGCGAACGCACCGATGAGCAAAAAAATCACGCCAAAGGTGCGCTCAAAGCTGCCCGTCTGCTCACCGACAAAGCTTATCACGATTTTATTGATATGCTCAACGCCCGCGCGCTGACCGAAGGCACCACCAAATATGACGATTTCATGACTTATATGAACGCCGAGATTCTGCATTATCAACGCGAAGTGCTACACCAAAAAGGAAACTCGCACTCCTCGGATACGCCCTCGGGAGACACCGGAGGGGAAGACGACGGGGAGGAGGAGCCACCGCAAGGGTGATTCGTCACCCCGTAGTCTGGTAAAGCGGGCGTATGTTCTAAGGGGCATACGCCCGCTTTGGTATGGATGGGGATTGTGTCAAGCCTTAATAGTATTTGTCAATCCCCCCAAATCCGGCTATCAGTTTGTTTTCTCTTGTTTTGTGGATGAAGTGATTCAATCGTTTTTCGTATTCTTCCGGTCGTATCTTCGCCGCCTCGATGTACGCCACTCTGATACGTTTGTATGCATCGGAGAAGCGCTGATAGTTCTCCCATACGATGCTGTCTTCTTTCAGTCTGTCGATGATTTCATCTGGGAAAATGAAAGGAGCAGAGAGCACCCGTCGTATTTTATCCTCAAATCTGGGGTGTATCATTTTATTCTCTAAAAGCCATTTCAACCTCTCTTTATTAGATTGAGAGTAGGTACTCTTGGCATTTCTCGGAGTGAAGCGCTGCATTTTATGCGCGTTGTCCAGCGGCATCACATTGCTGTCAATCCACTCAAAGCAGAGCGCTTCTTCAACGGCATCATTGTAAGAAATACCTTTCTTGCCTGATGATTTGAGGGGAAACATAAACCATATCTCCTTACTGGTGTCGAAGTGGTCCGTTAACCACTGTCGCCACTCATTTCGAGTCTCAAAGTATTTGGGTTCTATTGGCATAACTGTTTTTTATATTCAGGAAGTAGGGATGTAATTCGTCCACTTTTTGATATCCGATTGCAAAATTACTCATTTTGAAAGTATTAATCTGTCCTATACAATGCAAAACACAAATAAAACAACTAATTTTGTCTTCGGACAGGGGCAGCTCTTTCCGTGCTTCTACATTCACTAACCAGCTCTGTCGGATGAGAGAGCGAAAAAAGAAAAACGATATGGAACAAAAATTCTGTCAAAGTTGCGGTATGCCACTGACCGCAGACAACAAGGGTACGAATGCCGATGGCAGTCG
>JAISHB010000046.1 GCA_031262785.1 Prevotellaceae bacterium
CTTTTTAGAAACGATGAAAAGCAGGTGATCTCTTTGAAGGAGCTGAATGAGAAAGCGGAGGAAAATGGTTGTGACGGAGTATCTGTCAAGCTCATCAAGGCTATGCTTAATTTCTGGGAGATAAAGCATTTGATAAAACGAAGGAACATGGAGTACTCCAAGAATCACATTGCTGTGCATTGCCTGTATTCTCCCGAGGAATTAGCTGAAAAGCAGGAAGCACGTCACAATCTGGCGCTCTATGTCGTAGAATACCTTTATGAGAAAAACAATCGTGCTCCTAATGAAGAAAATACCACTACCAAAGAGGAAGTTGCCGTGGAATTTTCTGTCAATGAATTGAAGGAGGCTTTCGAACGCAATGTGGTGAGTTTTGGAACGACAGTGAGCATTGCAGATGTAGAAGATGTGCTTTTTTACCTATCGAAAATAGAAATTATTAAGATGGAGGGTGGCTTTCTGGTGACATACAACGGCCTGCGAATAGAGCGCATGGAACGTGACAGCAGGAAGCAATACAAAATTGAGGACTACAAGAAGCTTGATCAATTCTATGCAAACAAGGTGCAACAGATTCATATTGTGGGTGAGTATGCAAAGAAGATGATCCATGATTACGAGGGTGCATTACGGTTTGTTGATGATTATTTTCAGCTGAACTATGGCTCGTTCCTTAACAAATATTTCAAGAATAGGCAGGGTGAAATTGCGCGTAACATCACCCCTACTAAATTCCGCCAACTCTTTGGAGAATTATCTCCAGCTCAGCTGAACATCATCAAGGATAATACTTCTAAATACATGGTAGTGGCAGCCGGCCCTGGAAGTGGAAAGACCCGTGTGTTGGTGCATAAATTGGCTTCCTTACTTTTGATGGAGGATGTGAAGCACGAGCAACTGCTGATGCTTACTTTCTCGCGGGCTGCTGCTACCGAGTTCAAAAAACGATTGCTGAAGCTGATCGGGAACGTTGCCAATTTTGTGGAGATAAAGACGTTTCATTCCTACAGTTTCGACCTCTTGGGTAAGGTGGGTAGCTTAGAAAAATCGAATGATATTCTGAAAAGGACGGTTGAGAAGATTCGCAGCGGCGAAGTAGATCCCAGTCGCATCACCAAGACGGTGCTGGTGATAGACGAAGCTCAGGATATGAACGAAGATGAATTTTGCCTCATAAAATGTCTTATGGAGCGGAACGAAGAGATGAGGCTCATTGCCGTGGGGGATGACGACCAGAGTATCTATGGCTTCAGACAATCCAGCGCTGTATATATGGAGCGGTTCATTCAAGAATATGGCGCTCGAAAATATGAACTTATCGACAACTATCGGAGCAAAAACAACTTGGTGGAGCTGGGCAACCAATTTGTGAAGGATATCAACCATCGGTTGAAGACGATGCCTATTGAAGCTCGGCAACGCGACAATGGAGGCATCCGTATACTTCATCAGCAAAGTAATGAGCTTGTCGTCCCTTTGGTACAAGAGTTGCTTCGTACCGAACTTCGTGGGACTACGTGTGTACTGACTCGAAAAAACGAAGAAGCGTTGCAAATAGTAGGCCTGCTATTGAGACATCGGATTCGAGCCAAACTTATCCAAACCAACGATGTGTTCAAACTGGCTAATCTACTCGAGATAAGAATCTTCCGTGATTTGGTAAATGCAGGCAACGATGTACATACCATCAGTGATGAGGTATGGGAAGGGGCTAAACGGACATTGTCAGGTGTCTTTGCCCGAAGCGATAAGTGGGAGCTATGCCTCAATCTGCTCAACGATTTCGAGATAACGAATCCCAAGATAAAATACAAATCTGACTTCAATGGCTTCGTGTGCGAATCTAAGTTGGAGGATTTCTTCCGTGAAGATATAGAGACTGTTTTTGTCTCCACTATCCACAAAGCCAAAGGAAAGGAGTACGACAACGTTTTCTTGATGCTCGGCAACTTCAATCTCACAACAGACGAAGAGAAACGCCTGCTATATGTGGCTATGACACGAGCCAAACGAAATCTCATCATAGTGCTCAATGGCAATTATTTGAACCATCTATCGGTGGAAAATATGGAGTGGAAAGAAGACACAACGTTTTACTCTGCCCCTGATGAAATAGTAATGCAACTCACGCATAAAGACGTGTATCTGAACTATTTCCACCACGTACAGTCTCTCATTGAACCATTGACGAGTGGGGATGCGTTGGCTGTCAATGGCGATACTTATCTGCATAACGAAAGAGGTGAACGCTTATTAATGTTCTCGCAAAAACTTATGGGTTGTATCAAGGAGAGGAGAGACAACGGCTATGTGCTACAAAGTGCCAAAGTCAACTTTATTGTCTATTGGTGGTGGGAAGAGCAGCAGCGTGAAATAAAGATTGTGCTTCCGGAGATTCGGTTTGTGAGGGGATGAAAGGAATAAATCAGTTCGTATTATAATCGCGTAGCGCTGCCTGTACTTCACTTTTTATCTCCTCCCACGATTGACCATTCAACATTTCAAGTACAGGACTTTTCTCCGCATCGTCAAAATAGGCCAAGCTCTTCAAGGCAAGGAATGCGGAACCATCCTGATATTTGGCCTTATAGAACGCTAAGATTTCGTTTAAACTAAAACGACTCAATAAACAGGCTATATCGGCAAAGTCTTTCTTTTCTCCTCTTCCCACTATTGCGGTGATTTTCATGGCGGCAATGTCTTTGAGGCTTGCCATACGAACACCTTCGTCCGTAGCCATGCTGTCAATCCAGGGATATTTATAATGCACGATATCGACCTTTATGCCTTCTATCATGTAGATATGTATGTTGGTCGATTCACTCAAGGTGACCGGTGGGGCGATGGAGCTGATGGAATCTATGAGTTGTTCGACGCTGCATGCGATTTGCCCGAAAAGGTCTAAATCAATAGATCGGCGATGCCCCATTTGCAAGGCCAATGCCGTACCTCCTACCAAACGTGTCTCTTGTAGCTCGGGCAGTTGTTGCAACCGCTTTAGAAGTCCCAATGTGTGGGGATGGATTGTTGAGTGATGTAGCATCTGAACTGTTCTTTGGGTGTATGGGATATGACGGAGATATAGGCCAAGGCTCGTGGCTCTAAGGTTCGTAGACCTTTGGCCACCGTCACTATTTTAGGTTGTCCGTAGTATTGGAGTAGAAGCTGCCAATCACTCATTAATCCATATTCCAACACACGCTGAATAACATATTCGGCATGTTTGTCTAAGTCGATACTATCCCTCCGAACATCCCAAAACAGATGCTTGGAGAATTTTTCTACCGTACCGGCAGGAGAAGTGAGTAAATTCGCAGCTTCCATTCTTACTTATTGCATTGATTGGGGTCAAAGATAGCTCTTTTCCTTAACTATGTCAAACGCACCCACTTCGAGCAGCACGCTTACAACCGTTGCCGCTCACTCTCGGAGGCCGCTCTTCCCTGATACTTGCTGCGTGTGCTGTTGAAGCGGTAGGTGAGGGAGAACTGCACCGATTGCATGTGGATATCGCTGTTCTGCTCCATGGTGATGGGGTAGTTGACGCTCAGACTTTTGTTTTGCGTGGTGTCGAAGAGGTCGACGGCACGCAGGATGAAGATGAGGTTGCCTCCCATGAACCGCTTGTTCAGCTGCGCATCGAGGCGATAGGTGGAGTAGGCGTAGGTTTGTCCGGTGTGACCGCGCGAGTTGCCGGTGAAATCGAGGCGGAAGGTGAAGTCGGCAGGCAGGCGCAGCGAGTTGTACCAGTTGTAGCCGAAGAAGGGTTTGTTGTAGGTCTGCTTCGCCTCGGTGGTGTTGTATTCAAGGAACTGCTTCTGCATACTCACGCCGAACGAGGGCGTCCACCAGCCCAGCGTGAAGCCGTAGTTGACACCGAGGGTGAGACCCTGCGAGTGGGGGATGTTTTCGGGCTTGTAGAGCAGGATGTCGGTATCGTTGTAGCGCTGCATCACGCCGAGGATGCGGTCGCGATACATCTTGTAGCTTGCCATCACTTGCAGTTTCTTCCACACCAAGGTGTAGGAGAGGTCGTCGATGCGAGTGGGTTGCAGCAAGGGGTTACCGGTTTCGTAGGTGTAGGGGTCGTCATACTGGAGGGCGCTGCGCAACTGTCCGTAGCTGGGGCGGTTGACGGTGGCGCGATAGCCCAGCATCATCTGCATACCGCTGCCTTGCCAACTGAGCGTGGCGGTGGGGAAGAGGTCGGTATAGGAGCGGCTCTGCTCGTCGACGCGTTTGCCCTGCTCGAAGTAGTCGAAACCCACGTGCTCCATGCGCAGTCCGAGGTTCACTCCCCATCCCTTACCCAGCGATTTAGAATAGGAGGCAAAGGCGGCAATGCTTTGTTGCTTGGTGCTGTTCTCGTTGGTGGCGAGTCCTTCGGCACCTTGATTTTCATGGACGAAATAGCCTTGGTCATTGTTGGTGTGGCTGTATTCGCCGCCGTAGCGCAACTCGCTGTTCCAAACGGGAGAGGTCAGGGTGAGCTTGGCGGCATAGAGGTCGTAGTTTTGGGAGGTGCTGACCGTGAGGCGTTCATCGGGGAGGGGAGCGACGGTCGATTCAAATACTATCCCGCGGCTGTTCATTTCGGTGACGGACGCTTGGTCGCGGCTGCTTCCGCCTTTGTAATAGTCCATGTCAAGCTGTGCCTGTAGCCACGGGGCGATGGCGCCGGTGTAGTAGGCATTCAGGTAGTGGGAGTGTGATTTGCCCCGGTCGGTGGTATGGGTGTACGACTCGGTTTCTTCTATGCGCGATGTCGGATCGGGAAACTGTGAAGATTGCATGAGCACCGTATCCCAGTCGTCGGAGAGTACGACCTGGGTAGGCAGCCCGATTTCACCCTTTTGATTGGGGGTGGTGACGTAGGTGTAGCGTGCGCCGATGGAACTCTTCGGGCTGAACTCGTAGTTGAATCCTCCCTGCATGTAGTGCGACGTGGAACGGCTGGTGTACCAGCCGGTGCTGAGCATGGAGACTTGGGCATTGTTCAAATTGGGGAAAACGATGTATCGGTTCATGGTGGTGTTGACCCGCGACTGCGAGCGATCTATCCAGTAGTAGCCGAAGAGGTCGAGCTTGTTGTAGCGGTAGTTGAGGTCGACGGCACCGTCGGCCTGCATGTAGTGACGCTGATTGCCGCGCGCCCAGATGTTGCCACTGAGTCCCTCGCCCGGCGGGCGCACTGCCTCGATGCGTATCACCGAGCTGACGGTGGCGTCGTATTCGGCACCCGGGTTGGTGATGACGGTTACCTTCTTGATGTTTTCCGAGCGCAGCTTCTCCAGCTCGTTGTTGTTGCGCACCAGCCGGTTGTTGATGTAGATGAGCGGAGCGCCTTTGCCCAGCACACTGATTGTCGTGCCCGACTTGACCACGAAGGGGAGCTTCTCCAATACGTCGCCTGCCGAGCCGATGTTCTTCAGCGGCGAGTTTGCCACGTCGGTCGAGATACCGCCGTTTTCGAGGCGGTGTATCTTGCGGTCAGCCTTGACCACCACCTCGCCCAACTGGGAGGCGTCGGGAGTGAGGCCGATGAGGTGGTCGGTGCCTGCCTGCAGCAAGGTATCTTTGGATTGAAAACCGATGTAGCTGATGCGTACCTGCCGCTGGGTGCCACCGGTCGTGAGGGTGAAACGGCCGTCGACGTCGCTGACGGTGCCGTTGAACACGGTGGTGTCGCCGTCGAGGATGAGGATGTTGGCAAAGGGCAGCGCTTCGCCGGTGGAAGCATCGCTGACGGTGCCTTTAAACGATTGGGCGTGGAGGGAAAAGCTGCTCAGGACGAGCAGCAGAGAGAGGAGTTGTCCGTTTTTCATATTCGTAATCTCTGGTAAGTGGGTAATGAGTAATTGTATTTTTCGGTGCAAAGATAGGAACATTTTGTGCAAGTCATTCAAACAATTTAAGGTTTATTGGTGTTTTATACACAGTAAAGTTAAATACTACTATCCCCAAGATTATGACACCAGATTTCTCCCTGTTGGAGCAATTCTACTCCACATTCCCCGATCGGCTCAAGAGGGTACGGAGCGTTATAAACCGCCCGTTGACGTATGCCGAGAAGATTCTTTATACCCATTTCTATCATCATCAGGCGCTGGCTTCCTCCGGCACCAAAGAGGACTATGCAAGCTTTCGCCCCGATCGTGTGGCTATGCAAGATGCCACCGCACAAATGGCGCTGCTTCAGTTCATGAACGCCGGACGGGAGTATACCGCCGTACCTGCCACTGTGCATTGTGACCATCTCATTCAGGCCTATCAAGGAGCTTCGAACGACTTGGAAGCAGCCAACATCACCAATCAAGAGGTTTATAGTTTCTTGCGTGATGCGGCTTCGCACTACGGCATCGGTTTCTGGAGGCCGGGGGCGGGCATCATCCACCAAGTGGTGCTGGAAAACTATGCCTTTCCGGGTGGCATGATGGTGGGCACCGACTCACACACCCCCAATGCCGGCGGTGTGGGTATGTTGGCCATCGGTGTAGGAGGTGCCGATGCCGTGGATGTGATGACCGGCAGCGAGTGGGAACTGAAGATGCCCCGCATCATAGGTGTTCGCCTCACCGGCCGTCTTAGCGGCTGGGCAAGCCCTAAAGATATTATCCTCAAGCTGGCGGGTATCCTCACTGTTAAAGGCGGAACAAACGCTATCATAGAGTATTTAGGCGACGGAGCAGCTACTCTCTCTGCTACAGGCAAAGCAACTATTTGCAATATGGGGGCGGAAGTGGGGGCTACTGCGTCTATTTTCCCCTACGACCGGCAGATAGCTGCCTACCTCAAGTCCACCGGACGTACCGACCTGATGCGTCTGGCGGACTCCGTCGCCTCTTCGCTCATCCCCGACGGCGAGGTTATTGATAATCCCGAACGCTACTACGATCGCGTCATTACCATCGACCTGGCCAGCTTGGAACCCTACATCAACGGGCCGTTTACACCCGACATGGCGGTGCCGCTCTCCGAGTTTGCCCACCACATTCAAACCCATCACTATCCCCGACGGATGGAGGTGGGGTTGATAGGCTCCTGTACCAACTCTTCCTACGAAGACTTGAGTCGTGCCGCCTCTGTGGCAGCGCAGGCGGTGGCCAAGAACCTGCCGGTGCGCGCCGCCCTGCTGGTCAACCCGGGGTCGCAGCAGATACAAGACACCGCCCGTCGCGACGGCATGATGAGTGTCTTCGAAGAGGTGGGTGCTACGCTGCTGACCAATGCCTGCGGCCCCTGCATCGGGCAATGGAAGCGACAAAGGGACGATGACGAACCGCGCAACAGCATTGTCAGCTCGTTCAACCGCAACTTTGGGGGACGCACCGACGGCAATCCCGCCACCCATCACTTCGTGGCATCGCCCGAGCTAACCATGGCCTTTACCCTTGCGGGTGACCTCTCGTTCAATCCGCTCAAAGACACCCTCACCACCCGAGACGGTCGCCGAGTGATGCTGGATGCACCCGTTGGTAGCGAGCTACCTGCCGTGGGCTTTACCGGCCCGGGCAACGGCTATGTGGCTCCCACCGGACTGCCTCAAGAGATTGTGATAGACCCCGCCTCGGATCGCTTGCAACGCCTGCAACCCTTCCCCCGGTGGAACGGTAAAGATCTACTGCATCTGGTGCTGCTGATCAAGGTGCGGGGTAAATGCACCACCGACCATATCTCACCCGCCGGCCGTTGGTTGCGCTACCGTGGTCATCTCGAACACATCTCCGACAACCTGCTGAGCGGCGCCACCAATGCTTTTGGCGGGAAGGTCAACGAAGTATGGAGCGAGCTAACCAACCGCTCCGACCAATCCGTTGCGGCCACGGCCAAGGCTTATCACCGGCAGGGCATCGCCTCCATTGTGGTGGCTGAAGAGAACTACGGTGAAGGCTCCAGTCGCGAACATGCCGCCATGGAGCCGCGCTTCCTCGGGGTGCGGGTGGTGCTGGCCAAGAGCTTTGCCCGCATCCACGAAACCAACCTTAAGAAACAGGGGATGCTGGCGCTGACCTTCACCGACAAGGCCGACTACGACAAGATACGTGAGCGTGATCACCTCTCGGTGCTGCACCTCAAAGAGGGGGGCTTTGCCCCCGGGCGCCCCCTGAGGGTGCGCCTGCATCACCAAGACGGCACCGAAGAAGAATTTGACGTGCAACACACCTATAATCAACAGCAGATAGGCTGGTTTAGCGCCGGCTCTGCCCTTAATGACCGATAGTCAAATGGAAACAATCACTCTTCCTTACATCACGGGCGACGGCGTAGGTGCGGAAATCACGCCCGCCATGCAAACCATTGTCGATACCGCCCTGTACAAAGCCTACAACGGCACACGTAACATTCGCTGGCTCGAGGTCTTTGCCGGAGAGCGGGCGTTCCGTCAAACGGGTACGTGGTTGCCCGAGGAAACACTGAAAGTCTTTGAGCAACATCAGGTAGGTATCAAGGGGCCGCTAACCACTCCGGTGGGAGAGGGCGTCCGTTCGCTCAACGTGGTGCTGCGTCAAAGTCTCGACCTGTATGTTTGCCTGCGCCCCGTGCGTTGGTATCGGGGCATCTCCAGCCCCTTGCTGCATCCCGAGCTGGTGAATATGCACATCTTCCGCGAGAACACCGAAGACATCTATGCCGGCATTGAATGGGAGGCTGGCACATCCGAAGCCGGCAAGTTCTACCGCTTTTTGCACGACCAGATGGGGGTTGCTAATGTGCGCTTTCCCGAGACCTCTGCCTTCGGGGTCAAGCCCGTCTCGCGCGAAGGTTCGGAACGATTGGTACGGGCGGCTTGCCGCTATGCCCTGCAGCACAACCTGGCCACCGTGACGTTGGTGCACAAGGGTAACATCATGAAGTACACCGAAGGGGGCTTTCGTCGCTGGGGCTATGCACTGGCTGCGCGTGAGTTCTCCGACGAACTCTCCGAAGGGCGTCTGCGCATCAACGATTGCATTGCCGATGCCTTCCTGCAGAACACCCTCTTGAATCCCACCGCCTATTCGGTGATTGCCACCCTCAACCTCAACGGCGATTACATCTCCGACCAGCTGGCTGCCATGGTGGGAGGCATCGGCATTGCTCCGGGGGCCAACATCAACTACCAAACCGGCCACGCCATCTTCGAGGCCACACACGGCACCGCACCCGACATCGCAGGCAGCAACCGCGCCAACCCCTGCTCGCTCATTCTCTCGGCGGTGATGCTGCTGGAACACATTGGGTGGAACGAAGCCGGTGCACTCATTGAAAACGCCCTCGAACAGAGCTTTGTGCAAGAGCGTGCTACCCTGGACTTGGCACGCTTCATGCCGGGCGGAACTGCCCTTTCCACCAGCGGATTTACCAAGGAGATTGTGATGCGGATATTAGGGAAATACCACGCTTGATACCTGTCGGTAACAACTTAAAAACTACACAATATGAAGAAAGAATACCTGATTTACAAACTCGCCGGGCAGATGCAAGAAGCTGCCGGAATTGACACCGGCTTGTTCTCGAAGTATGACGTCAAGCGCGGCTTGCGCAACGAAGACGGCACGGGGGTGCTCGTGGGGCTTACCCGCATCGGCAACGTGGTGGGATACGAACGCATCGCCGGAGGCGGACTAAAGCCCATCCCCGGCAAACTATTCTACCGCGGCTATGATGTGGAAGCTATTACCCACGCCGTATTGGAGGAGAAACGCTTCGGCTTTGAAGAAGTGGCTTATCTGCTGCTCTCGGGCAGGCTGCCCGATGCCGAAGAGCTGGCTTCGTTCAGCCTGCTTATCAACGACAACATGCCGCTCGAACAGAAAACCAAGATGAACATCATCGAGCTGGAAGGGAGCAACATCATGAACATCCTCTCGCGCAGCGTGCTGGAGATGTACCGTTTCGATGCCGCAGCCGATGAAGTCTCGCCAGACAACCTGATGCGCCAAAGCATCGAACTGATATCGAAGTTTCCCACCATCATTGCCTACGCCTACAACATGCTGCGACATGCCACCTTCGGTCGCTCGCTGCACATCCGCCATCCACAGGAGAAGCTCTCGCTGGCCGAGAACTTCCTGTTTATGCTCAAGAAAGAGTACACCCAGCTGGATGCCCGCATGCTCGATTTGCTGCTGATTCTACAGGCCGAACACGGCGGAGGTAACAACTCCACCTTCACCGTGCGCGTCACCTCCTCCACCCGTACCGACACCTATTCGGCTATTGCTGCGGGCATCGGCTCGCTCAAAGGCCCGCTGCACGGAGGGGCCAACATTCAGGTGGCCGACATGTTTCACCACCTGCAAAAGAGCATCCGTAACTGGACGGACGTCGACGAGATAGATGCCTACTTCACCCGTATGCTAAACAAGGAAGTCTATGACCGCAGCGGTCTCATCTACGGCATCGGCCATGCCGTCTATACCATCTCCGACCCGCGCGCGCTGCTACTCAAAGAGCTGGCGCGCGACTTGGCACGTGAGAAGGGGCAGGAGCGTGAGTTTGCCTTCCTCGAACTGCTTGAAGAGCGCGCCATTGCTACCTTTGGCCGTGTCAAGAACAACGGCAAGACCGTCTCGAGCAACATCGACTTCTACTCGGGCTTTGTCTACGAGCTGATCGGCCTGCCCCGCGAGATATTTACCCCGCTGTTTGCCATGGCGCGCATCGTGGGGTGGTGTGCGCATCGCAACGAGGAGTTGAACTTCGAGGGACGACGCATCATCCGTCCGGCCTACAAGAATGTGTTGGAAGAGGTGAAGTATGAGCCGTTGAACAAGCGGTAAAACCCCCTTTCCTCTGCCAAGGAAAGCTACTTTTTGCATGAAAACAGCCTTTCCCGAGCCGGGGAAGGCTGTTTTTTGTACGTGATCGGGGATGGTTAGATGGATAACTCCCGCAAGACATTCATCAACTCCTTGTTGATGGGCTTGTCGTTCTTGATGGCTTTGGTGAAAGGCACATACACCACCTCGTCGTGCTCGATGCCAATCATTACATTGCGTTGCCCCTCCATGATGGCATCGATGGCAGCGGCGCCCAGGCGACTGGCCAGGATGCGGTCGTGTGCCGTGGGGCTACCGCCGCGTTGCAGATGGCCGAGAATGGTTACGCGCACGTCATATTGCGGATATTCGTTGCGTACCCGTTCGGCGTAGTGCATGGCTCCGCCGGTCTTTTCGCTTTCGGCCACAATCACAATGCTACTGTTTTTCGATTTGCGGAAACCGTTTTTGATGAACTCTTGCAACTGGTCTACTTCGGTGCTGTATTCGGGAATGATGGCCGCTTCGGCTCCCGAGGCGATGGCACCGTTCAGAGCCAGGAAACCGGCATCGCGTCCCATCACCTCGACGAAGAAGAGACGCTCGTGCGAGGTGGCCGTGTCGCGTATCTTGTCGACGGCATCCAGTATGGTGTTGAGTGCCGTGTCGTAACCGATGGTGGTGTCGGTGCCGAACAAGTCGTTGTCGATGGTGCCGGGCAAGCCGATGCAGGGAACGTCAAATTCCTGCGCAAAGATGCGGGCACCGGTGAGCGAACCGTCGCCGCCGATAACCACCAGGGCGTCGATGCCTTCGGCGCGCATGTTTTCGTAGGCCAGCTGTCGTCCTTCGACGGTCATAAACTCTTCGCAACGGGCGGTTTTCAGGATGGTTCCGCCCAGCTGGATGATGTTGCTGACGTTCTGACTCTTGAACTCCTTGATTTCGCCGGTTACCAGTCCGCGGTAGCCTCTATATATTCCTTTCACTTGCAGTCCGTTGTAGATGGCCGAACGTGTCACCGCGCGAATGGCGGCATTCATACCGGGGGCATCGCCTCCCGATGTTAAGATTCCAATGCATTTGATCGTTGTTCCCATGAAAACTATATTTTTAATAAAACTACTATTCGATGATAAATCTCTTCCATCAACCATTTGGGCGTCGAGGTGGCTCCGCAGATGCCGATGGAGGTGACGTTCTTCAAAAGCGAAGGGTCTATCTCGTCGGCGCTCTCAATCAGATAGGAATTGGGATTGACCGAGCCGCAGGCGTCGAACAAAATCTTTCCGTTGGAGCTTTTTCGTCCGCTTACAAAGAAAACCAGCTCGTGTGAGGCTGCAAACTGACGGATGTGCGGCAACCGGTTGGCCACTTGCCGGCAAATGGTGTCGTGGTAAGCAAACGTGGCACGGGGCGAAATGTTCTGACGGATGGTTTCCACCACCGTGCGAAATTCGTCGAGCGACTTGGTGGTTTGCGAATAGAGCCGGATGTCGTGCTCGTAGTTGAGCTTGGCCGCCTCTCCGGGTTGGTCGATGACGATGGCGGTGCCGTCGGTTTGTCCAACCAGACCGAGCACTTCGGCGTGTCCGTTTTTGCCGTAGATGACAATCTGCTTGCGCTCGCTGGTGCCACTTTCATATTCATGCTTAATTTTTTTCTGCAGTTGCAGTACCACCGGACAGGTAGCGTCGATAATCTCGATGCGGTTGCGTCGGGCTGTTTCGTAGGTTTGGGGCGGTTCGCCGTGGGCACGAAGCAACACCCTGGCATCGTGCAAGCGGTTGAATTGCTCGTGGTCGATGGTGATGAGTCCCATGGCCTGTAGCCGTTCCACCTCGCGACTGTTGTGAACGATGTCGCCCAGGCAGTAGAGCGTGCCGCCCTTGGCCAGTTCCTCTTCGGCTTTTTGGATGGCGTTGACTACGCCGAAGCAGAAGCCCGATCCGTTGTCGATTTCTACGGTTGTCATCTTCTTCTTTTGGGGGAGTGGTTCACTCGCAGGCGTGTAATTGATACTGATGCTCGAGCCAGGCGTTTTGTTGTTCGCGGGTGAGGTGCGTGTTGTCGAGCAGCAGGGCATCGTCGGCCTGGCGTAGCGGACTGACGGCACGATGTTGGTCGATGTAGTCGCGCTCCTTCACATTGCGGAGAATCTCTTCGTAGGAGGTTTCCACGCCTTTAGCCTTGAGTTCGTCGTAGCGACGGCGGGCGCGTATTTCGGGTGTGGCGGTGACGAATATTTTCAGCTCGGCGTTGGGAAAGACGGTGGTGCCGATGTCGCGTCCGTCCATCACGATGCCTTTGTCTTGTCCCATGGCTTGTTGTTGTGCCACCATGGCTTCCCGTACGAAATCGAGGGCGGCAATGGGGCTGACGTGGGTGGAAATCTCCATCGAGCGGATGCGCTCTTCCACATCCTGTCCATTCAACAAGGTGTGTGGGCGACCGGTCTGGTCGTGGAGGCGGAACGTGATGCGGATTTGATCCATGGCTTGGCTAAGGCGGTCGGCGTTGATGCGGTCACCTTCGATGAGACCACCCTCGAGGGCATACAGGGTGACAGCACGATACATGGCGCCGCTGTCGATGTAGATATATCCGATGCGGTGTGCCAATTCCTTGGCCATCGTGCTCTTTCCGCACGACGAGAAGCCGTCGATGGCTATAATAATCTTCTTCATAGCGTGTGAGTTATCTTTTTTTCCAGAATCCGGGTGTGAAGAGCAGGAGCACGGTGAAGAGTTCGAGCCGTCCCAACAGCATCAAGAACGCCATCAGCCACTTGGCCACCTCGGGCAATGCATTCCACGAATAGGTCGGACCGGCGGCTCCCAATCCCGGTCCCATGTTGCCGACGGCCGAGACCACGCATCCCAAGCTTTCCAAACCGTCTATTCCCATGGCCATCATCAGCAGCACACTGATGAAAATGACGCAGGTGTAGAGAAATGTAAAGGCCAGCACCGTAGATTGCAACGTGGGAGGCGCCACCTGTTTGTTGATGCGTACCGGCAGCACGGCATTGGGGTGTAGGATATGTTTGAATTCGCCCCGCGCTACTTTGCCCAGTATGGTCATGCGAATACATTTGATGCCGCCCGTGGTGCTTCCGGCGCAGGCTCCGATGAGCATGATAATGGTGAAGAGCACCCAAGTCACAGGCATCCACGTCATGTAGTCTTCAATGATAAAGCCGGTGGAGGTGTGGATGGAGATCACCTGAAAGAGTGCCTTGCGGAACGACTCTTCCACGCCGTAGTGTTTGGTGAAGTAGAGGATGACTCCGATAATCAGCGTGAAGAAAAACACCGAGCGGACATACCATTTCAGCTCGTCGTCGTTGCCAATCTTCTTAAACTTGCGCTGCACGAAGTAGAGCAGCATGGTAAAGTTGATTCCCGAGGTGAACATGAAGGCGGCAATGACATACTCGATGTAGGGCGAGTTAAAAGCCGCCACACTGGCCTGTTTGGTGGAAAATCCACCCGTGCCGGTGGTGGCAAAGGCGTGGCAAACGCTATCGAACCAATCCATTCCGCCGACCATGAGCAGGACAACCAAAATAGCGGTGATGCCGGCATAGATGCTCCAGATCCATTTGGCGGTGATGCCGATGCGCGGGTGCACCTTATCGTGCGTGGGTCCGCTGGCTTCGGCGGCAAACATTTGCAACCCGCTCACTCCGAAGATGGGAAGGATGGCAATGGTAAACATGATGATGCCCAAGCCGCCAATCCAGTTGGTCATGCTGCGCCAGAAAAGCAAACCGTGCGGAAGTGACTCAATGTCGTCCAAGATGCTGGATCCGGTGCTGGTGAAACCCGATATGGTCTCGAAGAAAGCATTGGTCACGTCGGGGATGTAGCCAGTGATGAGGTAGGGAAGCATGCCGAAGACCGATACCACAATCCAAGCCAAACTTACCAAGATGTAGCCGTCGCGGCGGGTGAGTTGACGTTCACCGCCCTGTCCCAGAAAGGTTAATCCCAAGCCCACGATGCCGGTGATGCCGGCCGACATCCAAAAAGCGGCCAGATCAATTTCGTTATAATAAAAAGAGATGCCCGAACAGACCAACAACAGCCCCATCTCGAGCAGAAGCAGGGCACCGATGATGCGAAGGATGGTTTTGATGTGAATCACCGTTTGTTGTCTCTTCGTCGTTAAATGAAATATTTCTCCACCTTCTTGAGCATCATGCTATTGAGGCAAAACACAATCACATGATCGCCCGGGAGAATCTGTGTATTTCCTTCCACCACCACACCTTCGCCGCCGCGCACCAATCCGCCGATGGTGATGCCTTTGGGAAAGCCCAGATCTTTCACCAGATGCCGGGTGATGCGGGTTCCTTCCTTTACCTTCAGCTCGGCCACGTCGGCATTGGCAAAAGCGAGGCTTTTGAGGTTGCTCACGTCGGCTTCGAGCATCATTTGATAGATGTGGCTGGCGGCAATCATCTTTTTATTGATCACCGTGCCGATGTCCAGACTCTCGGCCATGCCGATGTAGTCGATATTTTCCACCTCGGCCACCGTTTTGCTCACTCCCATGCGTTTGGCAGCCAGGCAGGCCAGAATGTTGGTTTCGGAATTGCCGGTGAGGGCTACGAAAGCTTCGGTGTTTTCAAGTCCCTCATCGATGAGAAGGTCCATGTCGCGACCGTCACCGTTGATAATCATGGTGCGGTCGTTGAGCAGTTCGGTTAGGCGATTGCAACGTGCCAGGTCACTCTCGATAATCTTCACCTGCATGTAGTCGGGCACATATTGCGCCGTGCGCACGGCAATGCGGCTTCCGCCCATAATCATCACGTTGCGCACGTCGGCGTAGTTCTCTTTACCGGTGATTTTACGAATGTAGGGGATGTATTTGCGTGTGGTGGTGAAGAAAACAATGTCGTGGAGTTTGATTACATCGTCGCCGCGCGGGATGAGGGTTTCGTTGCCCCGCTTGATAGCCACCACGTGGTAGGGACGTTCCGTTTCGGCCAACTGAAAAAGCGGGATGTCGAGAATCTCGGCCTTTTCGCGCATCTTGGCACCCATCAAGATGAGTGCTCCGCCGCAAAACTCCCACCATTGGCGCACCCAACTCATGCGCACCGACGAGACAATCTCCTTGGCAGCCAACATTTCGGGATAGATGAGCGAGTCGACACCCAATTTCTGAAAGAACTCTTTGTTCTTGGGCAAAAGATATTCGTAGTTGTCGATGCGCGCCACGGTTTTTTGAGCACCCAGGCTGCGTGCCAGCATGCAGGCGGTCACGTTGCGGCTTTCATCGGGCGTGACGGCGATGAAAAGGTCGGCATCGTGCGAGCGCACCTCTTCCAATCCTTTAATAGAGGTGGGGGAGGCGGTGACGGTCATTAAATCGAAGTTGTTTCCGAGCGCACTCAGTCGTTCTTCGTTTTCATCCATCAAGATGATGTCTTGCTTTTCGCGCGACAGCAGCTTGGCCAAATGTGTGCCAACTGCGCCGGCACCTGCAATCACTATCTTCATAGCTTCTTACGCAATATACATTGTTGCTTATGCGCGGCAAAGATAATATATTCTTGTTATTCAATGCCTATTTATGATGGTATCACCGCCCTCGGGGCGGATGCAGTTGGTTTTCTCGGAGTTCGGTAAATTGCAATTTAATTATATGCTTGCCGTATAATAGATGTAAGTAATAACATGCTTGTCGTCATATCCAACATGTATGGGATCATCACTCGCTCCCAAGTAGAGCCAATATTCCTTCTCCTTTTCCCTCACAAAGAGTTTGCTGTTTTCCACGGTGGAGACAATGGAGGCATCATCCCCCACGCGAAGCGTAACGTTGTCGGCCTTCACCTCATATTGTTTGGTGGAGATGGAAAAACCGGCAAAGCCAAAGAGCTGGGTGTGTTGAAAATGATCTTCTCCATATTCCAGTCGATGCTCCAGGCCGCAGCAATCGCCTTCGGTGGTCTCTTCGTCGGTGGGATTGGCGCCCAATGCGGCTTTCAATTCGGTGAGCGTGTAGTAGCTGCCAATTTCTAATCCGTTGATGGATTGTGCCCGAACAAATGCTGTTGTCAACAGCATGCCGGTAATTAATGTAATTTTAATAGTTTTCATGACGGGGTAGTATTAGTAGGAAAAAGAGATCATTTCAATTCGATTATTCTTGTAATGGATGCGCACCGGTTTATCCACCTCCTCCAAATAGAGATAGAACAATCGCGGTTGTTTCCACTCCAACCGGCTGTTTTTAATGTAGGCCAAGAGAGGGATGGCATCTTCTACGCCGAATAAGACAGTATGTGCCTTTACTTCAAATTGTCTCGATTCAATAAAGAATCCTCTGAAATGCCAATCGGAATCAAACACAAAATAGTCCGAGCCAAATCTGAGTGTGCGATGACCACATGAATCTATTTGAGAAATAATATCAGCAGCAGTTCTGCTTTCTATTGCTTCTTTTATTTCATCATAGGTGTACGTTTTCCCAAGCTCCAATCCACTTATGGAAAACTGAGCCTGAACAGTGTTTGCCAGCAAGAGCAAACCAAAGAGCATAAATAGTTTTTGTTTCATGATAGTAGATTTTAATAATTTAGTAGGTGAATACGTCACAAAGATAGGGTTTTATATTTCATTTACTTGAATGAACGTCTAAAATCCGGGGAAACTTGTCTGCAAATAGTGCAACACCTCTTTCTTCATGTTTCGGGTGGCATCATTTTCTATCTTCACTTTCATGCGCCCGATTTCTACGGCTATCTGCTTGGCTTCCGCTTCCCGTTTTTGAGAAAGATAGAGTTTGAAAAGTCGATAGCGGGGCGTCAGGTAGGTTGGATAGGTGGCGGATGCCAACAAGTAGGTTTGCTCGGCTTCTTGATAGTTTCCGGTCTGTTGATAACAATAACCCAGGTTGCAATAGATGCGGTTGGTGGGACATAGCTTGGCTGCCTGTTGCCATACCGGCAGAGCCGCTGCATAGTTTTCTTGTTGGAAAAGAATAGTGGCATACCGAAATACCGGGCGGGTTTGATGCTTAAATTGCGGATAGGCCCGTTGCAAATCGGCTTCAAAAAGGGCTTCGTGTCGAAACGCAAATAGCATGGTGGTTAATTGATTGTTTCGTTTCCATTCGGGCAGAAAACAAAGCGTTCCACTAACAAAGAGCAGCAGCAGAATAGGTTGACCCTGCCGAATATTGAAACGACTTTTCCCACTGGCTGCCATTCCGGTGGCCAGCGGAAGCAAGGCGGCCAAAGGCAAACAACCGAGCGGATAAGAAAAGAGCGAGAACAAACCAAAGCCGGCCATCGGATAGATGGCTATTCGATGCGAAGTTTGTTTCCTTCCCCGGACGATTGTCAGGAAGATGCCTCCTGCGAGCACGATGCCGATGATTCCATTTTCACAACCTATTCTCAGCGGCTCGTTAAACGCATAAGTATTATCGGCCGCCAACTCCTGTTCCTGTTTGTTTGCCGATTTGCGCAGCTGTTTCGCCAAATAGGGCGCATAGTTTTGCCGCACGGCATCCGCTCCGTGTCCGAAGATGGGTTTGTCAAGCAACATAGACGCGCACACTTTCCAGATGAGTATGCGCGAATCTGCAGACTTTGGTTTATACAGATAGAGTCCAACCACCAGCAGCACACCTGCAAGACTAATTCCGATGAGTTTGCTACGCCTCTTCGTTTCTATTTTGCGCGCAACAATAGCGATTGTCACCACAACCACCGCAAGCCATGCCGCCCGTGAATCGGAAAGCAAACAAACCAGCCCCATCAAAGCGAGTGATGCGCATAATGTTATTTTGCCACTCTGTTTTTGTCGGGGAAGCAGTGCCAACACGGCCATTGCCGTCAGCATGGAGCAAGCCAAATATCCTCCCAACATGCCCGGATTCTGAAAACTTCCGGTGAGCCGAAAGGCGGTGTGATTGCTGCATAAAATGCCCGAGAATTGAAGTAAGCCAACGACAGACTGGACAACCCCCGAAAGGATAATGCCGTAGAACAGCGCAGTGCGTTCGCCTGCCGTGGATGTTCGCCCAATGAAATAGAGCATCCCTCCCAATAGCATAAAATAGTAATATGCAGGATCGACATCTCCTTTCATCAGGTTTCTTAATAAGATATAGAAGGCGAAAGCTGCTACCCATCCATCCGTCGCAGAGAATGAAATCGCCCTGCGCTTTTCAAAACCGAATCGCAAGCAGAGAAACGTCGCGCAAACCACCAGACAAATGCCCGTAACAACATATTCCCTCGCGGCGTAATGCTCGGAAAGCAACGGAAGGGAGATGTATAAGAACGGAATGATGAGTGAGTGGATGGTTCGGAGGTGCTGTTTCATGGTCTATGATAAACGTCCTACCCTCTTGCCTTGCGATGCCTAAAACAAAGAAGAGGGTAGGACGTAGAGTTTGATACTACACTAAACGCTTTCCCTATAATAGAGAGCAGTGATGATCCTATTGTTGTCGAATCTGATTCTTAACGGATCGGTACCATTTTGAATATACAGATAATATAATCCGGCCTCTTCCAATACTAATCTGATATCCGGCGTGTTCGGGATTTTGGAAATATTGTCTCCAACCTGCAAGAACACACCACAAACAAATACCGGAAATTTATTGGATTTTATTGCAAAACCTGTAAATCTCGAGTCCGGCTGTAAATGGAACATATCCTTTCCATAGAATATTTCATATCCCGTTCCATATTCAGTCGTCCAAGAGTTTATGGGATACGGAAGTGGACCCAATGCTGCCTTCATTTGAGCCAGCGTATATGTGTTGCCGGGTGCTAATCCATTTATTGCAAATGATTCGGTTGGCGTTAACGGGTCGGGCGTTATTGGAATGCCTCCCTTCTTTTGGGCGTTTACTGCTGTTGTCAAAGACAATAAACACAGTGTTATACATACTATTTTTTTCATAAATGCGATGTTTGTTAATGGATATGTCCTACCCCCTTGCCTTGCGATGCCTAAAACAAAGAAGAGGATAGGACAAATGCTTCATAAAACTCGTAGCTTATATACTTCTGGTATAATACATGCTCGTGATAATCATGTTGTTATCAAATTCAATTCTTAGTGGATTAGTACTATCTTGAATATACAGACAATACAATCCGCTCTCCTCCAATACTAATCTGACATTAGGTATATTCGGTATTTTGGAAATATTGTCTCCAACCCGCAAGAATACACCACAAACAAAGACCGAAAAATTATTGGTTTCTATTACAAAACCTGTAAATCCCGAGTCCGGTTGTAAATGGAACATATCCTTTCCATAGAATATTTCATATCCTGTTCCAAATTCATCTGTCCAAGAGTCTATGGGATACGGAAGTGGACCCAATGCTGCCTTCATTTGAGCCAGCGTATATGTTTTGCCGGGTGCTAATCCATTTATTGCAAATGATTCAGTTGGCG
>JAISHB010000074.1 GCA_031262785.1 Prevotellaceae bacterium
TTTTAGTGCAGGTTTCATAGCACTATGAAACGCACTTTATTTTTTTAGTATGAGCCTCATAGCACTATGAAGCTTACTTTAAATTTTTAGTGGAGGGTTCATAGCGCTATGAAGGGTACTTTATTTTTTTAGTATGAGCTTCATAGTGCTATGAGGCTTACATAAAATTTTTAGTGTTGGTTTCACAGTGCTATGATACCTCTCTTTCAATGAGTTAGAGGTTATGTGGGTGAAATATCACCAAAATGGTCATGATTTCACCCTCAGAGAGGCGGAACTTCCGGTTTCTATGACGTTTCCCATCATTCTTTTACCAATAGATGCGCATTTATCGCCTCATCGAAATTCTTACTCGATTCATCGCACAAAAAGAAAATTGTTGTAACTTCGTCAGCGGTTAGCATAATGAATTAATTCATGAGTTATTGTTTTGTTTAACACCATAAAAGTATTCATAATTAATGAGTTATGCTAATGTTATAGGCTGATTCTTACGTCGAACTCACGTTACATAAATTGCTTTCCGTCCCATGACTCATAACCGATTATCTTTTTTCCACCGATGGGCTGTTGCCCTGCTTGATCTGTTCATTCCCCGTCGTTGTTCGGTGTGTGGAATACCACTCGACGATCACGAGCAGGGCATCTGCACGCAATGCAATGCCGACATGCCGCGCACAGGCTATCACTTGCTGGAGGAGAATCCCATGAAAGCGTTGTTTGAAGACTATTGTCCGGTGGAACGTGCCACGGCCTACTTCTTCTATCGCAAGAAGAGCCTCTACGATCACATCATCTTTCAGTTTAAATACGAGGGAAAGAAAGAGGTGGCTGCTCTTTTCGGGCAATACTTGGCCATGGAGATAGCTCCCGACGGATTCTTTGAGGGCATCGACCTGCTGGTTCCGGTGCCGCTACACCCCAAGCGCAAACGCAAGCGCGGCTACAACCAAAGTGAATGGATTGCGCGGGGCATCTCGCTCCACACCGGCATTCCGATAGATGCCACTTCGCTGGTGCGTACCGTGGCGACGAAAACGCAAACCCGAAAGAATGCCGCCGAGCGGCGGGCGAATGTGGCCGGTATTTTTGCACTCCGCTGTCCCGAACAGTTCCGGGGAAAGCATCTGTTGATTATCGACGACGTGGTAACCACCGGTTCAACGGTGGCTGCTTGTGCCGAGGCTTGTTTGAGTGCCGGAGAGGTGCGTATCAGCGTCCTGGCACTCAGCGTGGTAGACTTCAGATAGGAAAAAGTACAAAGACGGCAGCGTCCCACAAAGCGTGCGACACAATGATAGCGCCCAAATACTTGGGAAAGAACCGGTACGCCAATCCCCACACGGCACCGGCTACCAGCGCAGCCATCACCAGCATGAAGTTGAACGACCAGAGGTGTATCAATGCGTAGATGAGGGTGGTTACCACCAGTCCGACGTTGGGATTCCACCGACGGCTGAAGGTATGTTGCACGTATCCCCGCCAGAAAATTTCCTCGGCCGGTCCTATCAACAAGATAAGCAAGAGGGAGAGCAACCACCCGCTGGCTCCGCCTTTGATTCCGTAGATGTCTGCTACCTGCGGGCGGGCAAACTCAAACAACCACGACGAAATCAGATTGCCCGTCCAGAAGATACCCCACAATGCTGCGGCTAACGCCACGCCAAGGAGCAGATTGCGCCCGTTGAAGGTCACATCTTCCGCCCACCACGTGGGGCGAAGGCGAAACGTCAGGTTCATCAACACCACGGCCGAGAAACTCATGGAGGTCCAGAAGTTAATCATTCCCGCCGTCCACGGCGAGAACATGAAGAACCACAAACAGGCTGCGATCAGCAGCGGCCACACGATTCGTTTCATGGAATGAAGAGGGTGAGGGTGAAGAGTAAACTGAAGACAAGCTGCAACTTGGCCGTTTTCTCATCTAAATTGGCAATAGCGGAGACTCCTTCGCGGGGAAGCTTCAGCATGTCGGCGGCATTGTTGACGGCCATGGGAACAGCCAGTACCAACAACGCCACCACCGTCCACGCGGGAATGTATCCCAGCAAGGTACAACCAATCAGCCAAAGGAAGGGAAAGAAGATTTCGAAGAGATAGAGAAACACGTTGGTTTTCACGCCGGCACGCATGGCAATGGTGGTGATGCCGGCACGTTGGTCGGTCAGCACATCGCGGGTGTTGTTGGCATGAAGGATGGCTACGGTTATCAACCCCACGGGCACGGCAATCAGCAATACTTCGGGCAGATAGGCGCTGCGGGCAATGAACGAAGTGCCCAAGGTGGTGAGTACACCGTAGTTGATGAAGATCACAAAGTCGCCTCCGGTGCGATACTTGAGCCACGGATAGCACAAAGAGCAGCCTACGCCGCCCAAACCAATCCATAGTAAGGGCCATCCGGCACGATACATCAGCCAGATGCCGATAGCAATGCCGGGTATCAGCATGATGAACGACAGGCGAAAGATTTCACGCGGCTGGAACTGTCCGCTGGTCAAGGTCTTCACCCCGAAGGTGTCTTCGCGGTCTACTCCTTTCTTATAATCGAAGTAGTCGCTCCACGTGTTGCCGGCGGCATGGAAGAAGATGACGCCCACGAGCGCCAGTATGCCGTTCACCCAATCGATGTGGCCGTGATAGGTGCGAAACAGATAGGCCAGTGTAACCATCACCGGCATGGCCGATGCCGGAAACGACCACGGGCGCACGGCAATCAGCCACTCTTTAAAGGAATGCTTTTTCATAACTATGGTTGCTTGTTTTATTTCATTTTACTTCACTTCCCGGCTTCACCTGGCGCAGGGTAGTGATGACCGACAGCGAGCCGTCGGCATTCTCGGCCGAGAGAATCATGCCTTGACTCTCGATGCCTTTTAGTTTGCGCGGCGGCAGGTTGGCGATGAAGCAGACCTGCTTGCCCACCAACTCCTCGGGTTGGTAATAGTGGGCGATGCCACTTACGATGGTGCGGTTGTCCAATCCGTCGGCAATCTTGAACTGCAACAGTTTGTCGGCTTTGGGTACGCGGCTGCACTCCAACACGGTGCCCACGCGGATGTCGAGTTTGAGGAAGTCGTCGAAGGCGATGTTCGGGCGAATGGGATTGGCGCGATAGTTGGCCGCTTCGTTGGCTCGCTTGGCATCGAGCAGTTTTTGCACCTGTGCTTCGATGAGGCTGTCTTCAATCTTTTCGAAGAGCAGCTCGGGAGTACCCAGCTGATGTCCGGCAGGCAGCAAATCGGTGCGGCCGAGGTTATCCCAGTCGAAGCTATCCATGTTCAACATCTCCCGCAATTTCTTACTGCTGAACGGCAAGAAGGGTTCAAAGGCAATAGCAAGATTGGTCACCAATTGCAAAGAGATGTTCAAGATGGTAGCCACCCGCTGCATATCGCTCTTGGCCAGCTTCCACGGTTCGGTGTCGGCCAGGTATTTATTGCCGATGCGGGCAAGATTCATGGCCTCTTTCTGCGCATCGCGGAACTTAAAGTGGTCGAGCAGTTTCTCCACCTCGGCCTTTACGTCGGCAAACTCTTTGAGCGTGTCGCGATCGTAGTCGGTTAGCGTGGCGGAGGTGGGAACTATTCCGTCGAAGTATTTCAGTGTCAGCTGCAGGGCGCGGTTGACAAAGTTTCCGTAGACGGCTACCAGCTCGTTGTTGTTGCGCGCCTGAAAATCCTTCCATGTGAAGTCGTTATCTTTGGTCTCAGGTGCATTGGCGGTGAGTACGTAGCGCAACACATCCTGCTTGCCGGGGAAATCGGCCAAATATTCGTGCAACCACACCGCCCAGTTGCGTGAGGTGGATATTTTGTCACCTTCGAGATTGAGGAATTCGTTGCCCGGCACATTGTCGGGCAGGATGTAGCTTCCGTCGGCCTTGAGCATGGCCGGAAAGACGATGCAATGAAACACAATATTGTCTTTGCCGATGAAGTGTACCAGGCGTGTATCGGCATCTTTCCACCATTTTTCCCATGAGCCGAACTTTTCAGGCCGGTTGTTGCATAGTTCAATGGTATTGCTGATGTAACCGATGGGTGCATCGAACCACACATAAAGCACTTTGCCTTCAGCACCTTCAACCGGAACGGGAATGCCCCAGTCGAGGTCGCGGCTCACGGCGCGCGGTTGTAATCCCATGTCGAGCCAGCTCTTGCACTGTCCGTATACGTTGGGACGCCACTCTTTGTGCTCTTCGAGAATCCACCCTCGCAACCACGCTTCGTGTTTGTCGAGCGGGAGATACCAATGCTTGGTTTGGCGCATCACCGGTTGGCTGCCACTGATGGCACTTTTGGGATTGATCAGTTCGGTGGGGCTGAGGCTGGTGCCGCATTTTTCACACTGGTCGCCGTAAGCTCCTTGGGCATGGCAATGCGGACATTCGCCGGTGATGTAGCGGTCGGCAAGGAAGGTGTTAGCCTCCTGGTCGTAATATTGCATACTGGTTTTCTCGATAAACTCCCCTTTGTCGTAGAGTTTGCGGAAGAAGTCGGAGGCCGTGTCGTGGTGTGTTTTCGACGACGTGCGACTATATACATCGAACGAAATGCCGAACTCCTCAAACGATTGCTTGATGAGTACATGATACCGGTCTACTATATCTTGCGGAGTCACTCCCTCTTTCTTGGCGCGAATGGTGATAGGTACGCCGTGTTCGTCGGAGCCGCCGATGAAAATCACCTCTTCTTTCTTGAGCCGGAGATAGCGAACATAGATGTCGGCAGGTACATATACGCCGGCTAAGTGTCCGATGTGTACCGGGCCGTTGGCGTAAGGCAATGCCGAGGTCACGGTGGTACGTTTGAATTTCTTTTCTTCCATCAATAATGTGAGTTTTTGTTTTAATCCATGAGTTTCTTGAGGGTATAATATCTCTCCCAATTATATTCGCCTGTGCTTTTGAACGGCATCTTATGATAGACCTTTATTAAAGAGCTATTTAAGGAAGAGCCATTTAAGGAGTTGTCGGAAAGACTCACGAGAATGGTGAGATCGTTCTCGATGAGTTCTATTTCCGAGAAAAGGTTCCATTCTTTCAATTGTTCAAGGCATTCAGGAGTTTCCCGTTTAGAGGTGTCTACAAGAAATTTGTACTTATCCAAGAAAGAAGGCGTTGAGATCGTATTAATTATCTCAAGAAGCTCTTCCATCGTGTTCTTTTCATTAGCGAGAAAGTCCCACAATTCACTAGCGACTAACGTCTCATCAGATGCAAAGAACTTATTGATATTAATGATTGAATCAAGAAAACGAGACTTACTAAAACTCGTAATATCTTCTTTCTTAGGATCAACAGTGGGATCAAAAGGAAATCCAATGTAGAACTGAACCTTCTTATGAGGATAAAGATGGTATAATGCCGCTTTCCCTTCAAGAATCTTTTGTTTTTCTCCACGCATTTCACCGGAGTTTGGCTTTACCGATTTCAGTTCAATGGCAACAACATGCATATCAGTCTCGAAATAGACATCTGCAGAGAAGTCAAAGGCATCAATCAAAGGTGTATTATCCCTCTGAAATAGGAGTTCGTCTTCTTGTTGCAAATTGGGGGTAGCAGCTCCATTACTAATATCAGCAATAATCTTTGCAATATTATTTCGCTGTTGCTGTGATACTTTCAGATTACCCAACTTCTTTGATGTATATTCCCGCTTTTCACCTCCACACAGATGATGTGCCACATGTTCAAAAAAAGATTGTCCCAACGTTGTATTCAATCCCTGCAACCAACTACTCAAGCTGATAAAAAAAGGAGTATCGGAGACCTTTCCTTCCAATCTATCCGAGAATGCGTTCAGAAACGCTTCGTGGAAAGGTGCATTTCGATTGTTGGATGCATCTTCGGGAAAACTATCGAAGCGAGATACCAACACCTTGATAACTTCAAGCGAAACTTTTTCCTTAATCTCATTAGATAGTGGCATAAGTAGTTCCTTTCTTTTCTTTTAAATGAAATATGGTTTCCGAATAAGCCGTTTTATCCTTCTCTGTTCTGTTTAATACCGGACGGCGGAATTGATTCACAATCTCCATCCCGACGTTGTCGGCAATGGTTGGATACATATTATACTTGTCATTGGCGACAAGGAATACATGATAGTCGTCCGCCAAGAAGCGTTTGCAATTATTCAAGACATCAGAAATGCCTTGAATATAGCTTGCTTGTGCTTCTTTCTTTTGTCCTTTGAATAGCGGGCCTATCTCTAATTCGTCTTTACGTTCAAAGCCAAAGAGATCGTAAGCATAGGCATGTTGTTCATGATAATCAATCAATCCCACATAGGGTGGCGAAGAGAAGATGCCTTTAATCTTTTGTTTGCTTAGAATCTCGCCCAAAAGGTGGTTGCGTTTTATAATTTCTTGGGCAATATCAATGGCACGACTATCACCTGTCAGGCAATATTGATACGTATCTGTTCGCAACGCATCAAATTGCAACAAGCGTGCGATGGTATCTTTGGAATAGGTCTTCCACCACTTGAGAATAGAAAAGAGCGGCTTGCATATTTTCCCATGCTTTCTGCAATAGTAGGTGGTAGTGATTGGTTCGAGCAAAGTAGCAAGGTCGGCATGCGTGGTGGCGCGACAACTTCTCATGGTTCTGCTAAGGACAACGGTAACAATCTTCTTCGTATCCAGATTTTGTATTTTCTTTATCTCATTGAAGACAAAATCAATTTCATTTCGAATGTGCTGTGAATACCATTTATCCAAAAAAGAGTCGTCTTGCGCCTGTCGCAACACAATTCCGTATTCTTGAACCAATTGCATATAAATAGGTAAGAACTGCTGCTCTTTCCGGGCTGCATACTCTTTTTCGTTTATCTCTCCTTTTCGCAACCGATACTTATATTCGGGTACGGGAAAATATTGATTATTAAAAACGTTCAGCTCGTTTAATAATCGTTCTTCAAATTCAATCGTCTTGGAGTCTTTCACATAATTCTCCAATGCACTTGTAATCCGATTGATTTCAGCTTTCACGTTTGCAATATCATACTTCATAACCTTGCAATTTCCAATAAGCGCATTAAATGCCGACACATCAATGCCAATAGCGTGCATTCCTAATTCGCATGCTTGCACCATGGTGGTGCCACTACCGGAAAATGGGTCAAGAATAATGTCGCCTTTATGAAAGAAAATCTCCCGTTTGAAGTTATCCACATGACTATCTAAGAAATACTCCACCAATTGTGGTATAAACTTTCCCTTATACGGATGCAAACGATGCACATGCTTCGTGGTTTCCGACTCTTTATACTGGTCAAACGACAATGCCCAATTTAAATCATCGCCCAACTGCTGTTTAAAACTTATTTCGCGGGAGCCGCTATAAGATTTATAATAGTCCATCAGATCGTTCATCAAGACTTGCGTAATGCCGTTATGCTCAATCTTTTGAACCCGTCCATACTGAATCAAATAGCTAATATTTGAAGCGGTTACATGCTTTCCTATATGCGATGTAGCCCATTCACTTGCTTCCTTTATGGTTAATAGCGTGTTGCTTCCAATCATTCTTCCATTCATGTTACAGCAGTTACACTTTTACCCCTTCTCAAACAGCGTCCCGGTAGCTTGCGCCTTCGACATAATCAGCAAATCCTGTACGTCTACGTGATCGGGGGCACTGAGCACATATACCACCGCATCGGCAATGTCTTCGGCGGCAAGCGGCTCGAATCCTTCGTAGACACTGGCGGCACGCGCCTCATCGCCTTTGAAACGAACCAGCGAGAACTCGGTTTGCACGGCACCCGGAGCAATGAGCGTAACTTTGATGTGATGGGGGAGTAGATCGATGCGCATCGCTTGCGAGAGTGCACCGACGGCGTGCTTGGTGGCGCAATAGACATTGCCGCCGGGATAGACTTGGCGACCGGCAATGGAACCGATATTAATAATGTGTCCGCTGCGGCGCGCTACCATGCCGGGGCTTACGGTGCGGGTGACGTAGAGCAAACCTTTGATATTGGTGTCGATCATACGCTCCCAGTCGTCGATCACTCCCTGGTGAATGGGCGAGAGTCCCACGGCCAGGCCGGCATTGTTGACCAACACGTCGATGTCACGCCAATCTTCGGGCAGCGAGCCAAGGTGTGTGGTGACCTGGTCATAGCTACGCACGTCGAAGGCCAGCGGAAGCACGCGCACGGGACAGGTTTGCCCGATCTGTTGTGCCAGTTCGTCTAACCGCCCGGCGCGCCGACCGGTGAGGATTAAATCGTATCCTTCGCGCGCCAGCCGGAGGGCGATGGCACGACCCAATCCGGCGGTGGCGCCGGTTATTAAGGCAATTTTCTTCATATACCGTTTTGTTCTGTTTGAGAGACGGGCGGCAAGGCCTGCCCGCTATTGGTTGCGCAAAGATAGTGCGTATGCTTCTATTTTAAGGTCTTTGATGCGGAACTTTTTTGTAGCGTATCCTAACCGATATAGAAAGAAAGTTGTACATTTGCGCCCTTCATTCGCTAATTATATTACATCATGAAACCAACTCTTTTTGTACTTGCTGCCGGAATGGGCAGCCGATATGGTGGATTAAAGCAACTCGACCCGTTGGGGCCGAGCGGTGAAACCATCATGGATTATTCCATCTTCGATGCCATTCGTGCCGGCTTCGGAAAAGTAGTATTTGTGATTCGCAAAGAGTTTGAGCAAGACTTTCGCCAAAAGATTCTGAGCAAATACGAACATCACATCCCCGCTACGCTGGTATATCAGTCGCTCGATGCGCTGCCGGAGGGTTTTACCTGCCCGCCGAACCGAACCAAACCGTGGGGAACCAATCACGCCGTGTTGATGGGCAAGGAAGTTATTCACGAACCCTTTGCCGTGATTAACGCCGACGATTTTTACGGCCGCCACAGCTTTGCCGTGTTGGGCGAAGCACTCGTAAACATGGAGGGCAAGCAAAACGACTATTGCATGGTGGG
>JAISHB010000132.1 GCA_031262785.1 Prevotellaceae bacterium
CAGCGTCAGAAAGTCGGGTACAATGCCTTCCACCGAATCGGTAACGTAGACTTGGTTGCAGTAGAGCTGTATCTTGTTCTTGTTCAGTTCGATGTTGCTCTTCACCTTGGGGAAGTAGAGTACGCCGGTCAGGTGGAACGGATAGTCTACGTTGAGGTGTATCCAGAAGAGCGGTTCGTCGGACATGGGATAGAGTTCGCTGTAAAACGCTTTGTAGTCTTCGTCTTTCAACTCGCTGGGTTTACGTGTCCAGAGCGGATTGGTGTTGTTGATGATGTTATCTTCGTCAGTTTCCACCTGTTTGCCCTCTTTCCACTCCTTCTTCTTACCGAAAGCAATGGCAATAGGCAGGAAGCTGCAATATTTCTTCAGCAAAGTGGAGAGGCGGGCTTCTTCGAGAAACTCTTTGCTGTCGTCGTCAATGTAGAGTATGATATCGGTGCCCCGGTCAGCCTTCTCAATCTCTTCGAGGGTGAATTCGGGACTGCCGTCGCAGCTCCATTTCACGGCCTGTGCCCCCTCTTTGTAGGACTTGGTGATGATTTCAACCTTCTTTGCAACCATAAAAGCGGAGTAGAAGCCGAGTCCGAAATGTCCGATGATGGCATTGGCATCGTTCTTATACTTCTCAAGAAAGTCGTTGGCTCCCGAAAAGGCAATTTGGTTGATGTATTTGTCGATCTCTTCGGCAGTAAGTCCAATACCGCGATCGGATACAGTGATAGTATCCTTTCCTAAGGTTACACGTACGGTGAGGTCGCCGGCATCGCCCTTGAGTTCACCGATAGAGGCTACGGTTTTCAGCTTTTGAGTAGCATCAACTGCATTTGAAACCAGCTCACGAAGAAATATTTCGTGGTCGCTGTACAGGAATTTTTTAATGACGGGGAAGATGTTGTCGGTCGTTACCCCTATGTTTCCTTTTTGCATAACTGTTTATGTTTTAAAAGTTTATATTTTTTTATTTATCCGGAGGCAGACAAAAAAAATGCCAGCCCATGAGGACTGACATTTTGACGGTATGCAACTATTCTTAATCTTCTTTCGGCAATGCTTCCTGCGGCGAGGTGCTTATCGAACAAGTGAGTTCTTCTTTGCCTTCTTCGTGCGTTACAACGATGGCATCGCCCGAATGCAACTCCGAACCAATAATCAACTCCGATAATTTATCTTCGAGATAAGTTTGAATGGCGCGTTTGAGCGGACGTGCTCCAAACTGCACATCATAACCTTTCGAGGACATAAACTTTTTAGCCTGTTCGTCGACTGTGAGCGGATGAGTAAGAGCTTCCATACGTACGTAGAGTCCTTTCAGTTCGAGGTCGATAATCTTCTCGATGGCTTGTGGCGAGAGTTGATCGAAGGTGATGATCTCATCCACCCGATTGAGAAACTCGGGAGAGAACGTCTTGTTTAATGCTTTTTGAATCACACTGCGCGAATACTCCTTATCTTCTATACTGCGATTTTGCGCCTCGAAACCTATGCCTCGTCCAAACTCTTTAAGTTGGCGCGTTCCGATGTTGGAGGTCATGATAATCACCGTGTTTTTGAAATCTACCGTTCTGCCATAACTGTCAGTCAACCGACCTTCGTCCATCAGTTGCAGCAAGATGTTGTAGACATCGGAGTGTGCCTTTTCTATCTCGTCGAGCAACACGATGGAGTAGGGGCGGCGGCGTATCTTTTCCGTGAGTTGCCCACCCTCTTCGTAACCCACGTATCCCGGAGGCGCTCCAACTAATCGTGAAACGGTGTGCTTCTCCATATATTCACTCATGTCCAGGCGGATTAAAGCATCGGAAGAGCCAAACATATATTTGGCCAACTGTTTGGCCAAGTGAGTCTTGCCTACGCCAGTCGGACCTAAAAAGAGAAACGTTCCAATCGGACGATTGGGATCTTTCAATCCGACACGGCTACGTAAAATGGCTTTAGTGACTTTTTCGATGGCAGCCTCTTGGTCAATAACCAAGCGATTTAGTTCATCTTTCATGCCGGCCAGTTTAACTCCTTCGGCTTGTGCCATTCGTTGTACGGGCACGCCCGACATCATCGAAACCACGTCTGCAATCTCCTCTTCATCGACCGTTTGGCGTTCATCTTTCTCGTGTGAAGCCCATTCGGCTTTCATCTCCTCCAATTGAGCGGTCAATTCCTTGACACGGTCGCGATAGCTGGCAGCCAGTTCATAGTTTTGCAGACGCACGGCATCCGACTTCTTTTGATCGGCCTCTTCGATGAGCTTTTCCTGCTCCTCTATTTCTTTGGGAACCGAAATGTTGATTAGATGAATACGCGAACCGGCCTCATCCAGCGCATCGATGGCTTTGTCGGGAAAATTGCGGTCGCTGATGTAACGATTGGTTAGTTTCACACACGCCTCCAATGCAGCATCGGTATAGGTCACATTGTGATGGTCTTCGTATTTCTCCTTTATATTCTTCAAGATTTGAAGGGTCTCTTCGGCGGTGGTAGGCTCCACGATCACTTTTTGGAAACGCCGTTCCAAGGCACCGTCTTTTTCGATGCTTTTACGGTATTCATCCAACGTGGTGGCGCCGATACATTGTATTTCACCGCGTGCAAGCGCCGGCTTGAGCATGTTGGCCGCATCCATGGTTCCGGAAGCGGAGCCGGCACCGACAATGGTGTGTATTTCGTCGATAAAAAGAATCACATTCGGATTCTTCTGCAATTCGTTGATAATAGACCGAATGCGTTCTTCAAACTGTCCGCGGTATTTAGTACCGGCCACCACCGAAGCCATATCGAGCATCACCACTCGTTTGTTAAATAGGATGCGGGATACTTTCTTTTGAGTGATGCGCAACGCAAGTCCTTCTACAATAGCCGATTTTCCAACTCCCGGTTCGCCAATCAACACAGGATTGTTCTTTTTGCGGCGACTTAGTATCTGCGCCAATCGTTCTATTTCACGTTCACGACCTACAACCGGGTCGAGTTTACCTTCGGCAGCGGCACGCGTGATGTCTGTGCCGAAATTGTCCAGCACAGGCGTTTCATTGGTCGATTTCTTATTGGAAGAGGTTTGAGTTTGCGGCTGATTTCCGGTAGATTTGGGCGAGGAGTAGGAGGCTGATCCTTCTTCCTCCTCTTCTTCGTCGTCTTCGGTATAACCCATACTAACATTCGGACTTGTTTTCAGGGCAATTAGTTCGAAAACATCTTCGTAACTGGCGTGACACTCTTTCAAGATGACAGCCGCCTGGTTATCACCCTCTTTCAAGATAGCTAATAACATGTGCTCGGTATCGACCACATCACTCTTTAGCAAACGGGCTTCCAAAATACACATCTTTAATATACGACCCGAGACCACCGATAAGTTAATCTCTTCGTTGGCACGAAGCGTTTCATCGGAACTCTTGCGCAAGGTATTTTCCAGCAGTTGCTTCAACTCCGGAAGGTTTATATTGAGGCGTTGCAAAATTTCAATAGCCATTCCTTCACCCTCACGCAACATACCGAGTAATAAATGCTCAGGTGTTATAGTGGTGTTTTTGAGTCTGTTAGCTTCTTCCTTACTGTAGGTAATGATGTCCGAAACTCTTTGTGAAAACTGATTGTTGTTCATAACATCCTTTCTTCGTTTGTTATTGATAATCATTCATGCTTTAATAGTGGCAAAGATAGATATTAATTGATTATGCCATCTCTTTTTACATGATTTAGCGTTCTAATAGCAAATCATGTGCCACAGTTATCGGAAAAACAAAACTATACTACTAAAAGTTCTCTGTTCGGATATTCCTGCGGCATACAATGAAGCAAAGCCGACAGACGGAACGTTTATGAAGCGTGCAATAAGGTGAAATCGACAGACGGAACACTCATAAAGCATGCAAGGAGGCAAAGTCAACAGACGGAACGTTTATGAAGCGGGCAATGGAATAAAATCGACAGACGGGGTGCTTATGAAGCGCACAATGAGGTTAAGTCGACAGACGGGATGCTTATGAAGCGTACAATGAGGTTAAGTCGACAGACGGGATGCTTATGAAGCGTGCAATGGGATGAAGTCGACAGACGGGGCACTTATGAAGCGTACAATGAAGCAAAGTCGACAGGCAGAACGCTTATAAAGCGTACAATGAAGCAAAGCCGACAGACGGAACGCTTATGAAGCGTGCAATGAGAATCGGAAGGACGACGGGAGTTTAAATATCAGATAAAAACTTTCCCAATTCACGAAAAAGCCGTACCTTAGCGTGCTTTTTCACAGGCAAAGCAAATATATATCATTAATAACTCTTTAAATGCTTGAACAAGATAGAATTATAAAGGTAAACATCGAGGAAGAGATGAAGTCGTCGTACATCGACTACTCCATGTCGGTTATTGTTTCGCGTGCTCTTCCCGACGTTAGAGATGGTTTTAAACCCGTCCATCGCAGAATATTGTATGGAATGATGGGGCTGGGTAACACATCAGACAAACCGTATAAGAAATCCGCCAGAGTGGTAGGTGAAGTATTGGGTAAATATCACCCGCATGGCGACTCGTCGGTCTATGGCGCATTGGTGCGTTTGGCACAACCATGGGCGATGCGCTATATGTTGGTCGACGGACAAGGAAATTACGGATCGGTCGACGGAGACAGAGCCGCTGCCATGCGTTACACCGAATGTAGGTTGCGCAAAATCGGCGAAGAGATGATGCAAGACCTCGACAAAGAGACGGTAGATATGCAGAGCAACTTCGACGATTCATTGCAGGAACCCACCGTGATGCCAACCCGTATACCCAATTTATTGGTCAACGGAGCATCGGGTATTGCCGTTGGAATGGCCACCAATATGCCGACCCACAATTTATGCGAAGTGATCGACGCCTGTGTGGCCTACATACACCACAACGACATCACTATCGAAGAGTTGATGAACTATGTGAAAGCGCCCGATTTTCCAACCGGAGGATACATCTATGGCATGAGCGGAGTGCGCGAAGCATACCTCACCGGTCACGGACGGGTGATTATGCGCGCCAAAGCCGAAGTGGAAAGCGGTTCCACCCACGATAAGATTGTGGTAACGGAAATTCCCTATGGCGTCAATAAAGCCGAGCTGGTTGGCTACATCGGAGCACTGGCCACCGAAAAGAAAATAGAAGGAATCAGCAACGCCAACGACGAATCGGACCGCGAAGGCATGCGTATCGTCATAGACATCAAACGCGACGCCAACGCCAGCGTGGTGCTGAACAAACTCTATAAGATGACGCAAATGCAAACCTCCTTCAGCGTCAACAATGTAGCACTCGTACACGGACGCCCCCGTTTGCTCAACCTGAAAGATTTAATCAAATACTTCGTCGAACATCGCCACGAAGTGGTCTTGCGCCGCACCCAATACGACCTGCGCAAAGCCAAAGAACGGGCACACATCCTGGAAGGACTCATCATTGCATCCGATAATATCGACGAAGTAATCCGCATCATCCGGGCAGCCAAAACACCCAATGATGCCATGAACGGACTGATGGAACGTTTCCAACTCTCCGACTTGCAGGCACGCGCCATCATAGAAATGCGTTTGCGTCAACTCACCGGACTGCAACAAGAACAACTTCACGCCGAATACGAAGAGGTGATGAAACAAATTGCCTACTACGAAGAGATTCTCTCCAGCGAAGAACTTTGCCAAAAGGTCATCATCGACGAACTCCTTGAAGTGAAAGAAAAATATGGTGATGTACGCCGATCCGAAATTGTCTACTCTTCCGAAGAGTTCAACCCCGAAGATTTCTATGCCGACGACGAAATGATTATCACCATCTCACACATGGGATACATCAAACGCACCCCGCTGTGCGATTTCCATGCGCAAAACAGGGGTGGGGTAGGCGCAAAAGGAAGTGAAACGCGCGACGAAGATTTCGTGGAGCACATTTATCCCGCCACGATGCACAATACCATGATGTTCTTCACCCAGAAAGGGAAGTGCTACTGGCTGAAGGTGTATGAGATTCCCGAGGGATCGAAGAATTCCAAGGGACGCGCCATCCAAAACCTACTCAATATCGATTCGGACGACAGCGTGAATGCCTATCTGAGAGTGAAGAATTTGAATGATAAGGAGTATATCAACAGCCACTACATTGTGTTCTGCACCAAACAAGGCGTTGTCAAAAAGACATCGCTTGAAGAATATTCGCGTCCGCGCCAAAACGGCGTAAATGCCATCACTATTCGCCCGGACGATCGCGTCATTGAAGTGCGTCTGACCGAAGGAGACAACGAAATTATCCTGGCCAACCGTAACGGACGTGCCATTCGATTCAACGAAGCAACCGTTCGCAGCATGGGACGTACTGCCACCGGCGTACGTGGCATGACGCTCGATGAAGATGGACAAGACGAAGTGATTGGCATGATTTGCATCAAAGATCCCCAAACAGAGACAATCATGGTTGTCTCCGAACAAGGATACGGCAAACGTTCCGATTTGGAAGATTATCGCAAAACCAATCGGGGAGGAAAGGGCGTACGCACCCTGAGCATCACCGATAAAACAGGCAAATTGGTTGCAATCAAATCGGTCACCGACGACAACGACCTGATGATTATCAATAAATCCGGTATTACGATTCGTCTGAAAGTCTCTGATGTGCGCATTATGGGACGCGCCACACAAGGCGTTCGCTTAATCAATTTGGAAAAACGAAACGACGAAATCGGTTCGGTTTGCAAAGTGACCAGCAACCGCCTTGAGGGCACCGAGACTAATCAAGACGATAGCAATGAAATAGAGGAATAACCATTAATTTAAAATAACGTAAAGATGAAAAGAACATTATTTTCAGTAATTGTGGCACTTGCCGTTAGCTTTGCCTTCGCTCAAGAAAAGAATGTGAAGGAGGCCAAACGTATTGCTTCCAATCAAGAGAAGCCCGACTTTGGAAAGGCTGAATCGCTTATTACTCCTGCACTAACCAATCCCGAAACAAAGGATATGGCCGAAACGTGGGATGTGGCAGGTTTCGTGCAAAAGCGAATCAATGAGGAACTTGTCAAGAACATGATTCTCAAAAAGGATTATGACAAGCTGAAACTCTACAACAGCTTGTACGACGCTTGCCAATACTATCTAAAATGTGATGAACTTGCACAGATTCCGAACGAAAAAGGGAAAATCAAGAATAAGTATCGTAAAGCAAATACCGCTTTTATGCTTCAAGAGCGTCCCAATTTGATGGCCTACGGCATCGAACTCTACAATATGGATAAAAGCAAGGAAGCACTGAAGTTCTTTGGGTTGTATATTGATCTTGCTTCACAACCCATGCTTGCCGAAACAAACCTGCAACAAACAGATACACTCATGGCGACCGATGCTTATTATGCCTGTTTAGCAGCTTCCCGAGATGAAGATTATGCCAGCATTATTAAGTATGGCAAATATGCGCAGGCCGACAAAGAGAACGGACAGCATGCCGCAGAATTGGTTGCATCGGCTTATAAATCAATGGGAGACACCATTCAATGGGTACAATCCTTAAAAGACGGTTTGCTGAAATATCCCGATGATAAATTCTTTTTTGGCAACTTGATTGATCATTACAGTGCGCATAACCAATATGATGAAGCCATCAAATTTGCAGATGACATGCTGGCTAAATCTCCCAATGATGCATTCCTTTTATATGTAGAAGGCTATCTATATTATAATATCTACATTGCTTTAAAATCAGAGAAGAAGGAACAAGAGGCTACCGCTGCATTGGAAAAGGCTGATAGTTACTACACGCAAGCTATTGCAGCAGATCCCTCTTATGCCGATGCTTACTCTAATTTAGGTCTGGTTTACCTGAATCAGGCACAAGATTATTCGGAAAAAGCTGTCTCAAACGTCAACGATCCCAACTATAAAGTAGAACAAGAAACTTTACGTTCATTCTACGAAAAAGCTAAAACAGCTTACGAGAAAGCCCGTGAATTGAAACCCGATCAGAAAAATCTCTGGATGCAAGGTCTATACCGCGTTTATTATAACCTGGATTTGGGTGACCAATTTGCCGAGATTGAGAAACTTATGAATGGTGGACAATCCGAGTAAATTCACTCTGAAGAGAATCGAGTAAATTCACTCAGAAGAGAAAATACTAACCCTAAAACAAGAAAAGCCCTATCAGCAATCGTTGATAGGGCTTTTCTTGTTTTCCTGTTTCATAGGATGATCATACTAAACATAACTGTGATATTAATTATGATATGACTTTTGCTTCATCTAAAATACTCAAAGCTCGGTCTAACACGGTAGTATCATCCAAAATAACAAGACCTCCATCAGGGCCAGGCTCTAAATGTATGCCAACGCTTTTTCCTTCTCTGAAATGATACCCTCCAAAAAAGTTTCTTACGGTATCCACATTCAAACCGAGTTCATCGGCTATTCGATGCATACTTCCACTTGGCAGTGAGTCTTTGATTTTACGAAGCTCATTAAATGTTATTGTTCTCATACGCACAATTTTGTAGTTAAAAGAATATGCTGTTAGTTCTAACGGGCCATAAATGTAACAAAAAGAACGGAGATTACAATGCTTGGATGCTTATAAAAAAAATAAGCCCTATCTCACGACAAGGCTTATCACAACACAAACACAAAATAAAACACGACAAAACTACTATGCAATCTAACCTGTTAATATCTTTTGGATATAAGTACTATCTGTCTATATTCCCATACTGGCCACACAGCTTCAGGTGATATGCATCTTATAAACAAATGCTAAGAGGCATTTGTTTATGCCTTTATTGTTAATCGTAACAATTTCTATATTCAACGATGAAATACCTCATCTATTGAAGACCTTTTTCTTTAAGAAAGAGCTGCCAATTCCAAGCGGAACGCAATGTATCTTCAATAGTTTCAACGGCTTTCCATCCTAATTCTTCGTTTGCAAATGTAGGATCCGCCCACACTTGTTCAATGTCTCCTGCACGACGCCCTACTATTTTGTAGTTTAACTTAATGCCGGTTACTCGTTCAAATACGTTAATCAATTCCAATACCGACAGACCATGCCCTGTGCCTATATTAAACGCCTCAATCTTTTGCTTTTGTTGCTTCTCTAAGAGGCGTTGAATGGCTATTACATGTGCTTTAGCCAAATCAACAACATTGATGAAGTCGCGTATGCACGAACCATCGGGTGTATGATAATCATCTCCAAATACATTCAATACCTCACGAATGCCAATAGCTGTTTGAGTTAGATACGGAACTAAGTTTTGAGGTACACCGTTTGGTAGTTCTCCCAACAAAGCTGAAGGATGTGCACCGATTGGATTGAAATAGCGTAATAATATAGCATTAATAGGCATTTCGGATATAATAGCATCTCGGATAATTTCCTCACTTATTTGTTTGGTATTTCCGTAAGGTGACTCAGCTGTCTTTATCGGGGCTTTTTCCGTTACCGGTAGTTTATCGGGCTGTCCATACACAGTACACGACGACGAGAAAACAATGCCCCCCACTCCATGCTTCGGCATTAACTCAAGTATATTAATTAACGAAACTAAATTGTTGCGGTAGTAATGCAATGGCTTTTGAACCGACTCACCTACAGCCTTACTTGCAGCAAAATGAATGATGGCCTTGATACGTGGATAGTCGATAAACAGATTATTCAGCCCGTTGTAGTCCAAACAATCCAATTCGACAAAGATTGGGCGTACATTGGTTATTTTCTCTATATTATCAATCACATCAACGCTTGAGTTTGCAAGATTATCAACGATGATAACTTCATATCCAGCTTCTTGCAGTTCAACCACAGTATGCGATCCGATATAACCAGTTCCGCCTGTTACCAGTATCCTTTCCTTCATTGTTTTACGTTATCTTATTAGCATTCTTTAGTTTGCCGTTGCAAAAGTAGGCATATTAACTCAGAGATTGAAGATTACATCATACTTTTTAACTCTATTTCGTATAAAAACCATCTTTTGGCGCATATTGTGTCATACAACTCCCGAGAAACCCATAAAAGCCATAGCAAGTAGACCGGCGGTAATAAGTGCAATAGGCGTTCCTTCCATCTTTTTAGGGATACTAACCAAACTCATCTGTTCGCGCAACCCGGCAAAGATAGTAAGTGCAAGGCCAAATCCAACGGCCGTAGAAATAGCATATACAACGCCTTTCATTAAATCATAATCCTTTTGAATGACCAAAATGGCTACACCTAATATGCAGCAATTGGTTGTTATGAGCGGAAGGAATACTCCCAATGCTTGGTAAAGAGCCGGAGAGACCTTTTTCAGTACAATCTCCACCATCTGCACCAGTCCGGCTATCACCAGAATGAAGGTGATAGTTTGCAGGTATCCGAGTCCAAAGCTATCAAGCACATACTTTTGTATTAAGTAGGTGACGATAGTAGCGATGGTTAATACAAAGGTAACGGCTGCCGACATTCCCAGTGCCGTATCGATTTTCTTGGAGACGCCCAAGAAAGGACAAATACCCAAGAATTGCGACAATACAATGTTGTTGACGAAGATTGCCGATATAACGATTAAGACATATTCCATTATTAGTTCTTCTTTAAGCTGTTAATCAATGCAATAAGATAGCCCAATGCGATGAATGCTCCGGGTGCAAGCACAAAAGCCAGCATGCCGTATTGCTCGGGCATGAGCGTGAGATTGAAGACTTTGCCGGTTCCCAACAGTTCACGTACGGCACCAAGCAGTGTAAGAGCAATGGTGAAACCAAGTCCCATACCCAGCCCGTCGAAAAACGAAGAGACGGGAGTGTTTTTGGCAGCAAAGGCTTCGGCACGTCCCAATACGATGCAGTTTACCACAATGAGTGGGATAAACAATCCCAATGTAGCATACAAAGCCGGCACATAGGCTTGCATCACCATTTGCAGCAGGGTTACAAAGGAAGCTATGACCACAATAAACGACGGGATACGCACCATGTCGGGTATCAAGTTTTTCATGGCCGAGATTACCACATTTGAACACACCAGCACAAACAGCGTAGCCAGTCCCATACCCATGCCGTTGATGGCCGAGGTGGTGGTACCCAAGGTAGGACACATGCCCAAGAGGAGCACAAAGGTGGGATTCTCTTTCACAATCCCGTTCATTAATACTTTTAGGTTGCTCATAATACTACTCCTTTCTATTGTTAGCTGTACCGGCAGAGTCGGCAACTTGTTTATCGGCTTGCTGTGTTGCGGCCGTTTGGGCATCACTTTCCGGCTCTTCCGTGACTTGTTGGGTTGCACTGCTGGTGGCATCCACGGTGGTTTCGCCGATAAATGCTTGATAAGCGATGTTGATGGCTTTCAGGAAGGCACGCGACGTGATGGTGGAAGCCGTGATGGCATCCACTGTTCCTCCGGCATCTTTGGAAACATGCAAACCTTTCTTTCCGGGAATGGAATCGGTGATGTTTCCTTTGCCTCCCTTTTTAAACCAGAACGAAGCCTTGTCACCCAATCCGGGCGTTTCGGTGTGTGCCAACAGCGAGTAGTTGATAATCTTGCCTTCCGGAGTGAAACCTACCAATACTTTCAGTTCGCCACCGAATCCCAACGAGCTGCTTTCGATGGCTTTACCCACCAACTGCCCCTCTTTCATGCCCTCATATATGACACACGGATAGAGAGTTACCTTGGTGGTGTCTTTCGGATCTTTCATCCGGATGGTGTCTGTCTTACATTCGGCCACCGGTTGGTTGTCGAACGGTGGTAACACCACCAGCAATGCATCGTTCAAGGCCTTTGCCTGTGCCTGGGCTATCGGTTCTTTGGTGAGATCATTCACTACCGCGAGCAGGGCTACCGAGACGGCTGTTACTCCTGTGAGCACCAGCAACATATTCTTTAAGGATGATTGTAACTTCTTCATTTCTTCTTAGCTACCTCCCCGAAGCGTTTGGGTTTGCAATAGTTATTAATAAGCGGGGTGAACCCGTTCATGATCAAGATGGCGAACGACATGCCTTCGGGATAGGCACCGAAGAGACGAATCACGACGGTGAGCACCCCTATGCAGACACCATAGATCAACATGCCCTTCTTACTCATGGGTGAGGTAACATAGTCGGTAGCCATGAAGATGGCTCCCAGCATCAAGCCACCCGTAAAGAGATGGATAAGCGGTGAAGCATACACCTCGGGGTTTACCAGGTGCATTATGCCGGTGAAGAGAAACACGGTAGCGAGTATGGCAACGGGGATGTGCCAGGTGATGATCCGTTTCCATAGCATGAAAGCCAGTCCGATCAACAGCGCCAATGCACTGATTTCACCGATACTACCGGGGTGATTTCCTAAGAAGAGGTCGAGTGAAGAGGGCAAGTCGTTCAACGCAGCGGCATTTCCCCCAACCGCTTGCTTCATCAAATTGAGCGGAGTGGCGGCCGTAGCGGCATCGGTATAAGCCGATAGTTGTCCGACAACAGGCCAACTGGTCATCTGTACGGGGAAAGAGAGCAATAAAAACACCCGTCCGGCCAATGCGGGATTGAACGGATTGCATCCCAAGCCGCCGAACGACATCTTCCCCACCCCAATGGCGAACAATGCGCCCAGCACAATAATCCATACCGGCAAGTTCGACGGCAAGTTGAACGCCAACAACACGCCGGTAATGATGGCCGACCCGTCGGTGATGCTGTTGGTGTTGCGTTTTAACAGGAACTTGGCAATCGCCCATTCAAAGAAGAGGCATGAAACAACGGAAGTGGCCGTGATAACCACGGCGCCCACACCAAACGTGTAGAAAGAAAAAAGCAGTGCAGGCAGCAACGCAATGAGTACACCGTACATGTTCTTCTTCACACTGTCGCCACTATGGACGTGAGGCGATAGAGATACTATTAACTTATTTTCCATACGCTTATTATTTAGCTTGACGTGCACGGATGAGGCCTCCCACCTTTGCTTTACCCAACCGGCAATAGTCGAGTAAGGGGCGGTTGGCCGGACAAGTGAACTGGCACGATCCGCATTCGATGCAATCCATGATTCTCTCTTTCTCCATTCGCTCGAAATCGCCGTGTTCCGCCAATGCGGAAAGCAAGTAGGGTTCCAATCCCATCGGACAAGCCCCTACACATTTGCTGCAACGAATGCAAGGTTGAACGGCTCCGCGTCGCGACTCTTTTCGATTCATCATCAAAATGCCCGAACTACCTTTGGTGGTGGGCACGTCCTGTCCGATGAGCGCCTTCCCCATCATGGGGCCGCCGCCGATGATCTTACCGGTATCTTCGGGCAAGCCGCCACACGCAACAATCAGTTGGCCGATGGGCGTTCCAATGCGTGCCAACAGGTTGGAGGGGTGAGCCAGCGATTTACCCGTAACGGTCACCACCCGTTCAACCAGCGGTTTGTTCTTTTGTACCGCTTGGTACACGGCAAAAGCGGTGGCCACGTTCTGCACCACGGCACCGGTAGAGATGGGCAGCGCGCCGCTGGCCACCTGACGCGCCGTGATGGCGTCGATCAGTTGCTTCTCGCCTCCTTGCGGATAGCGTACCTTCAGTGCCACCACTTCAATGCCGGCATATCCTCCGGCTATCTTCTTCATCGATTGGATGGCGTCGGGCTTGTTATTCTCTATACCAATGAAGGCTTTGTTGACCTTCACGGCTTTCATCAGGATGGAGACGCCGGCCATAATCTCTTCGCCATGTTCCAGCATCAGTTGATGGTCGGCCGTGAGGTAGGGTTCGCACTCCACCGCATTGATGATGATGCATTCGGCCTTAAACGAAGGAGGTGGCATCAGCTTCACCTGCGTGGGGAAGCAGGCACCGCCCAATCCCACGATGCCGGCGGCGGCAATCTTCTTAATAATCTCTTCGGAAGTGAGGTTGCACTCTTTGACTAAGGTGGGGGTGCGGTCTATCGACGGTTCCCATTCATCCCCTTCCACGTTGATGAGGATGGCCGGCTTGGCATATCCGCTGGCATCCACCACGGTATCTATTTTACTGACGGTTCCGCTAACGGAAGAGTGGATGGCGGCCGAAACAAAGCCTGCGGGTTCGGCAATCAGCGTGCCGACTTTCACCACATCGCCTTTGGCCACCAACGGTTTGGCCGGTGCGCCAATGTGTTGGCTCAGCATAATCACCGCCTGGGTCGGAATCTCGGCCCGCACAATGGGTTGATGTGCCGAAAGCTTATGCTCGTGGGGATGAACACCGCCTATTGAAAAGGTCTTCAACATACTTATCTATCTTGTTATCTATTTAAAGTCGTTATACTTCGGGATTATGCAGGCTGCCCGGCGGGTTGGGCAACCTCGGTGGTTTCCGCTTTGGGCTTACGTAGCGGAAAGTTAAGCGCTACAATGGTGTTCTGCGGACACTCTTCCACACACTTGCGGCACAGTTTGCACTTGTTGGCATCGATGTAGGCAAGGTTGTTGGCCATGGTGATAGCCTCGAACGGGCACACCTTGAAGCACTTGCTGCATCCGATGCACGAAACGGTGCAAGCCTTGCGTGCCACGGCGCCCTTCTCTTTGTTGACGCACGATACATAGATGCGGCGCGACTTCTTTCCTTGCGGACGAATCTCTATAATGCTTTTGGGACACGCCTTTACGCAGGCACCGCAGGCCGTACACTTGGCTTCATCCACCTCCGGAAGTTCCGTTTGGGGATTCATCCGTATGGCATCGAACAAACAGGCGCTCACACAGTCGCCACACCCCAAGCAACCAAAGCTGCATCCGGTTTCGCCTCCGTATAACGCGGCGGCAATGGCGCAGCTTTTGGCTCCGTCGTAGCGGTTGATACGCGGTCGATTGGCACAACTGCCTCCGCAACGAACCACCGCCACCTTGGGTTCTCCCGCGGCGGCATCCAATCCTAAGATTTCAGCTACTTGAGACATCACGGCTTGTCCGCCGACCGGGCAATTCAGGCCGTCTAACGAAGCGCTTTTCACGCAGGCATCGGCAAAACCACTGCAACCCGGGTAGCCGCATCCTCCGCAGTTGGCTTGGGGCAACACCTCTGCCACCTGCGCGATGCGCGGGTCTTCATACACGGCAAACTTCTTGGAGGCGGCAAACAGAATCAGCGCCAACACCAGCGCGATAGCTCCCAATGAAATAACCGCAATCAGAATTACATCCATATTCTTCTATGTATATACTTAAATTTAGTGAGTATTCCCTTTGTCAAACAGGCTCATCGGGGCGCAGGCATCGGTCGCACCGAGAAGGAGAACTTCCGGCTCATCCGCCGTCGGTTAAACCATACTATATAATAATAAGGTATCAGCCACACCAGCGAGCCGATGGCTGCGGCCGGTTCACTCCAGATGGAAAGCAACACCACCAACGCCACCATCAACACCAACAGCGGAAGCAGGAATGCCCACCACACGGCCTTCATCCCCATGGAGAGTGCGCCGTACACCATCACCTGCTGCCCCACTTGGTAGTCGGAAGCCTTCGGCGTGGTTACCTCAATTAGTTTTTCTTTGGTGTCGGCTGCGGCACAATGACCTCGCGCGCCACAAGCTGCACAAGCCGATGTTTGAACGATTCTCACGCTCAGGTGATTCCCGTCGATGTTTTCCACAATACCCTGGTGTTCTATGATATCTGCCATTTTGCAATGTGAGCCTTACAAATTGCGGCAAATGTAGGCATAATTTGTGAACCCTCGCACCTTCCCGCAGCTATATTTTCGACAAAGAGCGCTTTTTTAGCGGTGTAGGTGGGATACAGAGGGGTGTTTGCGTGCCGGGCGGGCTGTTTGCAGGGGGTGGCACGATTACAAAACGGCTCGGGCGGTCGTCTTTCTCTACATTAAAACCCTCATTTAAGTACACTACCTATGGACAAAATAGATATGAAACAGTGGATGGCCGATGTGATAGCCAATCCCAAGGTACAAGCCATTCCGGTGATGACCCATCCGGGCATTGAAGCATTGGGCAAAACCGTGCGCGAGGCCGTCAGCGACGGTCAAACCCACTATGAAGCCGTTCGCTTGCTGAGCGAGCGCTACCCCTCGGCCGCGGCCGCCACCATCATGGACCTGACCGTCGAGGCCGAAGCCTTTGGTGCCGCCGTTCACTTCTCGGACGACGCCGTACCGGCCGTGGTGGGGCGTTTGTTGGCAGACGAAACAGCCATTGACCGGTTGGAGATACCGGCGCTGAACCGCGGGCGCATCGCCGCCTACCTCAAGGCCAACATGCTGGCCGCCCGAAACATCACCGACCGTCCCGTGTTGGCCGGCTGCATCGGCCCCTACTCGCTGGCCGGCCGCTTGTACGACATGTCGGAAATCATGATGCTCATCTACCTCAACCGGGAAGCGGCCGAGCAGCTGCTGACCAAGTGTACCGAGTTTATCACCCGCTATTGCATGGCCTTGAAGGCCACGGGGGTGGCCGGGGTGGTGATGGCCGAGCCGGCCGCCGGACTGTTGTCCAACGAGGATTGCGCCCGTTTCTCCTCGGCCTTCATCCGCCGCGTGGTGGAGAAGGTGCAAGATGACCACTTCATCGTCGTCCTGCACAACTGCGGCAACACCGGCCACTGCACCCGGGCCTCCCTGCAGACGGGCGCCGCCGCCTACCACTTCGGCAACAAAATAGAGATGGTGGATGCCCTCAAAGAGCTGCCCGCCGACGTGTTGGGCATGGGCAACATCGACCCCGTGAGCCTCTTCAAGATGGGCACCCCCGAGGAGATGTACGCCGCCGTGCAGAGCCTGCTGGAACGCACCCGTTCCTACCCCAACTTTGTCCTCTCCAGCGGATGTGACATCCCACCCCACACCCCCATGGCCAACATCGAGGCTTTCTATGACGCACTGCGAGCTTTCAATCGCTGAGTTAGCCCTGTCCCCCTCCGACCTCTACCGCGAAATGGGCTACGGCAACCAAACTCCCGACGCGGGAGTGGTGCGCGAGGTGGAGGCGCTGCTGGCACAGGTGGCACGCATCGCCCGCCCGCGCTACGCCTTCGTGGTGAGTGAGGTGGATTTGCTTGCCGGCGGCTATTTTAACGTAGGGAAGCTCATCCGCAGCCAGCTCGGCGGCGCCGAGGCCTTTGCCCTTTTTGTGGCTACGGCGGGCGTGGAGTTCGAGGCCTTCGTCCAAACGGTGAAACAGCAGGGCGACATGGTACAGAACTACCTCCTCGATGCGGTGGGCAGCGTGGTGGCCGAAAAGACGGCCGACCGCATGGAGGAAGCCTTGCAAGCGAGCCTCGAGCCTCGGGGCTGGCACCACACCAACCGGTTCAGCCCCGGCTACTGCGGTTGGAGTGTCGCCGAGCAGCACCAACTCTTCCGCCTCTTCCCCACCCCCGCCCCGTGCGGCATCCGTCTGATGGAGAGCGGGCTGATGATCCCCTTGAAATCGGTCAGCGGCATCCTGGGCGTGGGCGCCCGCGTGCAGAAACGCGACTATGCCTGCCGCTTTTGCCGGCAGCCAAACTGTTTCCGACGCAAGGAGCAGGCATAGACCAAGGTTCAACGGCTTAGTGACCGTTGAAAAGAAGGTAGAGACCGATCATCACCACCACCAACAATCCCCACATCACCACCACACTGCGCGAGGGAGCCTCATGGATGGTTCGCACGGTGGTGTGCGCCTCGCCTCCCCGCTTGTCCAACAGCGTAATCACGACGATGCCCAAGCAAATCACCGCAAAGAGATAGAACGAGAGCAGCATAAAGTGCGGCCACCACGCCCCGGGAAGCACCCACAAGTAGAGCACCCCCACGCCCAAGCTAAAGAGCGTGCCCGCCGTGAGCGCCAGATTGGCTGCCAGCGGCGTGGTACGCTTCCAAAAGACGCCAAAGAGAAAGACCGCGGCCATGGGCGGGGCAATGAAGCTCAGCACCGACTGAAAGATATTGAAGAGATTCAAGCCCTGAATGCTGTCGATGGCTACCGTAATGGCCACCGAGAGCACGGCGCCCGCAACGGTCACAAGGTGCCCCGTGCGAATAATCTCCGGCTGCGTGGCCTGCGGTTTCCACCGCTTGACGTAGATGTCCATGGTGAAAACGGTGCTCAGTGCATTCAGGGCAGAGCCGATGGTGCTTACCAGCGCCGCCACCAACACGGCCATTACCAAGCCTACCATGCCGGTGGGCAAGAGATGGGTCACCATCACCTTGTAGGCCTCGTCGGGGTTGGTTAACCCGGGGTACAACGCGTAGCAGATGATGCCCGGGAGGATATAGAGCGGCACGTCTAAGATCTTCAGCCAGCCGGTGAAGTTAGCCCCGGCCTGTCCCTCCTTGAGACTGCGCGCCGCCAACACGGGTTGCACCATGGATTGGTCGGTACACCAGAACCAGACGCCCATCACGGGATAGCCCAGCAAGATGGGAAGCCAAGGGAAGTCGGCATCGGCATTGGAACGGAACAGATTCCAGAAATCGGCCGGAACCTTGTCTATCAACGCGCCCACGCCGCCCACTTTATAAAGTCCCGCAAGGGTGAGCGTGGCCGAAACGACAATCAGTAATATCATTTGGTATACGTTGGTGTAAGCCACAGCCCTCAATCCGCCCAACATACTGAAGAAAGCCGAGATGAGGAGCAGCAGCACCGCCGAAGCCCACATGGGGATGTCGAAAAACTGCCCGATGAGCACGCCGCCCGCAAAAAGGGTGAGCGCCAGCCACGAGATCAGGATGGTCAGGATGGTGTACCAAGCCAGCATGTTGCGCGTGGCATCGCCGAACCGCTTGCCCATAAACTCGGGCAGCGTGTGGATGCGGCTGCCCAAGTAGCGGGGGGCGAAGACGAAGGCCAGCAATAGGATAAACACAAAGGCGTACCAGGCAAAATTGCCCGAGGCCACGCCGGTGGTGTAGCCGGCTGCGGCCGATGCAATCAGCATCGAGGGGCCTACGTTGGTGCCCCACATGGAAAAGCCGATGTGGTGCCATCTCAGGCTGTGTTCGGCCAAGAAAAGGCTGCTCCCCTTCTTGCGCTTGCTGCTGGCCCAGATGCCGATGGCCAAAAGAACGATGAAATAGCCGAGTAAGATGCTCCAGTCGGCAAAATGTAAGTTGTTCATGGTGTGTGTTAATTAGTTATTCTTGTTGTTCTTCCACCCCCAAGAGGGGGTGTTAAAAGTAACTGGCTCCCCTCCTGCCGGCAGGAGGGGTGGCGCGAAGCGACGGGGTGGTCGGATAAAATAGCTATTCATTCCTATAATATATATACCTACCACCCTGCCCTACGGGCACCCCTCCTCCCCGGAGGAGGGGAATTTAGTTACTTCACGTTTTGATACATCCTCCTTTTGCGAACTCGCAGCCTCACCCCCAAACCCCCTAAAGGGGGCTTTTGCAGTGACTACTGCTTTCCCGGTACCATCTA
>JAISHB010000092.1 GCA_031262785.1 Prevotellaceae bacterium
ATCTGAATACCTTGGGCTATTCCGATGCAAATGCGCATGTGGCAGCTGCTACCAATTTGACCAGCACTGGAGATTATGGCTTGGGATACAATGTTTATGCAGTGCCTACCGGACAATACCTAATTGGTGACAATGGAAAACTAAATCCGAATGCAACCTTGGGTAATATAGTTGATTATAAAGGGTTTTCATATTTATTACGCCCGGACAATTGGTTGGACAATGTGTATCGCACCAGCTTGCGTCAGGAATACAATGTAAGCGCCACTGCCGGTAGCAATGATGCTTCGTTTTATGCTTCGTTCAACTACTTGGCCAATGACGGTATCACGGATAATTCCGATTTCAACCGTATCACCGGACGTTTGAAAGCCGATTGGCAAATCAAACCCTGGTTGAAAGTGGGTGCCAATATGGACTATGCCCATTTCGATGGTAAATTGATGTCTGAAGACGGTTCGTCTGCTTCATCCGGCAACCTGCTGGCTATTGCCACTCAGGTAGCTCCGATTTATCCGCTCTTTATTCGCGACGGAGATGGAAATATTAGATATGACTCCAATGGCATTATGCGTTACGACTTTGGTAATGGCGATAATGGTGGCGGCAGTCGTCCTTTCTTGAATAACACCAATGCCGTGTTTGCCAATATCTATGATACCAATAGTTATGAAGGCAATGCGGTGAATGCCGTTGGTTTCTTTGAAGTACGTTTCTTGAAAGATTTCAAATTCACCTCAACCAACAGCGTTTACGTGCTCGAGAATCGCAGTACGCAAGTAACCAATCCCTATTATGGTGGTTATGCCACCTCAAACGGTATTGTTTCTAAAGCCCATACCCGTACACTCTCCTACAACTACCAACAGTTGTTGAACTACAAGCGTGATTTCAACGACCACAGCGTGGAAGTGATGGTGGGACACGAAGCTTACCGCACCAAAGGATATGCTTTGTCTGCGTATAAGTCGAATATGTTCGACCCCAGCAATCACGAACTCAACGGTGCGGTAACCGACGGCTCTCCGGCTTCTTACACTACCGACTACAACACCGAGGGTTTCTTTGGTCGGGCACAATACGATTACAAAGACACCTACTTTGCATCGGGTTCTTATCGTCGCGACGGTTCTTCCCGTTTCCATCCCGATCATCGTTGGGGTAACTTCTGGTCGCTCAGCGGTGCATGGATGCTCTCGAAAGAAGAGTGGTTCGAGGTAGATTGGCTCAATGAATTGAAGCTGAAAGCCTCTTACGGTTCGCAGGGTAACGACAACATCGGTAACTATCGTTATACGAACACCTATACGTTGGTAGTCTCTTCGGGACGTCCGGCTGTGGTGCCTGTTAGCACGAAGGGTAACAAAGAGATTACATGGGAAACCAATGGAAACTTCAATGTGGGCCTTGAGTTTGCCCTCTTCGATAGTCGTTTAACGGGTTCGGTTGACTACTTCAATCGTAAGACCACCGACATGTTGTTCACCTTCCCCTTGCCGGTTTCCTACGGATACACCTCCTATTATGCCAACATCGGCGACATGTTGAACAATGGTGTGGAGGTTGACCTGGAAGGGCAGATTATTAAGAACAACGACATGGAGTGGAGCGTAAATGCCAATATCACCTATTATAAAAACAAAATCAGCTATCTGCCTGAAGAACGTAAGTCGATGACGGTGGATGGTGTGAGTGGTTTTAGCAGTGGAAACTATTTCTATGGTGAAGGCGCTCCGTTGTACACTTTCCATATGCCGAGATATGCAGGTGTGAATGAAAAGGGTGAAACACTCTTTTATAAGAATGTTACGGATGAACAAGGGAATACCACACTTGAAACAACAACAAGCTCCTCTGAAGCTTCTGACTATTTATGTGGCACTGCATTGCCCGATGCCTATGGTGGTTTTGGTACCACGTTTAAATACAAAGGCTTTGATTTATCACTCGATTTCGTGTATCAATTGGGTGGACAGGTATATGATGGCGACTATGCCTCTATGATGTCTTCGCCGATGACAAGCAGCAAGGGTAGAGCCATTCATGCCGACATCTTGAACTCGTGGACGCCCGATAATACCTCATCGAACATTCCCCGCTACCAATTCAACGACCAATTTACAGCTGCCACATCAGACCGCTTCTTGATAGATGCTTCTTATTTAAGTTTGCAAAACATCATGGCCGGTTACACCTTGCCTTCCCGTCTTTGTCGCACGATTGGTCTGGAAAAATTGCGCGTGTATGTAGCTTGTGACAATGTTTGGTTGTGGTCGAAACGTCAAGGTCTTGATCCGCGTCAAAGCATTAGCGGCTCTGTGACCAACTCTTATTATGCACCTATCCGTACCATTTCGGGAGGTGTTACGCTTACATTCTAATGTCTTACTAAAAGAAACGATTTATAGAATATGAAAAAGATATCAAAAATTATAGTGGGAGCCTGCTGCCTCTCATCGGTTCTGATGGTGAGCAGTTGCTTGGAAGAGACCATCCCTACGAATACCATTACGGAAGAACAATTGGGTGCTTCCACCAAAGCTACCGAAGCTTTGTTGTGGGCAGTGCCGGCCTTTACCAATCGGTTTAATTCAATCGGGCAAGATAACCACCAAGACTGGGGCTATGGTGCCATGATGCGTATGCGTGATCTTATGACGGGTGATTTTGCCGTTGCCACCAGCAACTACGATCAATTCTCGGCATGGGGACGCAATCAATATATTGGTGAAGAATATATGAATGTTCAAATTCCATGGACCTATTATTATAAGTTTGTACAAACCTCCAACAACATTATTGGAGCTGTCAATCCTGAGGCTGCAAGCACTACACAGTTGGGTTATTTAGGTGTAGGTTATGCCTTCCGTGCCTTGCAATATCTGGATTTGGCTCAGATGTATGAGTTCTTGGAGAACGATAAGACTTCGCCGCAGGCAACCGGTGGCAGCGTTTTGAATTTGACGGTTCCTATTGTAACAGAGGCTACGACCGAAGACGAAGCTCGTAACAATCCGCGCGCTCCGCGTGCTACCATGGCCGAGTTTATCTTGAGCGATTTAAAGAAGGCGGAAGAATTTATCGCCAACCTTACTTTAACAGACAAGGTATTGCCTCATTTGGATGCCGTATATGGTTTGTATGCCCGCTACTACATGTGGTTGGGAGACTACGGCAATGCCAAAACGTATGCCCGCAAGGCCATTAATGAAACTAAGGTCAAACCCATGACAAAGGCCGATTGGTTCGACACCACTACCGGTTTCAACGACATCTCGAAATGGATGTGGGGTTCGCAGATGCAGAAAGAGGATGATGTGGTGCAAACCGGCATCTTAAACTGGACTTCATGGGCATCGAACGAATGTTTGTATGGGTATGCTTCGGTAGGTGCTCCCTCGGGTGGCCCGATGAGTATGATTGATGCGCGTATGTATTACCGACTCAGTGATACCGATATGCGCAAGCCGACATGGAAAGCACCGGCAGGAAGTGCGTTGGACGGTAAAACACCTTTTATCGATCCTGAATTTGGTGCCGAAGTGGCTCCGTATGTTTCGGTAAAGTTCCGTCCCAATGAAGGAAATCTGAATGACTACAATGTGGGTTCGGCTTCGGCCTATCCGCTGATGCGTGTGGAAGAGATGTACTTTATTGAAGCCGAAGCTGCCGCTCATTTGAATGCCGGCGAAGGTAAGACCTTGCTTGAAACCTTCATGACAACCTATCGTGATCCCGAGTATGTTTGCACCAATAGCGACGTGGTGGAGGAAACTGTTTTCCAGAAACGCGTTGAGTTGTGGGGAGAGGGTCTGAGCTTCTTCGACTACAAGCGCTTGAACATGCCCGTTCTTCGTGGTTATCCGGGTACCAATTTCTCCGATTTGGCACGCTACAATACCACCACACGTCCGGCATGGATGAACTTCTGTATTGTTCGTAGTGAAAAGAACAACAACAAGGGCGTTATGGGCTTTGAGAATCCCGATCCTACCAATACCTATATTCCCTGGACGGAATAGTTTAGTAACCATCAAAAAGATTAGAAAAAATGAAATCAATATATAAATCTCTTGCTGCGCTTTGCTCTGTCGGCGTGTTGGCGCTGTTTGGTGCTTGCACGGAATCGATAGATTATACCGGTGCGGAAACTCCCGCCGATGCGCAAGTGTTCTTTCCCAGTTCGTTGCCTGCAACGATTAATGCTTCGGGGCAGGCCACTTCGGTGGATGTGGAATTGAGTCGCATTAAAACAGAAGAAGCTTTAACTGTTTCCATTACCGGAACGGAAGCTTCCGGTACTTACAAGGCTCCAACCTCTGCATCATTTGCAGCCGGTTCGGCCACTACTAAAATTGCCATTACGTATGATCCCGAAGCCATTGGTTATGACGATTTCAAGGATATGACTTTGACTATTGGTGACCAAGCAACTCCTTATGGACGTTCTACGTATTCCTTCAAGATTGGTATTCCTTCTCCATGGACATCGTTGGGAGAAAATGCAACCTATATAGATAATTGGAATGGTTGGAGTTATACCGTTGAACTGCAACAGAACGACCTCGATCCTCGCCTCTATCGTTTAGTACATCCGTTTGATAAAGGTGTTGCTGAAATTGAGGATGCTAGTGCGAAAACCACTCCTGATGAGTATTGGCAATTCTATATACTCCCTGCCGGAACAAAAGTTACAAATTCCGTAACTACTACGGTAGACGGTTTGGTATGGTGGAGTGCAGATGTGAAAAATGGATATGTGAATGCCAATTACGGTCCGGAGTTGTATGTACACCCCTATGCTTTTTCCAGCACTGCTGCTGAAAGTTTCTGGATGCACAATATTGTAACCCATTGGTCGGAAGATGGAGAGCCCCAAGCTATTCAAATGGCCCCGTTTGTGTACTTTGATGGTGTGGGCGGATACAACTATTCACAACAGGATGGCTTTATCACCGTAATATTCCCCGGAGTGGTTCTTGCCGACTACTCAGCCGAACTCACCTACAAGGGTCGCTTTGTCGACATCGCCGATAACAACTACGCAATCATTGCCGACACCTTGGGAGCTGATGTTACTTCTGCCAAGATTGCCATTGCCCGCAAGGGTAGTGAGCAAGCTGTCCTCAATGGCATTCTGGACGGTTCGATAGAAGCGATAGAAGTGACCGAAGATGGCGAAGTACAACTGCCTTGTAACATGAATGGTTCTATGACGGCCATCATCGTAACGTATGCCGATGGTGAACCGCAAGAAGTTGGCACTGTATCGTTCGAGTTCTCCACCGGCAATCCGCTGAACGATTTGGAGAAGGGCAAGACCATCGATGATTATTTGGGTAATTGGAGAGTGCCGACAGAAAGCTACACCGGAGCGAGTGGTTATTTCCCGGCGGTCATTACTAAAAATGACGCTTCTACCCTTTTGGTAAACGGGTTGCAACCTGTAACCGGTTATGATGACACTGTTTGGTTGTTGTATGATGCCGAAACCGGTTTCTTGCAATTCCCGCCGCAACAAATGGCTTCGTCGGATGGATTTCCTGTTTTTGCATGGCCTATGAACACTACGAGTGGAAACTTCACAGAGACTGAAGCTCTGATTGGAGGTTTGACTTCAACGGGTGAGTTGCTGTTTGTGAATCCCAACGGTAATGTAAATGCTTCGGATGCTATCTGCTATTTCTTAATAGAAGATAATACGCTTTACTACTTCACCGGTTATTGGACCTATCTGATGTGGTCGCCGTATACTCCTGCTGCTACCGGAGTTGCTTCTCCGAAAGTTAGCTTCGACGGCAAACCGGCCGGTATTAAACCATACAATTCTGTTAGTGCTCCGAGCAAACCGATAGGTGGTTTTATCTCCAAAGAGAACAGCGTTTTAGATACGAACGTAAAACTGTCTAAGTAATATATTATTCCCCGTAGGAGCGTGTGCGCAATTCCGCGCACACGCTCCCTGCGGGAATATTAACCTATCTGATTCCACTCAATTCCATCTCTTTCTTTATGAAGAAAACAATACTTTTTTTAGTACTGCTCGCCAGTGCCTTGTTTGCTAACGCCGCTCAGCGTTCGGCGCAAGAGGCGCTTGCCGTTGCCCGTACGTTTTTTGCTCAAGGACAAGTGAGCACCCGCACTACCACCGACGATTTGCGGTTGGTGGCCTCGTCTGCCGATTTGTTGGGAACGACAAACACTACTACCCGCAGCACCACGGCCGGTGTTGCTTTCTATGTTTATAACTACGGCGATGCCGGTTATGTCATTGTTTCGGGCGACGACCGGATGAAACCCGTGCTGGGTTACTCCTTCGCCGGCGCTTTCGTAACGGAAAACCTGCCCGATAACCTGCGTTTTTGGTTGCAGCTCTACGATAAAGCGTATGAGCAGGTTACCACCCGAAAGAAATCTAATGTATTGAAGGTTCCTGCAACGCCGGCTCAGGCTGCCTCGTATCCTTCCACGGTTGCCCCGCTGTTGGGCGGCATCAACTACAACCAGGATGCACCCTATTGGAACGATTGTCCGATCATTGGCGGCGAGCGTACCTATGCCGGTTGCGTGGCAACGGCCATGGCGATGATTATGCGCTATCACCAATATCCCACCCAGGGAATAGGTTCCCACTCGTATCAGCATTCATCGGGAACCCTATCCTTCGATTACGAAAACACCCCGTTCGATTGGGCTAATATGCTGCCCGACTACAACGGACAATATAATGCCACCCAGGCCAAAGCGGTTTCAACCTTGCTGTATGCCTGCGGCGTGGCGGTTGATATGAATTACGGCACCGGCGGATCGGGCGCTCAAAGCTCTGCCGTGCCGCAAGCCGCCATCGACTATTTCGGCTACGATGCCAACATGGCTTTTGCATCCCGTGACTATTTCACCTCCACCGAGTGGATGGATAAGATCAAGAACGAGCTGAGTTCGGGACGTCCCATTTACTATTCGGGAGCGTCGTTGGATGTAGGCCATGCTTTTGTTTTCGACGGTTATGATGCCGCAGATATGGTGCATGTCAACTGGGGATGGGGCGGTTCGAACAACGGCTATTTCGAAGTATTTGAATTGGATCCCGATAATCCGGGCATTGGCGGGGGTAGTTCGGCCGGCGGTGGTTATCGCTACGAACAAACCATGATTACCGGTTGGCAAAAGCCTACGGAAACCACTGCCTACACCTCGTTATTCTCCGTCGACAGCTTGGTTGCGGCAAAAGTAGAGGTGGTCAAAGCGGAAACGTTTGGTGTAACGGCCTATACCATGATTAACCGCACCACCAAGTTCAGCGGCGGAGAAGTCGGACTGATTGCCGAACAAAACGGCGTGCAACAGGTGCTGACAACCCGTAGCTTGAGCGAGGTGCCTACCTATTGGGGATATAGTCAGTATTCTTTCTCACTGGCGATTCCCGCCACCCTGGCCGACGGGGTGTACACCATCTATCTGGCCACTAAAGACAAACGTGAAACCGCCTGGAGCTATGCGCGCGGTATTCAGGGTAATCAAGCCTGGATTACGCTGACGGTGGCCGGAGATAAATGCACGCTGGAGCGCTACTACGGCGCATTCTCCGTCGATCTGCTCAGCGGCACGGCCGAGGCGACGCAAGCTTTGTACAGCGGTCGCAAAGGCAACTTTAAGGTGACGATTGCCAACGGCAATCCCACACACGACTTCTACAACCTGGCCGGTATTGCCTTCATTTCGGTACCCACCGAAACCGCAGCCGCCGACTTTGTGGGATTGGTAGGTTACACCCAAGTGGAAGTAAAACCCGGTGCCACCAAAGAACTGCTGTTGAGCGGTGATTTGAAGGCGAATCTGCTGGGAGCCAACTTAGACATCGCCGCCGGTGATTACTATATCTGCCCGGGCATTCAATTCGGACAGTATGTGTATGCCCTTCTGGACGAAGACGAGTCGAAATGGACGAAGGTGACCGTTAAGCGGGCATTGGGTTCGCCCACCTTGGTGGTTTCCAACGGACGCTTGGAGAAATCGACCATCGGCACCGACGAACAGCTCAATGTGATGGCCGACCTTTCACTCACCGGGTTTGGCAATGTATATATCGGGTCGCTGATGGCCGCCGTGTTTAAATCTACCAGTGGTTCTACCAACAACCTGCATTTCACCGACGTGATTGTGGAAAGCGGTGCACCCACCACCTTAAACATGCGATTCAATCCGGGTGAACCGGCGGGCGACTACTTCGTCGAGGTGTATGGGCATGATGCGACGGGCAACTATAACAAGTATTTTTTCTCTTTGCCCTTCACCATCACCGTCCCCACCGCCATCGGCGAAACCCAAGCCTCCGAAGGCATCCGCCTCTACCGCGAAGCGCAATCCATCCGTTTGGTGAGCGACGAGGAGATCGAGCAGGTGCGCATCTATGCGCTCGACGGACGCATGATCTACTCGGCCACGCCCTCCTCGCCCACGGTGAGCATCCCGTGCAGCGACTGGATGCGCGGCATCTACCTCATCGAGGCTAAGAGCGCCCGGGGCGTCTGGAAAAAGAAATTTGTGCGTTAGCACATACCCAAAACTTCCTTGTAATAGCGTTTACCGGGGGGTTTGACTACCAGAAATTCTCTCTTAGATTTTGGTAGGTTTAACTTTACATTAACGGTTTCTTTATTGTATATAAAGAAACAACGAAGGGCGGTTTCGGGAGAAACTGTCCTTTGTTTTTTGGTATCGTAGGGCGTAAGGGAACAGTGGGTTCGGGACGAACACACTCCTCTCCCGCAGGAAATGTGTTGGTTCCAAAATAGAAACGCTCTCCTCCCGCGGGAAATGTGTCGGTCTGAAACGAAAAGTGTTCTCCTCCCGCAGGAAATGTGTTGGTTCCAAAATAGAAACACTCCTCTCTCGCAGGAAATGTGTTCGCTCCAAAATAAAACATCCTCCTCCCGCAGGAGATGTGTTGGTCTGGAACGAAAAGGGTTCTCCTCCCGGGGGAAATGTGTTCGCTCCAAAATAAAACATCCTCCTCCCTCGGGAAATGTGTTGGTTCCAAAATAAAAACGCTCTCCTCCCGCGGGAGAAGAGTGTTTTTCAAAATGAAAGTGTGCTCCTCCCGCGGGAGAAGAGTGTTTTTCAAAAAAAAGGTTCCTCCTCCCGCAGGAGAGGAATGTTTTTCAAAAGAGAAGTGTGTTCCTCCCGCAGGAGCGGAGTGTTTTTCAAAATAAAAGTGTTCTCCTCCCGCGGGAGATGCCTTCATTTGATTATTTTTGTGGCTCCAATCAAGCCATCTCTTATGTCGTCAATTTCTATTGCACTCCACCACGGGTTGAAGAGGCTTTGTCGTTTGCCTCACAACGGCGGATGCGGGGTACATTCCCCCTTCGCTTTCAACCTGATTACGCAAGTGATTCATCAATCGCTGCCCTATTACGGGTATGGAGAACTGGCCGCCAAAGAGAAGGAGCTGGCGCGCCAAAAAGAGCGCTCGTGGCGCTACGAACCGGTGCGGCGCAAACGGTTGCTCTTCCGCTTGGTCAACTACGCGCAGCCCGCCTGGGTGGTGGACGCCGGACGGCCGGCCGCCTCGGCGCTCTACTTGCAGGCTGCCAAAGCGCAGGCCGGCTACACCGCCGCCGCCCGGTTGGACGAACTCTTTCTGGAGGCGGACACGCCGGTGGATTTCCTCTATCTGCACGACTATCGTCGTCCCGATTTTGTGGAGCAGGTGTTCGACCTGTGTGCCGACCGCAGCTGTGAACGCTCGCTCTTCGTCGTTGAAGGCATCGGCTACACACCGGCCATGCGCGCACTGTGGCGGCGGATGCAGCAAGACCGGCGCACGGGCATCACCTTCGATTTGTTCGAGCTGGGACTGATTTTCTTCGATGGCGCCCGCATCAAGCAGCACTACCTCGTCAATTACTAACTTCACTTCTACGCACATGAAAGTATATACCAAAACGGGCGACCAAGGAACCACCTCGCTGGTGGGCGGCACCCGCGTGCCCAAAACGCACATCCGGCTGGAGGCCTACGGCACCATCGACGAACTCAATGCCCATCTGGGACTGCTCGTTACCTACCTGAGTGATCCCGACGATCTGGCGACGGTGCAGACCGTGCAGCACAAACTTTTTAGCATCGGCTCCTATTTGGCTACCGATACGGATCATACCGGACTACGTGCGGCCAGTCTCTTGAGCGCTACCGATGTGGCGATGCTCGAGGCGGCCATCGACCGCATCGACGAAGCGCTTGTGCCCATCCACGCGTTCATCTTGCCCGGAGGCAGCCGGGGCGCCGCTCTGGCGCACGTTTGCCGAACCGTATGCCGGCGCGCCGAACGACGTATGTTGGCCTTGGGTGCGGCGACGGAGCTGGCACCCGAACTACCGGCCTACATCAACCGATTGTCGGACTATCTGTTTGTACTCTCCCGTAAAATAAATAAGGAGACTAAAAAAAACGAAACTTTTTGGAGTAGATAGTGGTGCGTGCCATATTTTAAACTACTTTTGCCGCGAAAAAAAGAGAGTAACACTAATTTTTTTACAGATAACATTAATACTTGGACTTATGTATTGGACATTAGAACTGGCTTCAAAACTGGAAGATGCGCCATGGCCGGCAACAAAAGATGAGTTGATAGACAATGCCATTCGTACGGGAGCGCCCCTGGAAGTGATTGAGAATTTGCAAGAGATGGAAGATGAAGGCGAAATTTACGAGAGTATCGAAGATATTTGGCCTGACTATCCCAGCAAAGAGGATTTCTTCTTTAACGAAGAGGAATATTAATCTCAACCCTGCACGCGGATAAGGCCGATTTTTCTTAAAATCAGCCTTCTCCGCGTTCTTTATTCGTCCGAGCGCGCAAAAATTACTTATCTTTGCGGGCTATAAATACAATCAGATTAGAATCCTATAATGACCAGAGAACTGCTGATTCCCGACTATATTTTTGAAACCAGCTGGGAAGTGTGCAATAAAGTAGGTGGTATCTACACCGTTTTGTCGACAAGGGCGAATACCTTGCAGGCAGTATTTCACGATAAATTGTTTTTCATCGGACCCGACCTTGGACAACAAACCCTCCGCTCGCCGTTTGTGGAGGCGGACAACCTGTGTGCGGCCTGGAAACGTCATGCCGCCGAGCACGACGGCTTGGCCGTGCGGGTGGGGCGGTGGGACATCCCCGGTCGTCCCATTGTCTTCCTGGTAGACTTTCATCCCTTCTTCTCCCAAAAGAACGAACTCTACACGATGATGTGGAACCGCTACGGGGTGGATTCGCTTCATGCCTACGGCGACTACGACGAGGCCTCGATGTTTGCCTATGCCGCCGGCCGCGTGGCCGAAAGTTTCTACCGCTACAACCTGACGGCCGCCGATCGCGTCGTCTATCAGGCACACGAATGGATGACAGCCATGGGGGCACTTTACCTGCAAACGGCCGTGCCCGAGATTGCCACCATCTTCACCACACACGCCACCTCCATAGGCCGATCCATTGCGGGCAACAACAAACCGCTCTACGACTATTTGTTTGCCTACAACGGCGACCAGATGGCCGGAGAGTTGAACATGCAATCGAAACACTCGGTCGAGAAACAAACGGCGCATCGTGCCGATTGCTTCACCACGGTGAGCGAAATCACCAACAACGAATGCAAGGAGTTGCTCGATAAACCCGCCGACGTGGTGCTCATGAACGGGTTTGAAGAAGACTTGGTACCGCCGCAAAGTGACCTGGTCGAAAAGCGGACGCGCACGCGCGCCGCATTGCTACACCTGGCCGGCTGTCTGACGGGCACCCGGCTGCGTGACGAAGAGACCCTGGTGGTGGGAACCAGCGGACGCTACGAATTCAAGAACAAGGGCATCGATGTGTTCGTCGAAGCGCTGGGGCATCTCAACCGCAGTCGTGAACTCAAGAAAGAGGTGCTGGCGGTGATTGCCGTGCCCGGTTGGGTAAGTGCCCCGCGCAGCGATTTGCAGGAACGCCTGCAAAACGACCGGAATGATTCCACACCGCTTGAAATGCCCTTTCTGACCCATTGGCTGCACAACACGGCCGACGATCTGCTGGTGAACAGGCTCCCCGCCCTGGGATTGTGCAATGCGCCGGGCGGTCGGGTGAAGGTGCTGCTGATTCCCTGTTACCTCGACGGGGCGGACGGCATCCTGAATCTCTCCTATTACGACCTGCTTGCGGGCGAAGACCTCAGCGTCTATCCTTCTTATTACGAACCGTGGGGCTACACCCCCCTGGAGAGTATTGCCTTTGGCGTGCCCACCATCACTACCGATTTGGCCGGTTTTGGCCGTTGGGTGAAAGGAATGGCTTGCGAGGGAATCGACAAGGGTGTGGAGGTGCTGCACCGTTCCGACTACAACTACGGCGAAGTGGCCGAGGGTATCGGGGAAACCATCACCCGCTTTGCCGCAAAAAACCGCGGGGAGCTGGACGAAATAGGCCGGCAGGCAACCCAAACGGCCGAGAAAGCTCTGTGGAAGCATTTCATCGGCTATTACTACGAGGCGTACGACTTTGCACTCCGCCGTGCCGCCGTGCGCCTGGGGGTTGCTCCACGGTGAACATGAATGTATATCAAAACAAGCCTATCAATAGGTAAAAAATAGTTTAGTATGAAGATTAAAGTAAGTAATGCCAATACTCCGAATTGGAAGGATGTGAATGTGAAATCGCACATTCCCGCCGAATTGAACAAACTCTCGGAACTGGCGCGTAACATTTGGTGGGCCTGGAACAACGAGGCCATCGAACTTTTTCGAGACCTCAATCCGGCTTTGTGGAAAGAGGTGGGACAAAACCCCATGCTGTTGCTCGAGCGAATGACCTATATCGAGCTGGAAGCATTGGCTAAAGACAAAGTGATTCTCCAGCGGATGAACGATGTGTATGCCAAGTTCCGCACCTACATGGACGTGGAGGTAGATAAGAGCCGCCCCTCGGTGGCCTATTTCAGCATGGAATACGGACTGAGCCATGTGCTGAAAATCTATTCGGGCGGGTTGGGCGTATTGGCCGGCGACTACCTCAAGGAGGCTTCCGACAGCAATGTAGATTTGTGCGCCGTGGGTTTCCTCTACCGCTATGGCTACTTCACGCAAACCCTCTCGATGGATGGTCAGCAGATAGCCAATTACGAAGCGCAAAACTTCAGTCAACTGCCCATCGAGAAGGTGCTCGACGAGCAGGGCAATCAATTGATTGTGGATGTTCCCTACCTCGACTACGAGGTGCATGCCTACCTGTGGCGTGTGAATGTGGGACGCATCAAACTCTATCTGCTCGACACCGACAACGAGATGAACAGCCAGTTCGACCGTCCCATCACCCACCAACTCTATGGCGGCGATTGGGAGAACCGGTTGAAGCAGGAGATACTCCTGGGCATCGGCGGCATACTCACGCTCAAGAAGTTGGGCATCCGAAAGAATATCTATCACTGCAACGAAGGGCATGCGGCACTGATTAACGTGCAGCGCATCTGCGACTACGTGGCCGAAGGGTTCACCTACGACCAGGCCATTGAGCTGGTGCGTGCCTCTTCGCTCTACACCGTGCATACGCCCGTACCCGCCGGACACGACTACTTCGACGAAGGATTGTTCGGTAAATATATGAGTGGCTATCCCGCCCGCATGGGCATTTCGTGGGACGACCTGATGGACTTGGGACGCAACAATCCGGGCGACAAGGGCGAGCGTTTCTGCATGTCTATCTTTGCCTGCAACACCTCGCAAGAGGTCAACGGCGTGAGCTGGCTGCACGGCAAGGTCTCGCAAGAGATGTTCTCTACCATCTGGAAAGGATACTTCCCCGAAGAGATGCATGTGGGCTATGTTACCAACGGCGTGCACTTCCCCACGTGGAGCGCCACCGAATGGAAACATCTCTATGCCGACCACTTCGACGAGAACTTCCTCTACGATCAGTCGAATCCCAAAATCTGGCAAGCCATCTACCAGGTGCCCGACGAAGAGATCTGGGACACCCGCATGGGACTGAAAAAGAAATTGGTCGACTACATCCGCGTGCAGTTTAGCGATACGTGGCTGAAGAATCAGGGCGATCCTTCGCGTATTGTCTCCATTTTGGGTAAGATGAATCCCAATGCGCTGCTTATTGGATTTGGCCGTCGCTTTGCCACCTACAAGCGCGCACACCTGCTCTTTACCGATCTGGACCGTCTGGCCAAGATTGTGAACAATCCCGACTATCCGGTGCAGTTCCTCTTCACTGGCAAGGCGCATCCGAACGACGGGGCAGGGCAGGGGCTGATTAAACGAATCATCGAAATCTCCCGCCGTCCGGAATTCCTGGGTAAGATTATCTTCCTGGAGAATTACGACATGCACCTGGCGCGTCGCTTGGTTTCGGGTGTGGATATTTGGCTCAACACGCCCACCCGTCCGATGGAAGCTTCGGGCACCTCGGGCGAGAAGGCGTTGATGAACGGCGTGCTCAATTTCTCCGTGCTCGACGGATGGTGGCTCGAAGGCTACCGCCAAGGAGCCGGCTGGGCACTGACCGAGAAACGAACCTATCAGAATCAGGAGCACCAGGATCAGTTGGATGCGGCCACCATCTACACGTTGCTGGAAACGGAAGTGATTCCGCTCTATTACGACCGCCAAGGCAAGGAGTATTCCCAGGGGTGGGTAAAAAC
>JAISHB010000134.1 GCA_031262785.1 Prevotellaceae bacterium
CCCCCTAAAGGGGGCTTTTGCAGTGACTACTGCTTTCCCGGTACCATCTAAGCCCCCTTTAGGGGGTTTGGGGGTGTCATCCACGTCGCGGGTATTCACTGTTTATGCAATTTCAGGGCTTCCCACGCCGTGGGTATTCACTTTTCATGCAATTATTCATTTACCACGATATGAGTATTCACTTTCTATGCAACTATGCATTTACCACGTTGCGGGTATTCACTTTCTATACAATTATTCATTTACCACGTTGCGGTTATTCACTTTTTATGCAATTTCAGAAAAACCGCATTGCGGTTATTCACTTTCTATGCAATTTCAAGAAAACCGCACTGCGGTTATTCACTTCTTATGCACCAGCTCGCGTGCCACGGCTACGGCAGTGTTGGCGTTGTCGGCATAGCCGTCGGCCCCAATCTGGGTGGCGAAGCGCTGGCTCACGGGAGCGCCTCCCACCATGATCTTGACGTTGTCGCGCACGCCGGAGGCCCGGAGTGCATCGATCACTTCGCTCATGTAGCCCATGGTGGTGGTGAGCAAGGCACTAATGGCCAGGATGTCGGGCTGATACTCGCGTACCGCGGCCACAAACTGCTCGGCGGGCACGTCGATGCCGATGTTATAGACCTCAAATCCGCATCCTTCGAGCATGGAAGCCACCAGGTTCTTGCCAATATCGTGCAAATCGCCCTTGACGGTGCCGATCACCACGCGGCCGGCGCTGTACGAGGCGGTGCCGACCAGCAACGGCTTGAGGAGTTCGAGCGCGCCGGCCATGGCACGTCCGGCCATGAGCAGTTGGGGCACAAAGGCGCGTCCGTCTTGAAAGCGCGCGCCCACCTCTGCCATGGCGCGAATCATATAGTCGTTGATGAGGCGTTGGGGCGGCGTGCCTGCGTCAATGGCGCGACGGGTGTACTCCACGGCCTGCTCGCGCTTGCCCTCCACAATGGCTTGGAAGAGCGGTTCCAGGGCGGCCGCGGGGGTCGACGAGGCGGTGGAGGATAGGGAAATGGTTTCGCGCGGCTCCCCGGCAGCCGCATCCGCGGCGGGGGAAGCGGCGGGCGTGAACTCCTCGACGATGCGCAAGGCCTGTTCCACCTCGGCTTCGTTGTGGAAATCCATCTCCAAGTGCACCCCTTCGCCGCCGATGTGGTCGAGCAACGGTTTTAGCTCGTCCAGTCCGACCCACGAGGCCATGATGCTCTTGCCACTACCCAGTATCTTGCGGTAGAGGTCGTACCACTTGGCCGACCCACCCTGCGGCTGTCCCACACCGGGCGACCATTGAATGGCTTTGAGCTGCTCAATCTCCAGCAGGGCGTCTAAGTGATGCAGGGCACCTACCCCATCGAGGTGGTAAAGGGTGTATTCAATGCGCTGGCACTGTTGGCGCAGGTAGGGCTGGACAAAACGACGGAAATCCGCGGTACTAATCATGGTGGAAATGTCGCTCTGCAGCTTGGTCATGCGCCCGGGCGCCCATGCGGAGAAGTAGCAGAAGGCCATCTCGTCGCCCTCCCGGATAATGTCGTACAGTTCGTCGAAAACCTTGAAGTAGATGTCGTTGATCTGCTGCACCTGCTGCTCCAACCTTTCGGGTTGCAGCGCCGTATCGAGCAACACGGCGTCGGTACCTTTCAGGGCGGCCAGCACATCAAGCCCTTCCATCAGATCGGGCATGCCTACATAGTAGTGTCCTTGTGCCCGACGCTTGCAGGCACGGAGTAGTTCTTTGTGAAGCAGCCAGTTGGGATGGTTTTCATCGAAGCGGATCTCGTCGGTGAAGGCTGGGTTGGGGTGTATCCAGATGGTATCTTCGCCGCCCTCGAGCACGCCGCCCAAAATCGCGGCAAGGGAACCGGGGCCGAGCTGTGTGTTGGCCACGGGCAAGATGTCGGCGCCCAAGTAGCTGTGCGCCACGTACCAGTCTAAGTAGGCGGAACGCCACGCCGGATCGAACCAACGCTGGTTCAAGTTGCGTGGGGGAGCCGGTGCGGGTATGTCGGCATGAGGGGTCACGCCGGTTTGAAAGTGCTCCCACATGGTGAGCACGATTCCTTCGCCAAACCACCAGCGAATGAGGTGTTGTTTGGTTTCATCCAAGTTCTGTTTCCAAGTTTTCATCTGATCGTTTTTAGTTTTTAGGTGCGTGGAGAGGGTTGTTTCCAAAGCGGCCAGGCGGCTTCCAAGCCGCGGTAGGTGCGATCGAAGGTCAAAAGGGCAATCTCCCCGAGCTGCATCTGGTCGGTGGCCTCCACTTCGTGGGGATAGAAGGGCAGGCTGGCGCCGGCGCGCACGTAGACGGGCATCTCCCGGAGCGGGACGTCAACCTCGCGCAGCCAGCGGCCGCCCTCCAGCCGTTCACCGGTGAAGAAGTGTATCCAAGTGCCCTCGGGCAGGTAGATGTTGCGGCGGTTTTGGCTGTTCATCACGGGGGCCACCAGCAGGTCGTCGCCCAAATAGTACTCGTCGTCGATGTGCCAGCAGAGGGGATCGTCGCTGTGGTGGAAAATAAGGGCGCGCAGCAGCGGGTAGCCGCTGGCCACGGCCTTGCGGCTCTGTGCCACAATATAGGGAATGAGGGCGTAGCGCAACTTCCACCATTGTTTGATAAGGGGAGCCACTGCCGGATAGCACCACGGCTCGCGCGGGCAGGTGCCATGATAGCGAATGTGCGACGAAAAGACGCCCAGCTGTGTCCACCTCACGTAGAGGTCGTCCGGCACGGGGCTGTTCATGAAGTTGGGCAGCGAGTGGAAGCCCGGCACGTCGTGACTCCAAAAGGCAAAACCCGACAGGCCGAGGTGAAGCCCCCCTTTGAGCGATCCGGCCATGCCGTCCCACGTTGCGGCGGCGTCTCCCCCCCAGTGTAACGGGTAGCGCTGGCAGCCCGCCCACGCTGCCCGTGCCCAGATAATGCCTTCGCCGGTTACCGTTTGGGTGATTTCATAGGCTGTGCGCTGGTAAAGCAGGGCGTAGAGGTTGTTTAACAGGCGTGGTTCCATCCCTTGGTAGGCGGCATCCAGGTGGATATTCTCGCCAAAATCGGTCTTGATGCAGGCGACGCCCATCTCCAGCAGCGGGCGAAGCAGGTTTTGATACCATCGGGTGGCTTCCGGATTGGTAAAATCGATGGTGCCGGCATAATCCAACGCCGAGAAGTTCGAGCCTTCCGAGGCCTGTTGCTTGGTGAGCGGTGCTATATAGTTGTGGGCGCGTGCCTCGGTGATCTGCTCGGCCTCCTCGGCCACGTAGGGCAATTGCCAGAGCGAAACGCGGAATCCCTGCGCCCGGAGGCGCTCGATAAAGGCTTTCGGATCGGGAAACCGCTCTTCGTTGAACTTCCATTCGCAGAGCCAGTCGGTCTTGAACCAACCGGTATCTAAGTGAATGACGTCGCAGGGGTAGTGTTCGCTGCGCAGGCGCCGGCAAATCTGCTCCACTTCATCGGCACTGAAGTAGCTCATGCGGCTCATCCAGATGCCGAAGCTCCACAGGGGCGGCATGGCGGGGTAGCCGGTGAGGTCGCGGTAGCTTCGCACAAGCTGTTCGGGGGTGTCGCCGGCCATCACGAAGGCGTCCAACAGGGGTTGCTCGCTTAAGAATTGCACCGAACGGGTGGAGTGATGTGCTAAGGAGAGCTTGCTGTAGGCCGTGGTGTGGTAATACACCCCGTAGTGACGGCTCGAGAGGAAGAAGGGGATGTTTTTATAGGTGCGGCGGCTGTTGACGCCCTGTCCGTCTTGGTTCTTCAGGTAGAGGGATTGGCCGCTCAAGTCCATTTTGGCGAACCGTTCGCCGGTACCGGCAAAGCATTCGTCGGGGGCAGCCTCCACCGAGAGGGTGGCACGCCCGCGCCGGCCGTCCCGACGGCAAAACGCAAGGGGGAGCGCATCGTAGCGCGGCGGGGAGAAGTGGTCGTAGCAGGCCAAATGAACGGCGCGTGTTCCGTCGGGGAATAACGTGAGGTCAAACGTCTCCTGCGGGTCGGGGAGCAGGTTGCTCCAGCGTTCCACTTGCGCATCGCGTGCGTTGATCACGCCCCGCAAGGTGCCCTCGTCGGTGAAGAAGCGCCATTCGCCCTCCCCCGCTTCGAGGTTCAGCGGCATCCGCCGGACGGACGGACTTATACAGAGCATGTCGTCCTCCTCCACGGGCAGGGCATCGCCTTCCCCGTCGAAGTCGACGAAGAGCCGCACGATGCCTTGGGTGTACTGGCGTATCAACAGGGTGTATGTTTCGCGGGGAACGCTACCGTCGGCAGCCATATCGGCGGCCAACTGCTGTTTCTGGAAAGGGAGGGTGACAAACAGATCGCCTCCGCGCACCGTCACGGCGGTAGGGCGACAGGCTGTCCAGAGCGACTCGTCGGCAGCGAGTGACGCATCGAAATCGAGGAAGTCAAACAGGTGGTAATTGGTTGGTATCATAGTACTTGCTAAGACGGGCACGGCAAGATTATGTAACTAAACGCCGGAGTAGACAAAAAAAGGTGTGCCGCCCCGGGCACACCCTTTTTAGATTGACCTGAAATGCATTTATTACAGAAAGAAACGGTTGGCTTAGGGGGTTAGGTTTAGGTCGTTACAGGTTTAGGAGTGAGTTGTACGGGTTTAGGGGGTTACAGGTTTAGGGGGTTACAGGTTCAGGTTGGGGCGGTTTAGGGGTTAGGTTAGGCGGGGTTAGGTGGTGGGCGGTTTAGGCTTGGGCCTTGGTTTAGGCGGGTTTAGGTGGTGGGCGGCTTAGGTTTGGGCTGGGTTTAGGCGGGTTTAGGTGGTGGGCGGCTTAGGCTTGGGCTGGGTTTAGGCTTGGTTTAGGCCGTTAATGGTTTAGGCGGGGCTGGGTTTAGGCTTTGTTAGCAGGGTTAGGTTCTCTTATAATCTATAATGTACACGATTCTCTGTATGTAACATCTCGCGGGCAGCGCCCGAGTACAACTCTGAAAAGAGCGTACGCATCATAGTGAGCAACCATTGGGTTCGTTTTGCCTCTTTGCGGGCAACATTCAATTGGGGAGTGAAGTGCATGACTTCCACACCGGTCCATTCTTTACTGAAAAATACATGATCCATCTTTTTACCTTTTAGAGTGATTTGTAGCTATTAACAAAATGATGCGGCAAAAGTAGGATGGTCACGGGGGTTTATGCACCTACATACTGTTATATTAGAGGGCAAAAAACTAACTTTTGAGAGTTTATCACCTGTTTTTGAGAGTTCTCAGGTGATTTTTTAGTAGTTTTGCCTACCTATAAGAATCTTACTTTAATTTAAAAAGAACTTTTATGAGACATGTCAGTCGATTATCTATTCTACTGCTTATAGCAGCAACCTCCTTGCCTTCATTCGGACAAGGACTGAAATCATTCAAACTAAAAAACGGTCTGACGGTATATATCTGGGAGGACAGTTCCAAATCGGATGTCTACGGTGCCGTGGGCATACGCACCGGTTCGGCAAACGATCCGGTCGAATACACCGGCTTGGCTCACTACCTCGAACATGTGATGTTCAAAGGGACCGATAAGATTTCCACGCTCGACTGGGCAACCGAAAAGCCTATTTACGAGCAAATCATTGCCAAGTACGACCAGATGGCCGACGAAGCGGACCCCGTTAAAAAAGAGGCTATCAAGAAAGAGATCAACGAACTCACCATTGAAGAGGCCAAATACAGTGTGTCCAGCGAATTTTTCAACCTGATGGAGAGTATCGGTAGTAAAAACGTCAACGCCGGAACCAGCTACGACCTGACCTACTATCACAACTCGTTCCCCACCTATCAGATAGGCAAGTGGTTGCAAATCTCCTCGCAACGCTTCATCGATCCGGTGTTCCGCTCCTTCCAAACCGAACTCGAAACGGTCTACGAAGAGTATAACCGTTCGCAAGACAATCCCAACACCGCCACCAACGAATTCCTGATGGGCAACGCCTTCAAAGGAACGCCCTATGCACGTCCCATCATCGGACTGCCCGAGCATCTGAAGAATCCCCGCCTGAGCAAGCTTATTGAATTCTACAACCAATGGTATGTTCCCGAAAACATGGTGCTCATCCTCGTGGGTAACGTCAATGCGCAACAAATCAGCCGGCAAATAGCCGCTACCTTCGGCCGTTTGCGCAATCGTCCGCTACCCGAACGTAAGAAATACACCGACTCGAACATCAAAGGACGCACTCAATACAATGCCAAGCTGGGTTATCAGCCCTCGGTCATCATGGTGTATCCGGGCGTGCCCGCCGGTCATCCCGATGAGAAGCCGTTGGAGCTGGCCATGTCGCTCATCTCCAACTCAAGCAACACCGGTACGATGGATAAACTCACCATCGACGGCGACATCAGTGGCGGCGGAGCCTTCCCCATGACCCTCCGCGAGCAGGGACGAAACATCATTCAGGTGGTGCCGCTCTACGACAACAACCAACGTCGCTACGAGTCGAACAAAAGTGCCGAACGCAAGGCACTCAAAGCCATTGAGCAAGTGGCGGCCGGAGAGTTTGAAGACTGGGTGATTGATGCCCTCAAAATAAACCTCTGCCGCGACTTCGATCTGCAAATGGAGGACAACGAGAGCAGAGCTCAACTCCTTCTGAACGCCTTCATCAACGAAGAGGACATCCAAAAGGCGCTCAACTACCGCGACGAGGTGATGAGCATCACCAACGAAGACATTCGTCGGGTGGCCAAGAAATACCTCGGTCCCGACTACATGGCTTTCCACATCGAAGAGGGTAAAAACAAGAGCCAAAGCAATAAGACCAAGAAACCCGACTACAAACCCATCGACACCCCCGAAGGCAAAGAGTCGCTCTACGCCACCCAATTCAAAAACATTCCCATCGGACAAGTCGACGAGAAGTTTATGGACTTCAGCGACGTACAAACGCGCGAGCTAAACACCTACTCGAAGATGTATTATGTGCCCAATCCCGAGAACAACGTCTTCAGCATGACCCTGCGCTACGGAGCCGGCACACGTCAGTTCCCCAAACTGAGCATTGCCGCCACCCTGATGAATAACGCCGGCATCATGGGAGCTTACGAACCGCAAGCCCTCAAGGAACAACTGAGCCGAATCAATGCCACCTTCTCGATGAGCGCCGACGCCGACTACCTCTACATCAACATGCGCGGATACGAATCCACCCTCAAGGATGCCTGCCTGTTGCTATCGCAACAAATCTCCTTCCCCAAGCTCGACGACAAGCAGCTCGAACGCATCAAAGGCCAGATGATTGGCAGTCGGATGATGCGCAAGAAGAATGTGAGCATACTCAACAGCGCACTCAACCAATATATAAGGTATAAAGACAAATCTAACTACATCGATGAACTGACCGACAAACAGGTTATCGAACTGCAACGTTCCGAACTGACGGGCGACATTGTACGCGCCTCGAACTACGCCTTCGAACTCTTCTACTGCGGTAACGCCCCGTGCGACAGCGTCTATAAAGTGGTCAGCACCAGCCTGCCGTTGGTGGCCAACGAACGCCAAACCGCTTCGCCGCAAGACAAAGAGCTGGCGCCCATTAAAGAGAACACTGTCTACTTCCTGTCGAATAACGATGCCGAACAGGCTCAGATCTTCTTCTACCTGCCCATGGAGGCCTACGATAAGAAAGACGATGTAGTGCGTAATGCCTTCTATCAATACTTCTCGGGTGGCTTCAGCGGATTGGTGCTCAACGAGATTCGTGAGAAACGTTCCATGGCCTACACCGCCGGTGCCTACATTACCGAGCCAAACAAACCGGGCAACCCCACTTACCTGATGGGTAGCATCGGCACGCAGAACGACAAAGCCAACGATGCCCTCGACATCTTCATGGGATTGATCAACAACATGCCCCAAAACGCCGACCGCATGGCGAACATCAAGAGCTACATGCGTCAGGAGGCACTAAGCACGCATCCCGACTTCCGCTACAAAGCCCAATACTTGCGCATCTATCAACGGATGGGATATGCCGGCGATCCGGCCGAGGAAAACTTGGCCAAGATTGATGCCCTCACCTTCGACGACATTGTGAAGTTCTACGAAACGCACATCAAAGGCAAACCCTACGTCATTGGTATTTTGGGTAACTCCAAGAGCATCGACCAGAAACGTCTCGAACAGTATGGCAAAGTAGTGAAACTGAGCGAGAACAGGCTGTTCAACAACAAAGACGCCATCTTCTAAATCCAAGAAGAGCGCCCCTAAGAAAGAATGGTGCGGCAAAGGTAACTCAATCGCCTTTGCCGCACCATTCTTTTTCGTGGGATACTATTTCATTCGTCTGCTCACCACCGTGCGCAACCATTCGGGAAATTCGGTAAAACGCTTATCGGGCACCTCGTTGAGTAGCAATGAATGGAGTCGCATCACCTCCTGCACGGAAGCAACTTGCTTGTAGAGTGCCAGCTTCACCTTATGCAGCTTGCAGGCAAGGGCAATACCATACGATTCCATGTCGCACAACTGAAGGATAAATGCATTGTTCCCGTTGATTTCGGGCACATAGTTCATACTTTGCATGATTTGATACCGATCACCCCATATCTGCACTATTTGGGATTGATGTTCGAAGTAGTCGGGCAGGTTGGAGTCGTATTTCATAATACAACCCGGATGCACCACGCTCCCTACCGGAAACGAATCGGCCGCCGTGCAATAACCGGCGTTTACCACCACGTCGGGAAGGCCGCTCCGATGGAAATATTCGTTGCAGGCAAGTGCTGCAGGCACATGACCGATGCCCACCTGAAGGATTTCCACTGCCAACTTATCGCTCACGTAACGGCGCAGCTGCTTTTCATGGGTATCCTCGGCTACATAGTGCTTGTTCATCTCTTCACACAGAAGAGCTACCTCTTTTTTGGTGGCCACCGCCACTAACACTTTCTTCTTTTCCATAATTGTCACGCTGTGTTAGATTTTAAAGTGCTCAAAGATAGTGATTCTAAGTGAATTAAAGTAACTTTGTCCATTCTAATATTCTTATGACAATTCAATCACTATGACCACCCGAATTTACACCCCTGCTTCCGACCGCTACGCCGGCGGTATGCCCTATCGCCGATGCGGCCAAAGCGGCGTGATGCTTCCCCAGCTCTCATTGGGCTTTTGGCTGAACTTCGGCAGCGAATCCAACCGACGAAAGATGCATTCCATCATCTATTACGCCTTCGATCACGGGATTACCCACCTGGACTTGGCCAACAACTACGGCCCTCCCGTGGGAGCAGCCGAATCGTTGCTGGGAAGCATGATGCAGACCTCGCTCAAACCCTTCCGCGACGAGCTTTTCATCTCCACCAAAGCCGGACATGAGATGTGGCCGGGACCCTACGGCGAATGGGGATCGCGCAAACAGCTGATGAGCAGCATCGACCGCAGCTTGCAACGCTTACATGTCGACTACGTCGACCTGTTCTACTCGCACCGCTTCGATCCCGACACCCCCTTGGAAGAGACCTTGCAAGCACTGGTCGATATCGTCAAGCAAGGCAAAGCGCTCTACGTGGGCATCTCCAAGTATCCCCCCGAAGCGGCCGAAAAGGCCTATCGCTACCTTGCCGCACACGATGTACACTGCTTAGCCTACCAAGGTAAGTACAATCTACTCCATCGCGACGTGGAAGAGAACGGCATTTTGCAGCAGGCCGCCACTGCCGGAAGCGGATTTGTGGCTTTCTCACCCTTGGCACAAGGGCTGCTCACCGACCGCTATGCCGGTGGCACCGTGCCCAACGGCTCCCGCATGGCCAGCGGACAATTCTTACGGCCGGAGATGCTCACCCCCCAACTCATGGAGCGTCTTGAACGCTATCGGGAGGTTGCCCGCGGGCGAGGCGAAACCCTGGCGGCCATGTCATTGGCTTGGTTGCTGCACGACGAGCGGGTCTCTTCGGTGATTATCGGCGCCAGCTCCATCGCGCAGCTCGAAGAAAACCTGAAAGCCGTCCATCGCGCTCCCTTCAGCCACGAAGAGCTTGCGTTGCTTGCCCAATCGTAGCTACGCGGGCAGCAACACTACGCCCAGCTTCTTCTTTCCGTCCATTTTCACCACTGCCGGGTGTTCAAAACGGACGTGTCGCAGCCATTGGGTCTCATACACGGCCGGACAAGCGTCTAAAAACGGCTGGTTGTAGAATCCATCGTTCATGTAGGCGTTGATGGTGAAGTAGCCCACGCCAAACGAGGTGAGGTTTTGAAAGAAATGGGTGCCTTGCGAGGGATCGATGCGGTAGTTGGTCAATCCCGCCTCCACAATAACGCGGGCTGCGGAGATATGCGACCACTTTACCGGAATTCCCAGCGCGGCATCGCTGCTACCCCACCGCCCCGGGCCGATGAGCACGTAGTTTTTCTCTTCGGCCAGGAAGCGGCGGTTGAGTTGTTCGATTTCCAAGGCGATGGCCGCGTTGTTGGCCGGATTGTAGGCGGCGGTCTTGACGTAGACCACATCGAACACATCGTCCATCACCCCGTGACCCAATGAGTTGAACGAGCGCAGCAGCAATTTCTCCGGCGCAATAGCCTCCAGATGCTCGTTCATGATCTCTTTGTTCTCTACAATAGGACGTATCTGCAGCAAATAGAAGGTGCCCGAGCGTTCTTGCAGCTCGCGGCTCAGGGTTGCGGCAAATTCTATCTCTATAGGACGACGCATCTCCTGCTGCCCGTATTGCAGCACCATTCTCACAATCTTGGCCAGCGGGAAAACATCGTGTTTGAGGATGTTGGCAAAGGTAATGAGCTTGCGTCCCGTGCCGCTAAGCTCATCCCGGATGAGTTGGTTGTAGGCATCGTAGGTGGAGGCCAGATAGGTGAGTGCCCCATCCTTCTCCGCCTCTTTGACGGGCAGGGTCAACAGGTTAAATCCGTCGTCGATGGAGAAGTTTTGGCCGCCGTTGCTCAGATCGAGGGCGTAGAAGCGCGTTTGGGTCTCACGCAAAGCCAGTTCGGGTTCACTGGTTTGCAATACTTTGGTGGGATGCGCCGGAGAGAAGCGCAACGTCACCCCGCCGTCGACAATATATTTGCCCAAACCGAGCGCCAGATGGACAATGCCTTCTTCAGCCCGTTCATCGCCGATGGGATAGTAGTTGAGCGAGCGTGCCACGCCCGACATGGAGGGGTAATAGCGCTCGCCGTAGGGTTGACCGACCACTTCTTGCAAAATCACCGCCATTTTCTCCTGATCAATGACGTTACTGGTGGCCTGCATGTAGGCTTTGCTGTCGCGGAAGTAGACCGAAGCGTAGACTCCCTTGATGGCATCGCTTAGCATCCGTAGCATTTCGTAACGGTCGTCGAGGAAGGGAATCATATAGGTGTTGTAGATGCCGGCAAACGGTTGGTAGTGCGAATCTTCCAAAAGGGACGACGACCGCACGGCAATGGGCGATTGCACCACGTCGAAGAAGGTGAAAAAATCCTCTACCAACGCTTCCGGCAAGCGGGCTTGCAGGAAATAGCGCAGGATGACGTCGTCCGCAGCATCGGAAAGGGCAATCTGATAGAGGTTGTTGGTCTCCATGAACTCATCAAAGATGTCGGTACACAAGACAACGGTTTTGGGGATGGCCACACGGGCGTTTTCAAACTCTTCGAAGTCGGGATGGCGTTTAATGATGTGGTCGATGAAGGCCAGTCCCCTACCCTTGCCGCCCAACGAGCCTTCGCCGATGCGGGCAAAGTTGGAATAGCGGTCGAAACGGTCGCGGCGGAAGACGGCAACGACCCCCTGATTCTTCATCTTGCGGTATTTGACGATGGCCTCGGAGATGATCTGTCGGTGGGCGTCGATGTCTTGCAAACTGTTCCAAGTGATGCCGCGCAGAAAGGCCGCCACCGGAAAAAGGGCGCGTGAATAGAGCCAACGACTGATGTGGTTGCGGCTGATATGGTATAAGAACGATTCGGCAGGCACGGCAAAGAGGATGTTTTGCAACTCCTTGAGGTTGCGAACGCGCGCCACCTCCTCGAGCGTGGAGGGATTGCGGAAAATAAAGTCGCCGAAGCCGAAGTTGTCGGATACCGCCCGACGCAAATCGACGTCCATCTGCTTGGAGTTCTTGTTGATGAAGGCAGCATCGTAGCGCGAGGCGTAGGCAGCGTTTTCCTCCTCGGAAGATTGCACGATCAGGGGCACGAAGGGGTCGGTCTGGCGTATATCGGCGCAGAGCTTGAAGCCGGCAAGGGGATCCTTCTCGCCATATTCCTCGAGTGGGAAGCGGACATCGGTAATCACGCCCAGCACATTGTTCTCGTAGCGGTGGTAGATGTCGTATGCCTCTTGATAGGTGCGCGCCAGCACAATTTTGGGGCGTCCCCGCATACGAAGGGTGCGCTGGTGGGCGTTGAGGGCTTCGGTCGAGAACTCTTGGCTCTGCTTGAGCACGAATTTATAGAGGTTGGGCAATACCGAAGAGTAGAACCGGATGCCGTCTTCGACCAACAGGATGAGTTGCACGCCCACCTCGCTGACGTCGTGCTCGAGATTCATCTTGTCTTCGATGAGCTTGATGATGGAGACCAACAAATCGGTGTTACCCAGCCAGCAGAAGACATATTCGAAGGCGCTGAGGTCTTCGTTTTCGATGCGCTTGGTGATGCCGTGGCTAAACGGGGTGAGTATGACGATGGGGATGTGCTCGTAGCGCGCTTTGATGGCGCGGGCAGCCTCGAAACTCTCGTTGTCGCCGCTTCCCGGCATACATATAATAAGGTCGAAGGGCACGCCGCGCAACTCCTCGAGTGCAGCTTCCAAGTCGGAGACCAGGGTAAAGCGTGGCGGGTAGCGAAGAGAGAGGGAGGTGTACTCGTTGAAGATTTTCTCCTCGATACGGCCGTCGTCTTCCAACATGAATGCGTCGTAGGGGTTGGCAATGAGCAAGACGTTGAAGATGCGGCGCGTCATCAGGTTGGCAAATTGCGTGTCTTTGAAGTAGAGCTGGTTTAAATGGAGGTTCGTTTGCATAAAAAACATTTTTTTAACGAACTGCGAAGGTAGGGATTTCTTCGTATATTTGCCACCGAAACCATCAACATTCATAGTTAATCCACTAATCCCCTATGTTTTATGAAACTAAAAACAATTTCTCTATTTTTACTTTGTATGACAACCCTTCTCTCCTGTAAACAATCCGCCAAGCTGGCCTACCCCGACACTCCCAAGGTGGATAGTGTCGACGTCTACTTCGGCACCGCCGTACAAGACCCCTATCGCTGGCTCGAGAACGACACCTCCGCCGCCACCGCCGCGTGGGTCGAGGCCGAGAACAAGGTGACCAACGCTTATCTGGCGAAAATTCCCTTCCGCGGCAAACTCTTGGACAGACTCACCGCACTGGCCAACTACGAGAAGTTCGGCACCCCTTTTAAAAAGCATGGTAAGTATTATTTTTCCAAAAACGACGGGCTACAAAACCAGAGCGTGGTGTACGTGCAGGAAAGCCTCGAGGGGGAACCGCGGGTCTTCCTCGACCCCAACCAGCTCTCCGACGATGGCACCGTAGCCCTCACCGGCCTCTCGTTCTCCAACGATGGTAAGTACACAGCCTACACCATTTCGCGCAGCGGATCGGACTGGAGCGAGATATACGTGCTGGAAACAGCCACGGGCAAGCTCTTAGACGACCACATCTTGTGGGCCAAGTTCTCGGGCGCCTCGTGGCAAGGCGATGGATTCTACTACAGCGCTTACGACGCCCCCACCGGGGGCAAGGAGTTCTCCAACGTCAACGAGTTCCACAAGATATACTACCACAAAATCGGCACCCCGCAGTCGGCCGATCAGCTTATCTACCAGAACCGGCAATACCCCAAGCGATTCTACTCCGCCTCGGTCAGTGAAGACGAAACCATGCTCTTCCTCTTCGAGAGTGGTGCCGGACGGGGCAATGCCCTCTATGTGAAAGACCTGCGCCAGCCCAAGAGTAAGTTTGTCGCCATGGCCACCGATATGGACTACGAATATTATCCCGTAGAGGTGAACGAGGGCACCGTCTATCTCTACACCAACTACCACGCCCCCAAGTATTGCCTGATGACCACCACCTTGAGTAAGCCCGCCGTGGCCGACTGGAAGAGGCTGGTGCCCGAGCAGAACGACGTCCTTTCGGGCGCGCAGCTTATTGGCGAGCGGTTCATCCTCACCTACAACAAAGACGCCGCCGACCAAGCCTTTGTCTACGACCTCAAGGGCAAAAACCTCCACAAGGTGAAGTTGCCCGGCATCGGTTCGGTAGGATTCAGCGGCGACAAACACGACAAGGAGTGCTTCATGGCCTTCGCCTCGTTTACCATGCCCACGACCACCTTCACCTACGACCTGGCGCACAACGAGTATGCCTTGTTCCGTGCTCCCAAGGTTCAATTCAACCCCGACGAGTTCACCACCGAGCAAGTTTTCTTCGCCAGCAAGGACGGCACCCGCATCCCCATGTTCCTCACCTACAAAAAGGGGCTGGAACGCAACGCGAAGAACCCCGTTTTCCTCTATGGCTACGGCGGATTCAACATTAGCCTGGGCCCCTCGTTCAGCACCTCGCGCATTCCCTTCTTGGAGAGCGGCGGCATCTACGCGCAGGTCAACCTGCGCGGCGGGGGTGAGTATGGCGAGGCGTGGCACATCGCCGGCACCAAGTTGCAGAAGCAAAACGTCTTCGACGACTTCATTGCCGCCGCCGAATATCTCATCGCCGAGCGCTACACCGACCCCAAACACATCGCCATAGTAGGCGGCAGCAACGGTGGCTTGCTCGTGGGAGCCTGTATGACGCAGCGCCCCGACCTTTTTGCCGTGGCCATACCGCAAGTGGGCGTGATGGACATGCTGCGCTACCATAAATTCACCATCGGATGGAACTGGGCCAGCGATTACGGCACCAGTGAAGAGAGCGAGGAGATGTTCGAGTATCTCAAGGGCTATTCTCCGCTGCACAACCTCAAGGCCGGCGTGCACTACCCCGCCACCTTGGTCACCACAGCCGACCACGACGATCGTGTGGTGCCTGCACACTCCTTTAAATTCGCCGCCACGCTGCAGGCCTGCCAAGCCGGAAGCAATCCCGTGCTCATCCGCATCGACAGCAAGGCCGGACACGGCGCAGGAAAGCCCATCAGCAAGCAATTGGAGGAATCGACAGACATATACGCCTTCATCCTGTATAATTTGGGCATGACACCAGCCTTGTAAATCGTTGCCGAGGGCGAAAATAAGGGGGCATAAGCTTTGAGAGGCGTTGTTACCCCCTAAACAAAGGCAGCTCCCCGCATTCATCAAGCGTGCGGGGAGCTGCCTTTGTTTAACTCGACCTAAGCCCCCGTTTGTATCTCTCTTGTTTGTACGATATTGAAGTTGAGCGAAGGTTTCTTGGGCAGGAAATTGTATGCAATAAGTCTGGATAAGAGGTTTACCACAAAATTAGTGAAGCATCGGTGTCTGGCATGTTCGATATTATTTTTTAAGGAATATACAGAATAGCGCTGTGAAGTGTTATCCAACTTTAACAAATAGGTTTCATAGTGCTATGAAACGCACTTTA
>JAISHB010000125.1 GCA_031262785.1 Prevotellaceae bacterium
ACCGGGCGCTGGCCGTTCAGCGAAAAAGTGAGATTACCGCCGCCATTACCGCACTCACCCGGCAGCGACATGCGTTACTTTCCGCCCTGAAGGCGGGCGCCAGGGGATGCCTGCACATCGATTCCCTGCAGCGTGAGGCCACCCTGCTGCTCCAACTCTTTAAAGACTACGGCATTGCGCGCAGCATGCAGATCAATCAGGCCACCGGCTTGTTCACCAACCTGATGGCCGATCTCGAAGGCAAATACGCTCCCCTTGTCCAAAGCATGAATCTGCAACTGTATGTGGCGGGCCTCCAAACGGCGAACAACCGGCTGCAAGAACTCAGCGAAGCGCGCTTGGATGTGTACAACAGCAACGGCACCGCCCGTCTGGCTTCGGCACGCAAGCAGGCCGATGCCGCCTATTATCAACTCATCCGCTTTGTGGAGGCTTTGGTGCTGGTGGGCGGGGCGGAAGCATACACCGCCCTGATCGATCGGATCAACACCGAAATCAAACACTACAAGCTGGAGGCTGTCGGGGGGAAGGTTAGTGAGAAAATCCCTGCGGCGGAGTGATTCTTGCGTTTGAAACGAATGCAAAATTCGATAATCCAAGATTTTTAAGCTAACTTTGCACCAAAATAGATTGTATGAGAATCGTATCACACCGAAAACTAAAAGAGTATTACCAAACCAAAGGGAATGAAGATATACGCACCGCGTTAGAACGTTGGTATGAGATTACTGAAATGGCCGAATGGAAAAACTTCGCTGATTTGAAAGCAGATTTTCCGGCTACCGATTACGTGGGTAATCAACACTATGTTTTTAATATAAAGGGAAACAACTATCGCTTGGTAGTAGTGGTTAAGTTCACGATTGGTTATCTCTTTATCCGCTGGATAGGAACTCACAGGGAGTATGATAAAATAGATTGTTCAACCATTTAATGTAGAAGCGTTATGAATAAGATCACAAAAGAACAATATGAATTTGCGTTGGCACGGGTGGAAGAACTGTTGCCTTTAGTCACCGATGAAATGCCGGCCAATGACAAGCATGCGGTAGAACTCACAATGATGTCCGACATTGTTATTGCGTATGAAAAGGAGTTTTATCCGATAGCGAATCCTACTATCTCCAAACTGATAGTGTGATTCCTCTTTTTCCCACAAACAAAAGCAATCGTGTAAACCCCAAACCGCCGTCCGAAACAAAAACGTAACAGGTATGTCATTTACGGGCAATACGGCGGTTGTTCCTTTGCACACGATTAGAAACAGACATTACATAATCAACGAACCCCATGGAGTTACTTTATCTTGGAATTGTGGTCTTCCTGATGGTCTTGGCCGTCTTCGACCTGATGGTAGGCGTCAGCAACGACGCGGTGAATTTCCTCAATTCGGCAGTGGGCGCCAAGGCTGCCAAGTTTAAAACCGTCTTGTTTATTGCCGCTGTGGGCGTATTTATCGGTGCCTCACTCTCGAACGGCATGATGGATATTGCCCGACACGGTATTTATCAACCGCAATACTTCTATTTTTCGGAAATCATGTGCATCTTGCTGGCGGTGATGCTCACCGACGTGGTGCTGCTCGATGTGTTCAACTCGATGGGAATGCCCACTTCCACCACGGTGTCGATGGTCTTTGAATTGCTCGGAGGTACGTTCGCCTTAGCCCTTATCAAGGTGAGCGGCGGGAGTTCGCACTCGCTGGGCGAACTCATCAACACCGACAAGGCGCTGTCGGTCATCATGGGTATCTTCCTGTCGGTGGCCATTGCCTTCTTTTTCGGCATGTTGGTGCAGTGGCTGGCACGACTCATCTTTACATTCAACTACAAAAAACGCATGAAATACAGCATCGCCCTGTTTGGCGGCGTAGCTGCTACCTCTATCGTCTACTTTATGCTGATCAAGGGGCTAAAAGACAGCACGTTCATGACCGCCGAAACAAAAGCGTGGGTACATGCCAACACGCTCTGGTTGGTGGGAGGTATGTTCGTTTGCTTCACCTTGGTGATGCAGGTATTGCATTGGCTCCGGGTCAATGTCTTCCGGGTGGTGGTGTTAATGGGAACGTTTGCCCTGGCATTGGCTTTCGCCGGCAACGACTTGGTCAATTTTATCGGCGTACCACTGGCCGGGTACTCCTCCTTCATGGATTTTACCGCCAACGGAGCCGGCGCATCGCCCGACGGCTATTTAATGACCTCGCTGCTGGGTCCGGCCAAGACGCCCCTCTACTTTTTAATCGGGGCGGGCATCATCATGGTCTATTCCCTCTACACCTCCAAGAAGGCACACAATGTCATTAAGACCTCCGTAGACCTGTCACGCCAAGACGAAGGCGAAGAAAACTTCGGCACCTCTCCCATTGCCCGCACCTTGGTTCGCATGAGCTTTAATCTGTCCAACGGGCTGGCCAAAGTGATGCCGGAAGGCAGTAAGCGATGGATCAACAACCGATTTCGCAATGACGAAGCCATCCTTGCCGACGGCGCGGCTTTCGATTTGGTTCGCGCCTCGGTCAATTTAGTGTTGGCCGGGCTGCTCATTGCCATCGGCACCTCGTTGAAGCTTCCGCTCTCCACCACTTATGTCACTTTCATGGTAGCCATGGGAACTTCGCTGGCCGATCGTGCCTGGGGACGCGACTCGGCTGTTTATCGCATCACCGGCGTGCTCAGTGTCATCGGCGGATGGTTTATTACCGCCGGGGCAGCGTTCACGATCAGCTTCATCGTGGCTTCCATTGTCTATTACGGGGGCACGGCGGCCATTCTTATTCTGGTAGCGCTGGCCGTCGTCACCTTGGTGCGCAGTCAGGTTCTTTTTCGCAGACGAAAAGATAAGCAACAGGAGAGCGAGAGCCTTCAAAAGCTGCTACATACCACCGACAATGCCGAAGTGTTGCGGTTGTTGCGCCAACACACCCGCGAGGAGTGGGCAAAGGTGCTGGAATTTACCCTCGAGAATTTCGAGCGCACCGTCACCGCCTTTTCGTACGAGAACCTGCGGGGACTACGCAAGGTGGCAGGAGCCGTCAAGTTTGAAAAACAGTTGATCAAGCAGATGCGACGCACCGGCACGCTGGCAACCGCCCGTTTAGACAACCCTACGGTGCTCAGCAAAGGATTGTATCACTACCAGGGCAATGATTTTGCCGGTGATTTGGTCTACAGCATCGGCCGGCTGTGCGAACCCTGCCTGGAACACATCGACAATCATTTCAAGCCGCTTACCGCCATTCAAAAAGGGGAGTTCGGCGAGGCCGCGCAACAGGTAGTGGAACTGCTCAAGGAGTGTAAACAGCTTATCGAAAGCAACCGCTACGAATCATTGCCGGCCGAAATGGCCAAAGCCTCGGGACTGGTCGAATTACTTTCCCGCCTCAAACGGGAAGAACTCCGAAGGCTGAAGAATCACGCGGGCAGCACCAAGGTAAGCATGGTGTATCTAACCATGATTCAGGAAGCACAAAACGTGGTGACGTACAGTATCAATCTAATGAAGGTAAGTCGGAAGTTTCAAGCACTTCCTTAACCTTTTGTTCGTCTTCTTTCAACTGAGGTGCGAGGGCTTCCATGCTCTCGAACCGGCGATCAGCCCGAATGTATTGCACAAAGGTGATGCGGATGGGCTGATCGTAAATGGTTTCCCGGAAATGGAAGATATTCACCTCGATGCTGCGTTCGGGTCCGTTGTTTAGGGTGGGACGGTTGCCGATATAAAGCATCCCTCCGTAGGAAGTATCCTTCAGCCTCACGCGCACGGCATACACGCCGCTGGCCGGAACGAGTTTGTCCGGACAATCCACCCGAATGTTGGCCGTGGGATATCCAATGGTGCGCCCGATGCGATACCCTCCCACCACCGTGCCTTCCAGGAAGTAGAAATAACCCAAACCGGCGGCCGCTTGGCCTACATTTCCTTCGCTAAGCAAACGACGGATGTCGGACGAACCGATGGCTTTCACCCGCTCGGAGCGGGTCGCCGTTTGCAGGTTCAGCATTCCGGCGGGAAGCACCTCCATCTGCAATTCCCGGGCGTATCGCACGTAATCTTCAAACCCTTCGCTGCGACGATGCCCGAAACGGTGGTCATAACCAATCACCAACACGCGCACGTGATAGTGGTCGCGCAACATCGTCATAAATTCACGAGCCGAAAGCGCGGCCAGCCTGGGCGTAAAGTCGAGCACGAAGCAATCGTCCAATCCGGTCTGCATAAGCAACCTGAGTTTCTCCTGCGCGGTGGTCAGCAGGGGAAACAGAAGCTCGGGGTGCAACACCTTTTGAGGAGCCACCGGAAAGGTCACGACCGCCGAGCGGTATCCACGCTCGGCTGCCGCCTGTTGTACCTGGCGAATCAGGTAGCGATGTCCCCGGTGTACGCCGTCGAAGAAACCGATGGTGGCAACAAATGGAATCATAAAAGCAGCTTGTTACGGGTTATTCAAAGGAGGGGATTTACGCAAACAGGTGGCTCCAATCTTCGCCCGCCTGCGGTTGATAGGTGCTCAAACCCAACGAGGCGGCCGTCTTGCAATTTTCGGCCGAGTCGTCTATAAAGAGGGTCTCTTGCGGCAGCAGCGCTGCATCCTCCAACACATAGCGGAATATCGCCGCATCGGGTTTGGCCAGATGCAATTCGAACGAAAGGTAGAGCCGTTTAAAGCAATCGGTCACCTGCTGTCCGTGGTAACGGAACGCTTCGCGGAGCGACCACTCCCAATGCAACCGGTTGGTGTTACTCAACAAATAGAGCGTGTAGTGTGAACGCAATCGCAGCAGCAATTCGAGCTTGGCCGGGGCAATCGTCCCCAGGAAGCTGTTCCACGCCGCATCAATCCGGGCATCGGTCACCGGCCGGCCGATGCGGCTTCGTATTTCGGCACGGAAGGCCGCATCGTCTATCAATCCTTTTTCATATTGCAGGAAAAAACCTTGCTGGTGATACTCGTCGAGCAAAGAGGCTACCTCGCTGACGCCCAACTGCTGAAAGTTGGCAATGCAACGGGGACGATCGAGGTCGATCAGCACGCCTCCAAAATCTATGAGCAGGTTTTTAATCTCTTTCTTTATCATACGTCGTTTCTGCCTTGGTTTCTGCTGATGCTATCGGTCGCTCTTCTTTGATTTTCCTTGGACGATTCGTCTCACCGCTCTGGCCAGTTCACCCATCCACAACACCACCGACGAAGAGGCGATGAGTATTCCCCATGTTTGCCAGCTCAACGGTTCGGTGCGGAACACTTCTCCGCCAAATTGCACGATAAGGAACTGCCCGGCCAAGACGACCAAGACAACCAACTCCATTCCATACGATTTTGACAATCCCTTGAAAGCCGATGCCGTGGTACCGAACACGCGGGCATTGAAAAGATTCCAAAACTGCAGCATCACAAAGAACGTGAAGAAGATGGTCAGGTGATGGTCGGTCATTTCGCCGTCGATGCGGTGAAACCAGAGGAGCATGCCCAACAAAACAACGACAAACAGCGCGCCGGTGCCCACAATACTCCTCCACATCGGACGGGTAATGATGAACTCGCTGCTTTTGCGCGGTTTCTCTTTCATCACCTCCGCACTGGGAGGAATGGAGGCCAAAGCCAGGGCGGCAAAGGTGTCCATGATGAGATTAACCCACAACATCTGCGTCACGGTGAGCGGAAGTTCCGTGCCGATCAACGAACCAAGCAACACAATCAGCAACGCCACAAAGTTGATGGTTAATTGAAACACAATGAAACGCTGAATATTCTTATAGAGCGAGCGTCCCCACATCACGGCCGTGCCGATGCTGCGGAACGAGTCGTCCATCAAGGTAATATCGCTTGCTTCTTTGGCCACCGAGGTGCCGGTGCCCATCGACAAACCCACCTGGGCATGATTCAATGCCGGTGCATCGTTGGTACCGTCGCCCGTTACCGCCACCACGGCTCCTTTTTGTTGAAGCAGTTGCACCAAGCGTTGTTTGTCGGTGGGACGGGCACGCGACATAATCTTTAGTTCCATCACGCGGTCAAGTGCCTCCTCATCGCTCAAGGCTTCGAAGGCAACACCGGTGATACGGTTACGTTCGGTATCTTCCGGTTTCCACAAACCGATCTGACGGGCAATTTCCGTGGCTGTGCCCGGTGTATCGCCCGTAACTATTTTAATGTCTATACCGGCCGACTGACATTGTGCCACGGCAGCAGGCACATCGGGACGCACCGGATCGCTAATGGCCACAATACCCAAAAAGAGCAAGTCACCTTGCGCCACCAGCGAGGCACAATCTTGTCCGGCAGCGTTATCGTCTACTATTTTGTAGGCAAACCCCAGCGTGCGCATGGCCATGTTCTGATAGGCCAGCAAGCGCGCCTCAATTTCCGGTTTATACGCTTCGACCGGGAGGTGTTTATCGGGCAATATCACTTCGCGGCATTTACCCAGCACAATTTCCGGCGCACCTTTTATATAGAGTATCTTTTTGCCCAGCAGGAGCGACTGCACCAGCGTGGCCATATACTTTCGTTCGGTGGAAAAGGTGAGCTGGTCGAGGACAGTTGCCTGCCCACGCAGCTCCAAGTAGTTTTCTTTCCGGCTGTTAAGCCAAAGCAGCAGCGCCACTTCGGTCGGGTTACCCACTCCTTTGGGTTTTTCGCCTTCGGCCGTCTCTTCGAGGAAGGCGGTTGAGTTTACGCTGATGCCTTCGGCCACCAAACGGCTAATCAGTTCGTCATCGGCAGCCCCGCCGGCTTGCAAAGCGAAGAAATTAGGCTCGTACACCTGCATGAGGTTTTGCGTCAGGGTGCCGGTTTTATCGGTGCAGATAACGGTGATGGCGCCCATGGTTTCGCAGGCGTGCATTTTGCGTACCAGGTTGTTGGTCGAGAGCATCCGGCGCATGTTGAGCGCCAAACTAAGCGTCACGCTCATGGGAAGTCCTTCCGGCACAGCCACCACAATCAGCGTAACGGCCATCATGAAATATTGCAGCGTAGCCTTCATGGCCGGCACCCAGTCGATAAACAGCTCATACTCCGAGAAGGGATAAGCCAGCAACACATCCTTCACAAAGAAGATAACGAAAGCAATGCCTGCGGCCGAGAAACCTATTTTTCCGATGAGGTTGGCCAGCTTGGTGAGTTGGATGTTTAGCGGAGTGGGTTCGCCGCTCTGTTCGGTGCTTTGCCGGGCTACTTTTCCTATCTCGGTGTCGTCGCCCACGCACAGCACGCGCATGATGCCGTGCCCATCCACCACCGTGGTGCCCCGCATCACGCTATCGGAAGCATACGTAGCCTCGTCGTCGAAGTCGGCCTCTACGATGGTTTTCGCAATCACCGGTTCGCCGGTAAGATTTGATTCGTTCACCTGCATGGAGAGCGCTTCAACGAGCTTTCCGTCGGCCGGTATCTCTTCACCGGTTTCCAACACCACCAAATCGCCTACTACTACATCCTTGCGCGGAATTTCCTGCACGCGTCCGTTTCGAATCACCTTCACGGGCGTCTCTTCATTGACCGCATTGAGCAGATCGAACTTTTTGTTGGCATCGTATTCAAAGAAAAATCCAATACCCGTGGCCAACAGGATGGCGGCAAAGATGCCTATGGTTTCGGCATATTCATTTTCAATGGCAGAGATGAGGAGCGACAAAGCAGCCGCCACCAACAACACCCTGACCACCGGATCTTCAAACTTTTCGAGATAGAGTTTCCACAGCGACGGACGCTTGGGAGGTGTCAACAGATTGATGCCGTTTCTTTCACGACTGATGCGGACTTCTTCGTCGGAAAGTCCGGTGTAATTAAAGGAAGCGTTGTTTGCCATTGGATTCGAAAGAATTATTTCTGATTTGGAGTGCGCAAAAGTACAACATTGCTCAGAATAATACCACAAAAGGAACCAATCTTCCATTGCTTATTCACTTTTTTCTATTTTCTTTGCACCCTCGTTGGCACTGTGCGAACCACTCAAAGAAACCACTGAATAACCACTTAAACAGATTTGGAGAAATTACTGATGAGAAACCACCTCCTTTTCATGCTCTTGCCCCTGCTGTTTGCGCAGTGTGGGCGCAATCCTTACGCCTCCATCGAGCAACACCTCACGCCCGACACCGTTATCACCACACTGAGCGATTCCAGCTTCTTTAGCAGCACCATCGCCTCCATTCGATGCGACGACGCCGGCCTCTACCTTACCGACTTCGGTACACACAGCCTCATTGCCTTAGACCCTCGGTTACGCTTGACGGCGCGCATCAGTCGGCACGGAGAAGGTCCCAAAGAATTCATCGGTCTAACCGATTTCCATCGGGAAGATTCTCTTTTCTACATCTTAGACGATGCCGCGCATGCCATCAAATCGGTTTCCATCCGGAACCATTATCATCAAACCATCAGAATACCATCTAAAGTGCACGTCACACCGTGGAACCGCTTTGGTTACCGCGATGCTCTCTTCTATCTCCCCACCTTTGGCGATACGTTGGTTTCCGTTGTCGACAAAAGCGGACAGCTCAAAGCTAAATTCGGAATCAACCGCGACGGCAAGAAGAATCTCACAGGGCGCAAAGTGCTGTGCAACGATGCCGGCGTGTGGTGCGTGTCCACCGCCACGGCCTTGATTGAACACTACTCCTATCAAGGCCAACTCTTAAAACAAATCGACTATTCCGACATTCCCTTTGTCCGCACGATGTGCGATCGGGTGGCGAACACCGACAAATCGTTCGTTTTAGATGCCTATCTGGACGGGGACAACCTCTATCTCCTAATTCATAAAAGAGTGATCTGCTTCTCGCCTAACCGGTTGGGTGCCATGCAAGTTAAAGCTATCCTGCATCTTCCCCAAGAGGGATTCTACCGGCACCTCTGCGCCTATCGGCACACACTCTTTTGCTTCAATACCAAAAACAATGCTGTTGAACGTTATTCTCTCAATTTATAAAATGAAAAAGAGACTCCTCCCCCTGATCACACTGGGCATTCTGCTGATTTCGTGTGCCCAAAAAGGAAAGCAGGCCTCCACGCCTTTGAATCGTATGCAATTAATGGTCGACACCGTACATATCCCCTCTTCGGATGTGTTGAACTTGAAATCTTACTATCTCTCTGCCTGTTTTCAAACCGATTCCTCCTCCTACCTCTATGGATATAATTATAAGATGCATGCGTTGGATATCATTGATTTGTTGAAACGCACGATGTCACAAATCACGCTTCATAAAGACGGGCCGAATGCCATTGGCAGACACATGCAATCCTTACTCATTCATACGCCCGATTCTATTTGGATATATGACAATGCTCAACGGCTGGTTTTAATAAATGATAGCGGAGTTATCATGCGATCGGTAGACCTGAAAAAGGAATTGAAATCGAAGGAAATGATACAGATAGATCAGAATTATGCCATGTCTACCTCACGGTTCTGTTACGACAACAAACGTCGCTCGCTTTTATACGGCATAGAAGATGGCACTACTTCTCCCGTCTCCTTTAAAGTGCGCGAAACTTTTCTCGACGGCATCACCAAAAGTATCGACTATGCTTTGCAACCCTCGGCCCTGTTGTCCGACATCAAACGCTACGGAGATATGGGCGAGGTAAACATCAGCTTTGCAAACGAAGAAATTATCTACAACTATCCGCCCGAATCCACTGTCTACACCCTCAATAGAACCACCGGCGAACGAAGAGTTGTTCAGGCAGCCAGTGCCTATACCGAGAACGTCGCGGCGGAATGTGCGACTAAAGAGATAGATATATGGACTGTGCATCGGTTAGAGAACATTCATTTCTATGATGTGATGTACCTCCCTCATCTTAATCTCTATGCCCGATTGCATGTAAATGGCGTAAAACGGAATGCCACTCGTGATTGGGGCGCCCTGTTTAGTAGCAAAAAGCTCTATTTGATGCTGTTCGATGCAAACTTCGCTCCATTGGGTGAGTATCAGCTGTCGCCGAAAAGATATGATTATAGCATGGGGTGGGGTGTAACCTCCAACAGTCTCTATCTCTTTGTGAATAACCCGTTGGATGAAGTTGCACAAGGCTCAGAAGAGTTGACTATCGATGTAATCAGCCTCAAACAGCCAACAAACAAAACCCCTAAATAAGAAAGAATATGAAGAAGTATGCATTACCGATTGGCTTGAATCTTCTTGCCATTGCGCTGCTATTTGCCTGCGCACCCACTTCCCAAAGCGAGACGCGAAGCATGGCTCCCTTTCCCATCGACACCTTGTTGATTGCCGAAAAGGTGCCTGTTGCAGAAATGCTCTCTCCCAACTATATGATGCTAAAGAATGACGTGTTGTTTATTGCAAACAGCAGTGAGGATACCATGCTTTATCAATATGCCGTTCCACAATTTGATTGCATCTACAAAGGCGGACGAAAAGGGAAGGGGCCGGGCGAGTTTCAATCACACGTCACATTTTGTGAAAGCACCACAGACGATATTTATATTCGTGGATATACCTATACGACCATTCGTCGTTTCCAATTTGACCATGCAAAACAATTATCTTTCAAGTCGGAATATAAACTTGCCCGCGACGAGCCGATGAATCAGGTCCATGTTGTAGAGGATTCAATGCTACTATACAGCGCTATTCCCATGGAGTTTGCTCTCAAGAAAGTGAATCTGAAAACAGGGAAAATAGTTGCGACGTTTGCCTTCGAGAAAGAAGAACACAACGAATCATTCTTTGATAAGTACAGAGGATTCATGACCGCCAACGACCAATACATCGTCTACGTATACATCTTCAAGAAGCAGATCGATTTGTATCGTGTCGGCGACTTCTCGCTCTATAAACGCATCGTGGACGAAAGCGCTCCCTCGCAAGTGGTGGTGGGCAAACCCAAAGAATCCACCTTCTACTACGGACTGACCTATGCAGGAAAGAATCATTTCTACGCCATGTGCGCAGAGGACGAAAAAAAGGTGGCCTTGCAGGTGTTCGATTACCAGGGCAATTCTACCCACAAATACCGTTTCGACATCCTCCCGGAAATATTTGTGGTGGATGAGAAACGAAACATGCTGTATGGCTACAGCAGCGACCTGGAGGATTATCTTCTTCGGTATAGATTGCGGTGAGAATGTCGATAGCATGTCTCATGAGATAGTTGCTCTTGTTCCCTAAAATAACTATCTTTGCTGCAAATTATAACAAACTTATTGTTCTGAAAACATGAAATACATTGTACCACTCCTCTTTTTAGTATGCTGCTCCTGCAACAAATCGTCCAACTTGTTTATGGGAGAGATGAAAATTGTTTCCACCTTTCAACAGGAACAACATTTACCAGGTTCTCTGGTAGAAGGGATTGACTCCATTGGAGTCTTCGGCATCACTTTTTTTAAAGACTACAAGCTGATTAAAATGAATAGGTTGCCCTATTTTATCCGAATCTATCAAGGAGAGGCGAATCAATTCAAAGGGAACTATTTCTATAAAGGGAAAGGTCCCAACGACTACCTCGATTTATCCCCCACCCATCAGCAGATGGATTCTTTGCTCATTGCATACGATTTCTATCAATATAAACTCTTCTTGATCGACCTGGTCGAAAAAGAGAGCCACATTCGGGCAGAAAGAGTAAAAGAGATTGAATGCAAGGGTTTTTGGGACCCACTGAAGGCCTTCTACCTCAACGATTCCATGGTGTTGATGAAAAGCGTCTACATCGAAAACAAAGCCTATCGGTTGGCCTATAGCTTCTACAACTACAAACGGAACAAAATCCTTGAAAACTACCTGCCGCTGTATCGGGAGTGTTTGCGTTATAGTGAAATGAATTGGATCTATTCCGGTGCAGACGCCTTAAAGCCCGATCAGACTAAAATAGTAAGCGTGACAGGCGCATTCAATCAAATAGATATTCTCGATTTGCACGATCCTTCCCGCAGCTTCTCGATAAGCACAAGCAAAGAGAATCTCACGGTGGAAGATCTCAAAAGCTATGCAAACTCAAACACCGAAGAAGAATTACATGAATACTATTTTCCCCCTAAATGCAATGATCAATATATTATAGCCTTGTATCAACCCAAAAACTCCCTCCAAAAAGAGTTTCACGTGATCAGTTGGGAAGGAAAGCCGTTGTATCACTTACCCATTGAAGAGCCGTTGAACAGCTTCGATGTCGATTGGAAAAATGCCGTGCTGTATGGTTTAACAGAAGATGGCATCATTTATGCCTACAAGCTGTCTTTTCTCCTGCATCCCGCCTGAGTTGTTTCGTGTACTTCACCCTCCACCGCGCCCCATTCAAGAATTAATGCTATCTTTGTCGAGGTAAAAACAAAAATAAAAGTTTAGGATGGTACCCAAGTTCTTTAATACGGCAGGGCCGATAAAGCCCGAGATACATTACAATGTAGACCCGTTGATGCGCTTTAATCTCGAGGAGATTGTCTCGCTGATTGATCAGCAAAAATACTTCGTGCTCCACGCTCCGCGGCAAACGGGCAAGACCTCTTGTATGCTGGCGTTGCGTGACTACTTGAATGCGCAAGGGCGCTACTATGCGGTGTATGCCAATGTGGAAGCGGGTCAGGCATCGCGCAACAATGTGGAACGGGTAGTGACCGGCGTAGTCGATAAGATAGCTTCCGGTCTAAGTTTAATCATTGGCAAAGAGTTACCCTATCGGGTAAAAAGAGAGAATAGTGCCGAAAGTGATTCTGCAGATACATTACTTTCAGGTTATCTGTCGCGACTGAGCCAAGCACTTGACCGCCCTATGGTGCTCTTCATCGACGAGATAGATGCGCTGGTAGGCGATTCATTAGTGAGTGTGCTGCGCCAGATACGCAGCGGCTACAACGACCGCCCCGCCGCCTTCCCGCAGACGGTAATTTTGTGCGGCGTGCGCGATGTGCGCGACTATCGCATCGTCCTTTCCAATCAAGACATCATCACCGGAGGTTCCGCCTTCAACATCAAAGCAAAGTCGCTCCGCTTGGGCAACTTCTCGAAAAAGGAAATTCATGAGTTGTACATGCAGCACACCGCCGCCACCGGACAGGAGTTCGACGAGGCCTGTTTCCCACTCATTTGGGAAGCCACCGAAGGACAGCCGTGGTTGGTGAACGCGCTGGGCTATGAGGTAACCTATGAAATAAAGGAGAACCGCGACCGCAGCATCCGCATCACGCCCGAAATGATCTATCGGGCGCAGGAAAACATCATCTATCGCCGCGATACACATATCGATATTCTCATCGACAAGCTACGTGAAGAACGGGTGCGCAATGTCATAGGCCCCATTCTTGCCAACGAAGACGGCGAAGCCGAAGGGTTGATGCGCGAGGACGACATTCAGTATGTTGTTGACCTCGGACTGATCGTGCGCGACAAGCCGCTACGCATTGCCAACGGCATCTACAAGGAAATCAT
>JAISHB010000005.1 GCA_031262785.1 Prevotellaceae bacterium
TCTGGAATGCCTATTTTGAAACTACATATTGAACGATCTGATAATCAAGAATCTTTCACCTTCGAAAAGTTGCCAAACAAAATAGGGACTAATGCTTTTAGCCTCATTAGAGTTGATACATGCTATAATATTAAAGTAGAATATGTAGATGGTAATATCCACCACTTTATGTTAAAGCCAAATAAAGAATATATAGTTAAGCATTACTCAATTGGAGATGCTGCCGCAAGTACGCTACACTTCACAACTAATAATAGAGGTGTTATAGTAAAAGCAAACAAAACATGTTGCAATTAATCAAACAATCAATAGTTATTTTGAGACTGGGCTAATGCCTAAGACCACCCAGACTTTCAATGGACTTTAAAATTTTAAGTATATGAATAAAATAGTTATACGCATTACAGTTTTGATTATAGTAGCTATCTTTATAAGTAGCTGTGTAATGAAACAGCCAGAATTTACTGATTTCGTCGGTACATGGGTTACAGATAATGGAGGGCGAATTGTTTTAATGCAAGATAGTACGTGTATAGTGGAAAATTTGAAAGAACCTACGTTGCCATTTGAGCCAAAGAATTCTCCAGTTAGCTTTGTTGGCAAATGGAAATTTAGAATGAAGAATGATTTAGACTATAATCGACCTAATATTGTAATTGAGCAGGATAGTTTATTGATATATAAGTCATTCATTATTTCGGGTGAAGGTCTCTTCAACAACAGACCTCCATGGTACTTCTTTCGGTATAGTGGAGATCCGGATTTATTAGATGAATATGCCTTCAGGAAAGTACAATAGAGCGCAAGCTACTCATATTATGTTATAAAGATATGATGTACAGAACCATCAGACTTTTCAATGGACTGATACTTTAAATTATTGGCAATGAAGGGAAAATATAATATATTAATAGTATGTTCCATTTGTCTCATTCTTCTAATAGCTGGATGTAACATGGAAAAACCTAATTCATCGGATTTTGTCGGTACTTGGATAAATGAATATAAAGGTAAAGTTATCCTAATGGCAGATAGTACATGTATTGTTGCAAATATGAGAATTCCGAATTGGCGATTGGATTCTCAGTTGCAAAGCTTTACAGGTAAATGGTATTTTCAGGAAAAGGGATACTCCAAGAATGATGGTCCCATTATTGTAATCAAAGAAAAAGAACAATCTATATATGTATGGTTTTATGTCTCTGGTGAAGGTCTCTTCAACAACAGACCGCCATGGTACTTCTTCCAATATATTGGAGATCCGTATTTATTAGATGAATATGCCTTCAGGAAAGTACAATAGATCGCAAGCTACTCATATTATGCTATGGAGGATATGACGTACAGAACTATCAGACATTTCTATGAATGGAAACTTTAAAATTTTGATTTATGAAATTAAGTATTCTAACAGTAACAATAGTTTTTTGCACTGTCATTCTTTTGAATGGTTGTTCGAGAGAAAAACCTCAATTTGCGGACTTTATTGGATTATGGTGTACCGCCAATGGCGATACCATTAGACTCATGGAAGATAGTTGCTGTATCGTGAGAAATATGAGAGACCCAAATAACACAGAAGATTCTATCGCAGTAAATTTTGTGGGTAAATGGGATTTTAAAGCATCAGGATATTGGGGATATGATAGACCCATTGTTGTATTATTCCCAGAGAAATCACTTTACTCTAAAATGTTTTTTGTTTCTGGTCAAGGTCTCTTCAACAACAGACCTCCATGGTACTTCTTTCGGTATATTGGAGATCCAGATGATTTAAATGAATATGCTTTCAGAAAGGTACAATAGATCGCTATAGAAGATATGACGTACAGAACTATCAGACATTTCTATGAATGGCTAAGCTGAAGGGCGGTATTGTTTTGAACAAGGCACAAAAAAAGGTGTATCAATCTCGACGATTAATACACCTTTGTAGTGTTATGGAGTAGTATGAATTTACTTGGTCTTCTTGGTTATCTCAAAGCCCAGCGTGATGGTCGGCAATGAGGGAATCGCCTGGCCGTTAACCTCAATCTTGCTTACCCGCAGGTTGAAGGTCAGCACATTGCTTGCAAAAACATAGTTGCCTCTGCCGGCAGCTTCAATGGTTACCTTGATGGTTTGTTCCACACCCATCACTGCGGCGGGAAGAGTGATGGTGAGTGGTTCGGGAGCCAATGTCAACTCCACCCCGTTTAACTCGGCATTCATAACGGCTGCATAGGGTACGTTGTAGCTCAATGGATTGGCGGTGAAATAGTCGCCCAATGCAGGAGGAACTTGTCCGCCCAATACCACACCAACCAGGTTGCTTACGGGGAAGTTGGCAAACTCGATTTTCCCATCTTTTACGGCGGCGGTAACTTCTGTAGAAGGAATCTCCCCCGGGCTAATCATGAGGGTGGCCATGGTGCCGGCATAGCTTCCTTCCACCTCCTTCACTCCGGGGCCGTTGCTGGGGTCGTCATCATCATTACAGGATACCAGTGTTGCGTTCAAACAGAGTGCCATTGCAGCAAGCATGGCGAACGTTACATTACGAAATTTTCTCATAACTAATACTTTTAATTGTTAATACTAAAGTTTTTATAATCTTGAATGAAACGCAGTCTCTGCGGGAATACTGCGTTGTTCTCTAAAAATAGATGCTAAAAAACATCTCCTTGATTAGTCCACCGTCAGTGCGATGCCATGTTTCTTGGCCATGCGTCGCATGTTGAGCAGTGCATAGCGCATCCGTCCCAGGGAGGTGTTGATGCTGACACCGGTCAGTTCAGCTATCTCTTTAAAGCTTAGCTCCTGATAGAAGCGCATGTGCACAACTTCGCGCTGTTCGTCGGGCAGGCGCTCCATCAGTCGGCGTACATCCGAAAGTATCTGGGTGCTGACCATGTCGGTTTCCACGGTTCCTTCGGAGAGCTTGATGTTGTTGAGCAGGTTGCGTTCGGCTTCGTCGCACGAAACTAAGTTTTCTTGTTTCTCTTGCCGGAAGTGATCGATGATGAGGTTGCGTGCAATGCGTGCCAGCCAAGCTGCCAGCTTGCCGTTCTCACTGTAACGTCCTTGCCGGATGGTAATGATTGCTTTGGTGAATGTCTCTTGAAAGATGTCTTCGGCCAACTCCACGTTTCGTACCATATAATATATATAGGAGTAGATACGGTCTTTGTGGCGGTTGAGCAACATATCAAATGCCTCGTTGTTCCCTTGCGCATAAAGTGTCACCAATGTTTCATCGGCGACGTTCGGTTGAATGTTCATCACGTTTCTTTTTTAGAGTTACGCGTAATGTTGTGCAATAGGCATTAGTTGTTGAGGTGAATTGGGTGCAAAGGTATAAAAAAACTCTTTGTACACTATCGTTACCCCACTATTTTTGCATCGGCAAACCTAAATCCGCGTAACAACTCGTCGGTTGCAAGGCGTTTCTTGCCCGGTAGTTGCAGCGAGCGGATGTCGAGGTAGCCATCTTCGGCGGCCATGCGCAGATAGCTTTTGTGGTCGGTAAGCAGAGTGCCGGGTGCGGGGCGTGATGGGTCTTCGGTAGGGTAGGGAAGCACTTCTGCCTCGAATATCTTTAGGGTGAGCGGTTCGCCCGAAGGCAGTTGCAAGGTAGTCCAAGCGGCAGGGTAAGGTGCGAGTCCCCTAATGAAGTTGTAGACGTGCTTGGCGGGTTGATGCCAATGGATGCGGCAACTCTCCTTGAAGAGTTTGGGGGCGGTGTGCAGTGTACCGTTGACGGCCATCTGTTCTTGCGCGATGGGATGGACGTGACCACCGAGGATGTCGTCGACGGTTTGGGTTACCAAGCGGGCACCGAGCCTCATCAGTTTGTCGTGCACAATGCCCGCGTTGTCGGTATCGGCTATGGCGATTCGTTCTTGCCGGAGGATGGCGCCGGTGTCTATCTCGTGCTGCAGGAAGAAGGTGGTGACACCCGTTTGGGTTTCGCCGTTGATGACGGCCCAGTTGATGGGAGCGGCTCCGCGGTAGTCGGGCAAGAGGGAGGCGTGCAGGTTGAAAGTGCCCATAGGGGGCATGTTCCACACCACTTCGGGCAACATGCGGAAGGCCACCACTATCTGCAAGTCGGCGTGCCAACTGCGCAGTTGTGCCAAAAAGGTTTCGTCTTTCAGTCGCTCGGGCTGCAGCAGGGGCAGGTGATGCTCCAGTGCATATTGCTTCACGGGCGAGGCTTGCAGTTTGTGGCCGCGTCCGGCGGGCTTGTCGGGCATGGTGATGACGCCCGCTATGTGGTATCCTTCTTCTACTAATCGACTGAGGCTTTCCACGGCGAAGTCGGGCGTGCCCATGTAGACAATGCTGAGGTCTTTCTTTTCCATATCGTAAGTCGGGAGGGGAGGGGATGGTTAATCTTCGGAGAACTTGACTACTACTTGACGGTAGGAGTTGAATATCTTCGATTTGGAGACAAAGCCGAGGTATTTACCCGCTTCATCCACCACGGGCAGATTCCAAGCGCGGGTGGTATCGAACACCTTCATCACCTGCTCCATACTGTCGGTGCTGTTGAGGTGATTGGCGATGGTGGTCATCAGTCGTCCCACTTTAAAGCGGTGATAGAGTTCGGGGCGGAACATGATGTTGCGAATGTCGTCGAGCGAGACCAGCCCGATAAGTACATTGTCGGCATCGGTCACCGGAAAGATGTTCCGGTTGGAGGTGGAGATGGCTTTGACCAATTCGCCCAAGTCCATCTGGGGATGCACCACGATGAAGTCTTTCTCGATGACGTTCTCCATCGACATCAGGGTGAGCACCGCCTTGTCTTTGTGGTGGGTGAGCAGGTCGCCCTTCTTAGCCAGACGCATCGAATAGATGCTGTACGGCTCGAATATCATGATGGTGAGGTAGGCGCTGACCGACACCATGATGAGCGGTAGGAACAGGTCATAGCCGCCGGTGAGTTCGGCAATGAGGAAAACGCCCAGCAGGGGGGCATGCATCACCCCGCTCATCACCCCGGCCATGCCCATCAGGGCAAAGTTCTTCTCGGGCAGGTGATCGAACAATTGGAAGTGGTTGTTGAAGTGGGCAAAGACAAAGCCGGCAATACATCCCAAGTAGAGCGCCGGGGCAAAGGTTCCACCGCAACCGCCGCCGCCGTTGGTAGCACTGGAGGCAAACACCTTGAGCAAGATGATAAAAGCCAAGTAGAGCAACAGCAAACTGCCGTGACCGTAGAAGAGCGAGTTGTTCATCACCGTGTCCCAGTCGGCATCCGAAGCACCGTTTAGCAACAGTCCGATGGTGTCGTATCCTTCGCCGTAGAGCGGGGGAAAGAGGAAGATGAGCACGCTTAGCATCACCCCGCCCAGTAATAGGCGTGAGTAGGGGCCTTTCATCTTTCCGAAGAGCGTTTCGGTGGCATTCATGGCACGGGTAAAGTAGAGCGAGACCAATCCGCAGAAGATGCCCAGCAGAATCACAAATGGGATGCGTCCCAGCTCGAAGGGTTGATCCATGTGAAATCGAAACATGGCCTCGGTGCCCATCAGGAAGTAGGAGACGGTGGCCGCACTCACCGCCGAGATAAGCAGGGGCAGCAGCGACGACATGGTCAGGTCTATCATCAACACCTCCAGCGTGAAGACCAATCCGGCAATGGGTGCCTTGAAGATGGCGGCAATGGCGCCGGCCGCCCCGCATCCCACCAGCAGCATCAGCTTGCTGTGGTCGAGTTTGAAGGTGCTGCCCAAGTTGGATCCGATGGCCGAGCCGGTGAGTACAATAGGTGCTTCGGCTCCCACCGATCCGCCAAAGCCGATGGTGATGGCGCTGGCCACGATGGACGACCAGATGTTGTGGCGTTTGATGCGTCCTTGCCGGCGCGAGATGGCATAGAGTATTTTGGTGACACCGTGGCTGATGTCGTCTTTGACGATGCGGCGCACAAACAATCCGGCCAAGAAGATGCCCACCACCGGATAGATCAGGTAGAGGTAGTTGGCTTGAGTGGAATTGAAATTGTCGGTTAGAAAAGCTTCAATCCAGTGGATAATGGTTTTGAGCAGGAACGAGGCCAAAGCACAGAAGACGCCCACAATGAGGCTGAGTATTAAAATGAACTGTTTCTCCTTGATATGTTCTTGGCGCCAGGCCAGCAGGCGGCGGAAGAGGGAGGATGCGGCAGGTTGTGAAGCGGCTGTTTCCATTGTTTAGGGGCGTATGATTTGAATGACGCCGCCCGCTTCCACGCGCAGGATGCTCGATGGCTTGGGGCGGCCGGTCTCTTCTCTGCGATAGTCTACCACGTAGTCTACGGCGCTGCGTATCTCTTGGCTGATGTCACCAAAGGTGGCGGGGGCGGGCTGTCCGCTGATGTTGGCCGAGGTGGAGACGATGGCCTTGCGGAACTGTCGGCACAGCCCTTGCGAGAAAGCCTCGGTGGTCAGGCGGATGCCCACGCTGCCGTCGGCAGCCGGCAGGTTGGGAGCTAAGTTGCGTGCCCCCGGATAGATAATGGTGAGTGGCTTGTCGGCTACCTCCAGCAGTTGCCAGGCAATGGAGGGAACCTCTTGTATGTAGAACTCAATCTTGGCCTCAGAGTCAACCAGCACCAGCAGCGCCTTGGCATCTGTCCGTTGTTTGATTTGGTAGACGCGCTCCACGGCCTCTTCGTTGGTGGCGTCACAGCCGATCCCCCATACGGTATCGGTGGGATAGAGTATCACTCCCCCCTCACGCAGCACTTGGCAAGCTCTTTTTATCTCTTCGTTCATTTGGTTTTCGCTTAACTTGTTGTTGTCGAGCGGCAAAATTAGGTATTTTTCGGGGGATTGCGAATAATCTATCGGATTAGCTACTCCTTGTCTGATGCAAGTTCATCCTTCCTTTTGGGTGATGTTTCACCCAAACAATCCCTAACCCGTTGAAAAATAGACCTCATAGCCTTGTGAAGTTCCCATCTGAAATATTCCAATACAAAAAAGAGCTGTGAAGTTCCCGTCTGAAATAATCCAATACAAAAAAGCACTGTGAAGTCTTCATCTGAAATAATCCATTACAAAAAAGAGCTGTGAAGTTCCCATCTGAAATAATCCATTACAAAAAAGCACTGTGAAGTTCCCATCTGAAATAATCCATTACAAAAAAGAGCTGCGAAGTTCCCATCTGAAATAATCCATTACAAAAAAGAGCTGTGAAGGTCTTATCTGAAATAATCCATTACAAAAAAGCCTTGTGAAGGTCTCATCTGAAATAATCCATTACAAAAAAGCAAAATGAAGAACGTTTGCACATCTTTGCAGCGTTTAATTGCAGCAGCTAATGTGTATTCACAAAGGTTGAAAGAGGGGTAAAGGGGCAATCAAAATCCCGCTCGTAATCTATTTGTTGAGCAGAACAAAGAGAATTACGGCGGGATTGAGCAGTAAGAACAGCCAATAGTTTAGAAAGAAACACGTCAACTAATTCCTTCACAGCCAAAGCTTGTTGCACTGTAAATAATAATCATAATCAATCATAGTGTCTTGCCTTGTCTATGTGTGTTTGTATGCTTGTTTAATTAAAATCCGATCTCTACATTGAAACGGTCTCTTGATGTATCGAGAGCGATTTTAGTTCTGCACGAACGGGTCTAATCCGCCGCTGTTGATTCCGTGATATTCGGCCTGGTAAATAGCCCACGCCATGATGTTGCGGAAGATGTAGGAGTTGTAGACCGAGATGTGAGGAAGAGAATATCCCCAATCAACGCGCGGTTGCGGCCGACAATTTTTGTCGATGGCATACGGACAGGAGGTAGAAACTCCATATCCGTTATTCGTATACGGGTTTGCAGTTGAGTTGGATAGGAATCCTCCGTCGCCGATCCACACTATATTCTTTTTCTTGGAGCGCACAAAGATGGGTTTGCCGTTATAAGAAGCATATATGACAAAGTCATTTTCATGTCCGGGCTTAATATCTAATCGGGCACCGTCCAGATAATCGGTGCCAAACTTCAGCCCTGCTACGGAAGGATTATAATGCTTTCCACCCAACTCACCAGTCACAATGGGATCGTCAATCGTGGCCATCTCATCTACATCCGGCCCGGTGTAGCTCTGTGCACCGTTGGTAGGTGCGCAGACTGTTAGCGCAGCTTTGGCATCGAAATCGATGCCGGTATCTTCGAATATCTTATACATCAGGCCGGTATATGCAGTGCTATTACCTGCTGTTAGTGACGGGTTATTAGCATCTATCATCAAAATCAAGACTCCTCCTTTGTTGACGTAATCAACCATTGCTTTGGCCACGGTTGCATCCTGAAAGGTGGCATCGCCCACGATTACAATATCGGGATAGGGCGGTGTGGTCAGTTCTTGGTGGGCCTTCCCGTCATTTGCTATCCATAAACCGCTGGCTTTATAGGCAATATTGAGTCCGTCCACGGGGAAGGGTTCGGGATCTGTGTAGTTATTGGGATTATCTAACGAGAAGTTGTTTACGCTCGTCAGGAATAGGTTTGATGAACTTTCCTGAGCACCGTAGCCATAATTACCACCATAGCGATTATAACCCACACACATCAGTCGTTTTTGCTTGAAGCCGATGGTTACCGTGACATTGCAGGTGGGGCCTTGCGAGTGGTCGGTGTCCGAAACGGTGTTGTTGGCCGTCAGGGTAAAGGTGGGCTTTCCCGTTGTCCATCCCTGCGGTTGGCCTTGGGCGTTACGGATGGTGTCGGCATAGAGGGTGATGTGTTGTTCGGTGCCGGTGAACTTGCCCGTGCCGCTAAAGGAGAGGTTGTTGAGTATGTCGGTCTGTATCTGCCAGGTCAGGCCGATGGCTTCGGGGTCGATGTTCTTCAAATCGAGTTCGATGTAGTTTTGCATCCGGTTGGGAATCGAATCGATCATGTAGCTGCCGTAGAGCACCACGCTGGAGCAATCCATGCGGTAGTCCATGCGAATGAAGTGCTGAACAATGCTGATTGCTCCGGTGATATCGCCTGCACGAAAGTTGAGTTGGTCGACGAGTTGTTTGCCCCGGTCGTTGTTTTCGGTGGTGAAGGTGAGTGTTCCTTTTAGTGTGTTTCCGCTCACTACCTGTTCGTCTTTAAAGGTGGTGGGTGCCTGTTGGGGGATGTTCCACGACCAGGCAATGCGGTTGGAAGGCAGGTTGGTTTCGTACCCAAGCGTGACGTTGGAAGAGGCTTGTGCCGGTAGTGTAACCTCCCTGCGGTCGACACGGAAATAGTAGTTGCCCGAGATGTAGAGGAGGGAGGTGGCTGTATCCCATGCCGTAACACTGTAGGAGATGCCGGCCTCGGTGGTGTGCAGTGCATCTTCCGGGGTGTTCATGCCCCGACTCAGAATTTTTTCTATATTAAAGATGTACCGGTGATTGCGCAGCACGGCCAGTGCCTTGCCTGCGGCATCGGTCAGGGTCATTCGGTAGTAGCCCACCCGGTTGTCGGTCAGGTTCTTGATGCCCACCACCACCACGGTGGTCTCCTCCTCTTTCCCTACGTTGTTCTCAAAGGTGTAGGCCGAGTGGATTACCCCTGCCGCTTCACCGGTTACGGTTCCTTTGCTGTTAGCCGCGTAGACGGCGCCTTCATCGGGAGTGGAACCGTCGGCGGCCGGATGTACGATGGTGGCTGTCGGCGGAACGGTGGCTGCGTTGACCGACTGCCGGTTGGTAGTGCAGTTGGCCGGAGAGGGAATAACATAACCCATGGAACGGGTACGGTAGAGGCGCATATCGGTCAGTGCATAACCGGCAATCCCCTGGAATGACTCCGATTGCAAGCCGTCTCCTTCGGTGCCTTTTTGAAACCCCAAACCGGCATCGACACGGGCAACGGCACGCAGAAGGGTGATTTTGCTGTTGCCGGTAAAGGTGGTCGATTGATTGATGGGAAGGTAGTCGGTTTCGCCCCACATGGGGATGGAGGTGTAGGTGGAGAAGGTCAAGCCGGCTTGTACCTCGGCTTTGGTTTTATTGTAAAACAACAGCCCCACGTTGTCGCCGCAATTGGCAATCACCATCAGACTATACTTCTCGTCGCCTTGTGATTTCAGCAGCTTCACCACCGTGGTATAGTTGCCGTCGCCGCTTGGCTTTACGTCGGTAGCCGATGCTTGATAGAACAGCCGTTCTGTTTCCGTAGTGCCGGAGGTCTCTTTTTGAAATACCAGCACGGAGATGTTCTGTATGCCTTTCTCCTCTTCGGCACTCATGCGTGTGGCAGACTCGTTGGTGCCCGTGCGTAGTGTGAGGGTGACATTGACATTCTCTCCGTCCTGTGCGTTCAGTGAGGGATAATCCATCTCCTTGCAACCCGCACAGGCCAGCAATCCTCCCACCAAACAGCATACTAATACCTTTAAATGTTTCATTTACTTCTTCTTTTGTTGCAGTTCGTTATTTACCCCACGAAGAGTAATCTTCGGTGGAACGGTTAATGCCATAGAATTGGGCATAGTCAATCGCCCAGAACATCATGTTGCCGAATATCTCGGAGTTGTTGACCGTGCGTGCGTAAGAGGTACAGGGTATGGGTCTGTCTTTTCGGTCTGTCCAGAAGGGTTCTATCGTGGGATACTTTTCGTGATCGTGGTTGGAAATGAATCCGCCGTCGCCCACAAAAAAGAGAGCTCCTTTATAGGTGTTGTTCACCCCTTCTTCCGCACTTTTGGTACGGAACATGGTCACTTTGTTTTCATTGCCTCCGTAGGTAGAATAGACCACTGCGTGGTTGTTGCCCGACAAACCGCTTACGGTTTGTGTGGTACTTGCATCTTCTCCCCATGCTGTTCCCCACAACGACTTGAAAGGACCGTTCATGATGTAGTCTGTGGCTGTGGGATGTTGTCCGCTACCGGCAGATGCCGGCATGTCGTAAATAGCACCCGGGCCTCCACCCAGTCCCGATTGTAAGGAGAACCCCAGTTTGTTGATTACATTGGTGAGGTTCATGGACATGTAGCTGGAATAGAGCCCGTCGGCAAACATTAGTACAACACCTCCTTTATTGATGTAATCAACCACCTTGGCACCGGCATTACTGTCGAAACGGAATTCAAATCCGAGGATGAGTATATCGGGGTTGGAGGCCAATTTCTTAATCACATCGGCATTTTGGGTAACGGTCATATCTCCGGCCAAAGAGTGTATGGTTGCTACTTTTTCTACCGGTACGGTGCCTGATAGCCCGAAATTAGCCTCGGCCTTCAGCATCAATTTGGAAGCACCGCTATCGGCGGCATAGCCATACCAAAAGTCATACCACGAATGTGTCAACATCGTCTTGGCCGGATAACCCACCAACACCCGCACGGTGCGCGGTTGTCCTTTGCTGTCGAAATAACCGGTCGGATCCTCTTTGCTGGTATCAACCACCAATCCTTCGGCGCTCAGGGTAAAGAAGGTATATCCTCCTGTTTGCGGTATATTGGTTGCTCCGTCGGGAGCTGCCGTTAAAGTAACGGTAAAGTCGGTGTATTGACCGGATGTTTTATGGGAGGCATCCTTGAACAATCCCGAACCGCTGAAATCGAATCCGTTTACGCGATTGGTGTGGATATTCCAGGTGGCTGTTTCGTTGGTCTCGTAGTGGTTGGTGGCCAGTGTGCGCAACGTAAGTGTCATTGTATGTATGCTTTTTATCAATGGGTAGGTGCGGGTAGTGGTGCCGTCTC
>JAISHB010000010.1 GCA_031262785.1 Prevotellaceae bacterium
AGAGATGACTGATTCCAAACCAGTCGGCCAACCGTACAATAGTGCCTAAATTGCCGGGATCTTGCACCTCATCGAGCGCCAAGCAGAGTGAACGATGCACCACCGAAGCGTCTGTCGGATAGGTCGGAATCTCAAAGAGCGCCATCACCTGCTGCGGCGCCTTTAGCAAGCTGGCACGCGCCAACTCGTCAGCCGAGACGGACACTACCTCTTCGACCGGTACGGCATGATGTATAGCCAACCACTCATCGGTGGCCACCAATAACCGACAGCGCATCCGACCGAGCAAATCACCCACCAGTTTCGGTCCTTCGGCCAGAAACAACCCTTCTGCTTTGCGCTGTTTTTTAAACTCCAGCGAGCGGATATATTTCACTTGATTTTTGCTCAACCTCATCGTTCCAACGACTTTAATAAAGAAGCTATATCGTTGTGATATAGCCTGTTTAGCAGCAAAAGTACATCAATAATTTCATATCCTACAAAAAATAGAATTATATTTGTGGCTCCATAATAAGCGCATTGCATTATTCCGGTATGAAGAAAGAGTTCCATTCCCTCTTGTTTGTTGCTTTATCTGCTTTATTGGCGGCTTGTTCCACCACGAAGTTTGTGCCGGAAGGTTCCTACTTGCTGGACGAAGTGCGCATACATACCGACAACAAAGAGGTGAAGCCCTCGTCGCTCTCGATGTATGTGCGCCAAAAGCCCAACTCCAAATGGTTCAGTTTGCTCAAGACACAGCTCTATGTCTACAACTGGTCGGGACGCGACTCCACTCGTTGGATCAACCGCACGCTACGCCGCATAGGTGATGCCCCCGTTATCTATAATGAAGAAGAGACCCGCCGCTCGAGCGAAGAAATGAAGAAGGCGGTGCAAAACATTGGTTATATGGGTGCAAATGTGGAGTACATTTCGCGTATCAAGAAGAAAAAGTTGCAACTCACCTACCGCGTCCGCACCGGTAAGCCCTATGTGGTGCGCTCGCTGAAGTTCGACATACCCGATGAAAAGATTCGCAGCTACATGCTGCGTGACTCTGCCTCCACCCACCTCTCAAACGGCATGACCTTCGACATTAACCTGCTGGACAAGGAACGTCAACGCATCACCAATATGCTGCTGCAATACGGCTATTACAAGTTCAACAAAGAGTACCTTACCTACACGGCCGACACCGTGCAAGGAACCTACAAGGTAGACCTTACCTTGCACTTGGCACTCTATCGTCCGCAGGCCAACCAGCCGCACCGCCCTCATCCGCAATACACCATCGAAGGCGTTAGCTTCATCACCGACTACAACATGTTGCAGTCGTCTACACTCGGCAGCATGGAAATCAACGACTCCATTCACTACCGCGGCATTCCCATCTACTACAAAGACCGGCTGTTTCTCCGTCCCAAGGTGTTATTCAATAACCTGCGCATCACCTCTCACGCCCTCTACAACGAGCAAGAAGTGCAACGCACCTATGCTAACTACGGCCGTCTACCCGTGCTGAAATATACCAATATCCGCTTTTTTGAAACCCAACGCGGCGACAGCGCACTGTTGAATGCCTACGTGATGCTCACACGCAACAAGCACCAATCCATCTCGTTCGAACTGGAAGGCACCAATTCGGCCGGAGATTTGGGAGCCGCCGCCTCCGTCTCCTATCAAAACCGTAACGTCTTCAAAGGGTCGGAAACCTTTTTGATTAAGTTACGAGGCGCCTACGAAGCAGTGTCGGGCTTGCAAAGCAGTAACGGCCAAGATAACTACACCGAACTGGGTGCCGAAACCAGCATCCACTTTCCGCGTTTCCTCTTTCCTTTCCTGTCGAACAACTTGCGGCGACGCATTCGGGCAACCACCGAGTTTGGATTGCAATACAACTATCAGTTACGCCCCGAGTTTTCACGCATCGTGGCATCGGCCTCCTGGAGCTATCGCTGGGGATTGCAGCGCCAACGTTCGCAGCACCGCATCGACCTGCTTGATGTCAACTACCTCTACATGCCCTGGATAGACCCCGACTTTCAGAACAAATACCTCAACAACGAGCATAACTACATTCTGCAATACAACTACAAAGACCGCCTGATTGTACGTGCCGGATATAGCTACACCTACAACAGCCGTGGACAGTCACCTCTTGGCAACACGGTGACCGGCAACTCCTACACGTTGCGCTTCAACATTGAATCGGCCGGTAATGTGCTCTACCTGTTCTCGAAAATGGCGCATGCCGGAAGAAACGCAAACGGTGAGTACACGCTTTTGAGCATTCCTTACGCCCAATATGTCAAAGGCGACATCGACTTTGCCAAGAACATTGTTATTGACAACCGCAACTCCATTGCCTTTCATGTGGCCGGCGGCATAGCCATTCCCTACGGCAATGCCTCACTCATACCATTCGAGAAACGCTACTTCTCGGGAGGCGCCAACAGCGTGCGCGGTTGGTCGGTGCGCAGCCTCGGCCCCGGTTCGTTTGCCGGCGACGGCAACTTCCTGAACCAGTCGGGCGACATTAAGCTCGATTTGAGTATCGAATACCGTACCCGCCTGTTTTGGAAATTCCGCGGAGCACTCTTTGTCGATGCCGGCAACATCTGGACACTGCGCGACTATGCCGACCAGGAGGGAGGGAAGTTTAAGCTCAACTCATTCTATAAAGAAATAGCCGTAGCCTATGGATTAGGACTACGGCTCGATCTGGATTTCTTTATCCTCCGATTCGACGGAGGCATGAAAGCACTCAATCCGGTTTATAAAAGCGGCAAAGAACGCTATCCGCTGCTACATCCACGATTTAAAAGAGACTTTGCGTTCCACTTTGCAGTGGGTTATCCCTTCTGAGCTTTCACTACACTGCTGCCGATTAACGAGCAGCCAAATAGAGGTTCGTTGCAGTGGCCGTGCGTGCCATCAACATCCCTTGTGCATCCAATGTAACATTCATGGCTTCACCATTGGGCAAATAGAGTTGCGCCGTTCCGTCGCCATTCATCTGCAGAAGTTCTGTGCTTACACCTTCAGCCACCACATTCCAAGTGTTTAACTCGCTGTCATAGACCAAGTCCATAGAGGCGGTTTCACCCTCTTTTGTGATGGAATAGCCATTATCCAGTGTCTTCACCAGATAGTTGCCATCTTTTCCTTTTACGGTTTTCACATCACCCACGCTCGCCATCGGATTAGAACCCGTCCAAAACTCGATGGAGTTGATTACCAACGCATCGGCCAGCCACGCAATCGTGTAGACTTGTGCAATGGAACACCCAAGAAAGACCAGCTCGTTCACAAACTTACTGCCAACGTTTTGGTTCCAATTGAGCAACTTACTGTGCAGTCCGAATGACCCTACACACGAACTAAAAAGAAACGCTCCACATACCATCAGTGTGGCAATCATTTTCCAATTACTCTTTTTCATAAACTAATTTAATTGTTAAAGTTTTATCGTAGACAAGCCTCATGCTTGTCTTTCATAGGGGCAAAGATAAACTGTTTATGTGGATTATTTGCGTTTTTTAGCAGAAAACCAACCATCTATCCAGTGATCGAGCGAGAATTTACCCGGACCGGCAAGATACATCAAGGCAAACACAATCAGATAGACCAAAGCCAGTTCCTTGGTTTGCATGCCGTCGCCGGCGTGAACCACAAAGAAAGCGATGCACATGGTAAACATCATCGGTATCATGGACAACCGGTAGAGGAAGCCAAAGATGAAAGCCAGTGAACATCCCAACTCACCAAAGATGGCCAGCATCAGGGAAACCTTGCTGCCAACCCCCAACGGATCGAAGAAATCGGCCGACAGTATATCGAAGTTAGACCACTTCTGGATGCCATGCATCATGAAGAGTATACCAAATGCCAGTCGGGCAACTACCAATAAAAGCGAAGTGGCTGTAGCATTCGCTTTGCGCGGAAATAAAAATCTGTAAAGCATAGTGTTCTGTTTTAAGAATTGTTTCCTTAAAGAACGTTTAAATGGAAAAATGGTTCAACCGTGAGAGAATCCCCGTTGCTTTCGTTACTTTTGCAGCAAAATTAGCGAAACATGATTACCTTCCCGAACGCCAAAATAAACCTGGGGCTATACATTACCGCAAAGCGCTCCGACGGTTACCACAACATCGAAACCATCTTCTACCCCATCCCTCTGGAAGATGCGTTGGAAGTAAACGAACTGCCCACTGCTCCCGCCGGTAGCAAGTGGGTGTTTCATGCCACCGGCCTGCCCATCGCCGGTCTTCCCGAAGACAATCTGGTGGTCAAAGCCTACCAGTTGCTCGATAGCGACTACTCGCTCCCGCCGGTGGAAATATGGTTGTACAAGCGCATCCCCTCGGGAGCCGGCCTGGGAGGTGGCTCTTCGGATGCCGCCCATATGCTCAAGATGCTCAACGACCGCTTCGCCCTGGCACTGACCGACGACGAGCTGGAGCGGTATGCCGCCCGGTTGGGAGCCGATTGCCCCTTCTTTGTTCGGAACAAACCCACGCTGGCCACCGGCATCGGCAATCTGTTCACCCCCGTGTCACTCTCGCTATCGGGCTATCAGTTGGTGGTGATTAAGCCCGACGTTTTCGTCTCCACCCGCGAGGCTTTTGCCCGCATCCAACCCCGCCAAACCGGGGTGTCGATCAGAGAGGTTATCGAACATCCCGTGGAAACGTGGCGCCACACCCTCTCCAACGATTTCGAGCAGAGCGTGTTTGCGCAACACCCCGCTCTGGGCGTCTTGAAAGAGCAGCTATACCGGCAAGGAGCCGTCTATGCCGCCATGAGCGGCTCCGGTTCGGCACTCTTCGGATTATTTAGCCCCGACATGCCCTGCAAGAGCCTGCGTGCCCGATTCCCCTCCCCCTCCTTCTATACCCGCTTAACGAATCGCCTCTAATTATATAAGGTGTAGCTTTACCGAGCGGTAAGGTGTGACTTTACCGAGCGGTAAGGTGTGGCTTTACCGAGCGGTAAAGGATGGCTTTACCGAGCGGTAAAGGGTGGCTTTACCGAGCGGTAAAGGGTGACTTTACCGAGCGGTAAAGGATGACCTTACCGAGCGGGTGACTCTCCCTTAACAACCACAGGGGGATGTGTTCATAACCTATTGATAACTTTTCCCACCCGCGCCTGTTTTTTCCCTCCCGGCGCATTACCTTTGCACTCCTTACTTAAGTATTACAAAAAACATCTTGTCGTGGCAGAATCGAAACGTACCCCCCGCACCAACCGCACCAAAGCGGTGCAACCCGTCAACGATTACGGACGCATTCAACCCCAGGCTCCCGAGTTTGAAGAGGCAGTCCTGGGAGCCTTGATGATTGAACGGGACGCCTACTCGTTGGTGGGCGAAATACTCCGTCCCGAGTCGTTTTACGAACATAGGCACCAACTCATCTATTCGGCCATCACCGACCTGGTGGCGGCACAAAAACCGGTCGACATCCTCACCGTCAAAGAGCAGCTGGCCAAACGGGGCGACCTCGACGAAGTGGGCGGTCCGTTCTACATCACCCAGCTGAGTAGTCGGGTGGCCTCCTCGGCACACATCGAATACCACGCCCGCATCATTGCCCAGAAAGCGTTGGCCAGACAGCTCATCACCTTTTCGAGCACCGTGCAAACCCGCGCCTTCGACGAGACCATCGATGTAGACGAGCTGATGCAGGAGGCCGAAGGGAAGCTATTCGAAATCTCCCAGCAAAACCTGCAGAAAGACTACACGCAAATTAACCCCGTCATTGCCGAAGCGCGCGAACTCATCCAGAAGGCCGCTGCCCGCTCCGATGGCTTAAGCGGATTGGAGAGCGGCTTCACCCGATTAGACAAGATGACCGCCGGATGGCAGAACTCCGATTTAATTATTATAGCCGCCCGTCCGGCCATGGGTAAGACCGCCTTTGTCCTGTCGATGGCCAAGAACATCGCCGTCAACTTTCGCCATCCGGTAGCGCTGTTTTCGCTGGAGATGAGCAACCTGCAATTGGTAAACCGCCTAATATCGAACGTCTGCGAAATCCCCAGCGAGAAGATCAAGAGTGGCCAGTTGGCCGACTATGAATGGCAACAGCTCGATTACAAGCTCAAAGCGCTTATTGATGCTCCGCTTTATGTCGACGACACCCCCTCGCTCTCGGTATTCGAACTGCGCACCAAGGCACGTCGGCTGGTGCGCGAACAAAAGGTGGAAATCATCATCATCGACTACCTGCAACTGATGAACGCCAGCGGCATGTCGTACGGTAACCGGCAAGAAGAGGTGAGCACCATTTCACGCTCGCTCAAGGGGTTGGCCAAGGAGCTAAATATCCCCATCATTGCCCTCTCACAGCTAAACCGTGGCGTGGAGAACCGCGACGGCGAAGAGGGAAAACGACCCCAGCT
>JAISHB010000133.1 GCA_031262785.1 Prevotellaceae bacterium
TTCTTTCTGTCGCCAGGCCACGCTCTGGGGGAGCATATCGGCGAAGGCTTCCCGCACGATGCGTTTCTCGATGGTCTTTCCCGGGCACATCTTCAAGGCCGGATCCAGATTCATGGCAATGTCCAGAAATGCTTTGTCAAGGAAAGGTACGCGCCCTTCTACGCCCCAGGCCGATAGGCTTTTGTTGGCGCGCAGGCAGTCGTACTGATAGAGCTTGGAAAGTTTGCGTACCGTCTCTTCGTGAAAGGCTTCGGGAGTAGGTGCCTTATGGAAATAAAGGTAGCCGCCGAATACTTCATCGGCACCCTCGCCGCTGAGTACCATCTTGATGCCCATCGACTTGATGACGCGTGCCAGCAGATACATCGGGGTGGAGGCACGCACGGTGGTGACGTCGTAGGTTTCGATGAAGTAGATGACGTCGCGCAAGGCATCCAACCCCTCTTGCACAGTGTAGTTGATTTCGTGGTGGACGGTGCCGATGTAGTCGGCCACTTCACGGGCTTTCGACAGGTCGGGGGCACCCTTGAGTCCGATGGCAAACGAGTGGAGTTGCGGCCACCAAGCATCGCTTTGCCCGTCGGTTTCTACGCGCTTTCCTGCATATTTTTTGGCAATGGCCGAGATGACCGAGCTGTCTAATCCGCCCGAAAGGAGCACGCCGTAGGGTACGTCGCTCATCAGTTGACGGTGCACGGCCGCCTCGAGCGAACCTTTCAAATCCGACGGATTGGAGGGAGGTGAAGGCATCGCCGTCATCCACGGACGGTTATACCATCTGACCATACGTCCTTCGCTGCCAAGATAGTAGTGACCGGGCAGAAACGGCTCGTAACGGTCGCAGAATCCTTCGAGTGCCTTTAGCTCGCTGGCGCAATAGACTTTGCCGTCGGCATCGTAGCCTATATATAAAGGAATTACGCCGATGGGGTCGCGGGCTATGAGAAAGTCGTCTTTGGCTTCGTCGTAGAGGGCAAAGGCGAAGATGCCGTTCAGCTCCTCGAGAAAATGGATGCCCTTGTCGCGATAGAGGGCGAGGATGACTTCGCAGTCGCTGCCGGTTTGAAACTGGTAGGCTCCGGCATAACGGGCACGGATGTCGCGATGGTTGTAAATCTCACCGTTGACGGCCAGGGCTTGTTTGCCGTCGGGTGAGTAGAGGGGCTGTCCGCCCGATTGGGGATCGACGATGGAGAGGCGTTCGTGTGCCATGATGGCGCTCTTGGACGCATAGATACCGCTCCAGTCGGGGCCGCGGTGACGCAGCCGACGCGCCATCTTAAGTGCCTTCTTGCGAAGTTCTTCGCTTTGGGAGGGTATTTGAAAGATTCCTACTATTCCACACATAGCTTGTTTGAATTAAGAAGTGATGATTAAAAGAGAGACCCGCTCACGGGTTATCGTCTCAGGTAACGGTCTATTTCCCGGGCTGTTCTCCGTCCATCGGCCAGTGCCCACACCACTAAGCTGGCGCCGCGTGCGGCATCGCCGGTTACGAATACGTTTTCGGGAAACTTGGGTTGATCGGGTTTCAAGAACCCCATGGCCAGCAGCACCATGTCGGCCTCGATGACCTCTTTCTTACCGGTTGGCTTCATTTGCGGACGCCCCCCGTCGGTGGGTTGACTCCAGGTCACCTCTTCCACCTCTACGCCGCACACGTTACCCTCTTTACCGATGAATTGGTTTGAGGTGAGCGACCAACGACGCACACAACCCTCTTCGTGGCTGGTGGTGGTTTTGAGTACTTGCGGCCACTGTGGCCAGGGCGTGGCGGGGTTATACGATTCGGGCGGCATGGGCATGATTTCTATCTGTGTCACGCTCTTGGCTCCGTGACGGATGCTCGTGCCGATGCAGTCGCTTCCGGTGTCGCCACCGCCAATAACGAGCACCCGTTTGCCCTTGGCGTTGACTAATTGTTCTTTGGGGAAGGCTTCGCCGTCGAGCAGGCGGTTTTGTTGATCGAGCATGTCGAGGGCAAAGTGGATGCCTTTCAACTCGCGGCCGGGGATGGGAAGATCGCGCGCCTGGGGTGTGCCCGTGCAGATGGCATAGGCATCGAAGCCCTCGGGCAGTGCGTTGACATCAATTGGCGTGTTCATCTTGAACTGAATGCCTTCGTCCCGAAGAACAGCCATGCGGCGGTCGATAACCGCCTTGTCGAGCTTGAAGTTGGGAATGCCGTAACGCAACAATCCGCCCGGATGGGGTTTGCTATCGAAGAGGGTCACGGTGTAACCCATCGCATTTAGTCTGGTGGCCACCGACAAACCGGCCGGGCCGGCACCCACTACGGCTACCTTCTTACCGTTGCGCTCGTAGCTTTGTGCCTGGGCATAGCCTTCACGGAAGGCTACTTCGGTGATGGCTGCTTCGTTTTCGCGGATAGTGACCGCCTCGTCCGCAGAGAGTTTCAGCACGCACGATTTCTCGCACAGTGCCGGACAGATGCGACCGGTAAACTCCGGAAAGTCGTTCGTCTCTTTGAGCACCTCGTAGGCTTCTCTCCAGCGCCCTTTGTAGAGCGCGTCTTGAAATTCGGGGCATTTATTACCCAACGGACATGCCCAATGACAGAAAGGAACTCCGCAATCCATGCAACGCGAGGCTTGCAACATGCGGTCGTGGCGATTGAGGGTTTGCTCCACCGGACTGAAGTCGGTGATGCGCTCGTAGACAGGACGGTCGCCGGCCTCCTGTCGAGGAATATGTAAGAATGCTTTAGGGTCTCCCATTTTGGTCAGTAAATTATGAGTGAAAGAATGAAGGAGTTAATAATCGCGTTGCATATCGGCTATCTTCTGTTGAAGCTTCTGCATCTGCTCTTCTTGCAGCACCTTTTTGTATTCGATGGGCACAATCTGTATGAACTGGTCGGCGTAGCGGTTCCAGTCGTCGAGCATGATACGTGCCAACTTCGATCCGGTATAGAGGTAGTGCTGACGAATCAGCTCGTGCAGCTCTTTGCGGTAGGAGGCCTCTTCGATGAGTGAGAGTTCCACCATCTCCATGTTGCAGAAGTAGTCGAAGTTGTTATCGGGGTTCCACACATAAGCCACACCGCCCGACATACCGGCGGCAAAGTTACGTCCGGTGGGACCGAGCACTACCACCCGTCCGCCGGTCATGTATTCGCAGCAGTGATCACCCACGCCTTCCACCACGGCAATGGCGCCCGAATTGCGCACGGCAAAGCGTTCGCCCACGCGTCCGTTGATATAGACCTCGCCGCTGGTGGCACCGTAAAGCAGCGTGTTACCGGCAATGGTGTTCTTCTCGGCCTCGAAGTTGGAACGCACCGGGGGCAACACGGCAATGCGTCCGCCCGACAATCCTTTGCCCAGGTAGTCGTTGGCTTCGCCTTCGAGCTTAAAGCTGACGCCGGGAACCAAGAATGCACCGAACGACTGTCCGGCCGAGCCTTTAAACTTCACGTTGAGCGTGTCCGAGGGCAATCCCTTGGCACCATATTTCAGGGCAATGGTGCCCGAAAGCATGGCACCTACGGCACGGTCGGTGTTGGCGATGGCATATTCGAGGGAAATCTCTTTCTGATTGTTGATGGAAGTGGCGGCGGCACGGATGAGTTCACGGTCTTTCACCTGATCGATGTCGTGATGTTGGGGAATGATGTGACGAATGGCGGCATTGTTGTCGGCACGTGCCAGCAGCTTCTCGAACGAGAGCAGGCGATGTTTCTGCACGCCGTCGTCTGGCTTGCGCACGATCAGGTCGGTGCGGCCGATGATTTCATCCAAGGAGGTAACGCCTATCTGCGCCAGCCATTCGCGCACCTCCTGTGCCAGGAAGGTGAAGAAGTTCACCAAATAGTCGGCACGTCCGTGGAAGCGTTTGCGCAGCTCTTCGTTTTGCGTGGCTACGCCCACGGGACAGGTGTTTTGGTGACACTTGCGCATCATCACACAACCCAACACGATGAGGGCGGAAGTGGCAAAGCCAAACTCTTCGGCACCCAGCATGGCCATGAGCACAATGTCGCGACCGGTCTTCAGCTGTCCGTCCACTTGCAGCATCACCTGTCCGCGCAGCCGGTTAAGCACCAATGTTTGTTGGGTTTCACTCAATCCCAGTTCGGGTGAGATGCCGGCATAGCGGATGCTGGAGGCAGGCGATGCACCGGTGCCTCCCTCGGCTCCGCTGATGATAATCAGGTCGGCTTTGGCTTTGGCCACACCGGCGGCAATGGTTCCGACCCCACTCTCGGCCACCAGCTTGACACTGATTTTGGCGTTGGGGTTCACGTTCTTCAAATCGAAGATGAGCTGAGCCAGGTCTTCGATGGAGTAGATGTCGTGATGCGGAGGGGGTGAAATCAGAGAGATGCCGGGGATGGAATGACGCGTTTTGGCGATGAGCTTGTCCACCTTCAGTCCGGGGAGCTGTCCGCCCTCACCGGGCTTGGCGCCTTGCGCGATTTTGATTTGTATCTCATCGGCATTCACCAGATACTCGGCTGTGACACCGAAGCGTCCCGAGGCCACCTGTTTGATGGCGCTGCGCAGCGAAGTTCCGTCTTGGCGAGCGGCAAAGCGTTCGGCATCTTCGCCGCCTTCGCCCGTGTTGCTTCGTCCGTGAATCCTGTTCATGGCGATGGCCATGGTTTCGTGTGCCTCGCGGCTGATGGAGCCGTAACTCATGGCACCGGTCACAAAACGGCGGAGGATCTGTTCTACCGGTTCCACCTTCTCGATGGCGATGGGATTGCGACGCACGTCGAGGAAGTCGCGCAGGAAGATGGGTGCCTCTTTGTCGTCGACCAGTCGGGTGAACTCTTTAAACTTCTTGTAGGAACCGGTGCGGGTGGCTAATTGCAAGGTGGAGATGGTTTCGGGGTTCCAAGCATGTTGCTCGCCCTCTTTGCGATAGGCATAGATGCCGTTGTTGGTTAGTAGCGGGTCGAACTGCTTGGCGCCGAAGCCGGCGGTATGGAAGGCCAGTGCATCGCGGGTGACCTCTTCGAGGCGAATACCTCCGATGGTCGATTTGAGTCCGCCGAAGTAGGCATTGCTCAGCTCTTCGCTCAAGCCGACCGCCTCGAATATCTTGGCGCCGCGATAGGAGCGGATGGTGCTGATGCCCATCTTGCTCATAATCTTGTAGAGGCCTTTGCAGATAGACTTGATGTATTTCTTCTCGGCCGTGGCGTAGTCGAGTTGTATCTCTCCCTCTTTAACCAAACGGTCGATGATGGCGAAGGCCATGTAGGGATTCAGGGCGCTGGCTCCGAATCCCAGCAGCAGGGCGGCGTGCATCACCTCGCGTATCTCGCCGCTCTCCACGATGAGGGCGGTTTGCACACGCTTACCCACCGAAATGAGGTAGTGATGCACCGCACTTACGGCCAGCAGCGAGGGGATGGAAGCATGCCCGGCATCAACCATGCGGTCGGAGAGCACAATGTAGTTCACTCCTTCATTCACCGATTCTTCGGCCTGTTTGCACAGAGCGGCCAGTGCCTGTTGCATGCCCGAACGTCCCTTGGAAGCGTCGAACACAATGGGCAGCTTCACGGTGTTGAAGCCTTTGTAGCGGATGTTGCACAAGATGTCGAGCTGCGTGTTGCTCAGGATGGGATGGGGCAGGCACACCATCTTGCAATGTTCGGCGGCGGGCGTGAGGATGTTCATGCCCACGGCGCCGATGTATTCGGTGAGTGACATCACCAACTCTTCGCGCAACGGGTCGATGGGTGGGTTAGTCACTTGGGCAAACTGTTGACGAAAATAGTTGTAGAGCAATTGCGGACGGTCGGAGAGTACGGCCAGCGGCGTGTCGTTGCCCATTGAGTTGACCGGTTCGGCGCCGGTGGTACACATGGGAGTGATGAGGCGTTCCACATCCTCTTTCGAGTAGCCGAACACGCGTAACATGCGGTCGTAATCATTCACGCTGTGCGACACCTTGCGGCCGCTCTTCAGCTCGTCCAGTTCGATACGGTTGGTGGAGAGCCAACGACGATAGGGTTTGGCCTCGGCAAGCTCTTTCTTTAGCTGACCGTCGTAGTAGACTTCGCCCTTTTCGGTATCGACCAGCAGAATCTTGCCCGGTTGCAGGCGTCCTTTCTCTTTGATGTCGCCCGGCTCGAAGCTCATCACGCCCACTTCGCTGGCCACCACCATCATATCACCATGGGTGATGAGGTAGCGTGCCGGACGCAGCCCGTTGCGGTCGAGCATACCGCCGGCGTAGCGGCCGTCGCTGAAGAGCAGGGCGGCCGGGCCGTCCCACGGCTCCATCAGGATGGAGTGATATTCGTAGAACGCCTTCAAATCTTCGCTGATGGGATTCTTTTCGGTGAACGATTCGGGCACCAGCATCGACATGGCGTGTGGTAGGGAGAGGCCGCTCATCAAGAGGAACTCTAGCACGTTGTCGAGTGATGCGCTGTCGCTCATGCCGGGTTGAATGATGGGACGCAACTCTTTGATGTCGCCCAATGCCGGGGTGGAGAGTACGCTTTCGCGCGCCTCCATCCAACCACGGTTGCCGCGGATGGTGTTGATCTCGCCGTTGTGTGCCAACAGACGGAAGGGCTGGGCCAATCCCCATGTGGGGAAGGTGTTGGTGCTGAAACGCGAGTGCACCAGTGCCAATCCGCTGGTGAAGTAGTTATTGGTCAAGTCGGGGAAGTATTCGCGCAACTGCAGCGACGAGAGCATCCCCTTATAGACGATGTTTTTGGTGGAGAGCGATACCACATAGAAGTCGCTCCGCGTGGCGATGGCCGAGTTGCGCACCCTGTTCTCAATGCGTTTGCGGATGACATAGAGTTTGCGTTCGGCCGACTCGGCATCGACAAATCCGGTGATGAACACCTGTTTGATGTCGGGTTCGCCCACGCGTGCCTCCTTGCCCAGGATGTCGGGGCGGGTGGGTACGTTGCGCAGGTGCATGAGCGTGAGTCCCTCCTTCTCTACCTCTTCGATGATGATACTCAAAATCTCCGCCCGGTCTTTCTCCACCTTGGGCAGAAAAAGCAGACCCGATCCATACTTTCCCTTTTCGGGTACGGGTATGCCTTGAAGCAGGATAAATTCATGAGGGATTTGTAGCATGATGCCGGCACCGTCGCCGGTTTTGTTGTCGGCGCCTTCGGCACCGCGGTGGCGCATATTCTCCAGTACCTTAAGTGCCGATTCCACCAATTCATGCGATTTGTTCCCGTGGATGTTTACCAGCATGCCAACGCCACAGGCGTCGTGTTCATAATCCGGACTGTACAAAAGTGTCTCTTTCATTCTCTTCTGATTACTATATATTGCAATAAATACGATTTATCTATTAAAATGAGCGGCAAAGATACGCTTTTTATTGCAAAGTGATATAGAATCAGGTAAAAAAGGAGCGCCGGAAGCATGGCAGCCGAAAAATGCCTCCTTGCATCTGTTCGGTGCAAGGGGCGGCACCTCATCGGTGCAAGGGGAGCACATCGCCCAGAAACAGTTCCACCTGTCGGGCATGATGTGCCACGTAGGCGGCCGGGGAGATGTCGCCCGAGTGGAGCATGTTATCCACTACGTTGGCTTTGGCTCGTCCGGTAATCAGGAAGATAACCCGCTCTGCGGCCAAGATGAGCGGGCCGGTTAGCGCGATGCGCGTTTGATGATTGTAGGGATTTACACTCACCACATAAGGCTCGGAAGTGGAGAGCAGCTCTTCCTGCCCGGGGAAGATGGAAGAGGTGTGTCCGTCGTCGCCCGCACCCAACAACACAAGGTCGAAGGTGGGTCGTCCCTTGTATTTGGGTAGTTGCGCGGTGACCAGCTTGGAATAGCGTGCCGCCTCGCCGGCCGGAGGGGCGGCTCCGTTGATGGGATGGATATAGGTGGTGGAGAGCGGCACCTTGCTGAGCATCAGGCGCCGCATGTTGCCGAAGTTGCTGTCGGAATCTTCCCACGGTACGCAGCGTTCGTCCACCCAGTAGAAGCGCATGCGCTTCCAGGGGGTGAACGCCGAAAATTCTTCCGCCCACAGGTCGAACATCAGCGAGGGCGTGTTGCCTCCGCTGAAAGCGATATGAAAAATACGCTGCGGTTCGGCCTCGATTGTGCGAATAAGCTGTTCGAGAAGGGCACGGGCGGTTTCTACGGCCGTGGGAAATTGATAGGTGGTCATAACTCGCAGTATTGATCGGTGTGGGTGAGGTTTTTACAGGGATTGGTCCAGTCGGCGCCGTGTTCGCGCATCATGGCTTCGCTCTCCAACGGTCCCCATGTACCGGCCGGATAGCCGTAAAGGGGAGCATCGACATGCTCTTTCCAGTATTGCAACACGGGATCGAAGAACTTCCACGAGGCTTCCACGGCATCGCTGCGGGTAAACAGGGTGGGATCACCCAGGATACAATCTTCAATCAAGCGGGCATAGGCATCGCCGGCGGGCAGACCGCCCAGCTTGTCGTAGGTGACGTCCATCATCACCTCTTTGACGTTGAATCCCGGGCCGGGAACCTTCATACCCAGCTTAAGCACAATGCCTTCGTTGGGCTGGATGCGCAAGATAAGTTTATTGGCCTGCGGATAACTGCCTTCGGTAGTCTGAAACATACGGTGAGGGGTTTCACGGAAGTGCACCACAATCTCAGTCACTTTGGTGGGCATCTGCTTGCCGGTGCGAATGTAGAAAGGCACGCCGTTCCAACGCCAGTTGTCGATACCTATCTTCATGGCGATGTAGGTGTCGGTGCGCGATTCGGGATGAACCCCTTTCTCCTGGCGATAGCCTCGTTTCACACCCGAGGCGGTATACTGGCCACGCACGATGTGTTCGCTTAAGTCTTCCTGCGTGAGCGGGGCGAGCGATTCGTACACTTTCACCACTTCGTTGCGGAAGCTATCGGCCGTGAAACGGGCGGGCGGCTCCATGGCCGTGAGTGCCACCAGCTGAATGAGGTGATTCTGCACCATGTCGCGCAATGCACCGACTCCTTCGTAGTAGCCGCCGCGCTGTTCGATGCCGAGGTTCTCCACGGCGGTAACCTCCACGTAGTGGATGTAGTTGCGGTTCCACAGCGGCTCGAAGATGCCGTTGGCAAAGCGGAAAGCCAGGATGTTTTGCGCCGTCTCCTTGCCCAGAAAATGGTCGATGCGGTAGATTTGATGCTCCTCGAAGACGGAGGCATACAGTTCGTTCAACGCACGCGCCGATTGCAGGTCGTAGCCGAAGGGCTTTTCCACAATGATGCGTGCGCCGGCACGGTTCAATCCCGCCTCGCGCAGATGCAACGGCACCACGCCGTAGAGCGAAGGAGGCGTGGCCAAGTAGAAGAGCAGATTCTCGGGAGCCTCTTCGCCGGTGAGTTGGCTGATGCGTTGCGCCAGCAAAGGATACCCTTCGGGTTGGGAGGGATCCATGCTGAAGTAGTGCAGGTGGGTGCAGAACTGGTTCCATCGGACTTTGTCTGCTTGCAGATTGGGAATGAACGGGGGCACCTCCTTTTCCACATATTCCAAATAGGAAGCATCGGTGTAGGCGGTGCGTGCCACCCCCACAATCACGAACTGTTGGGGCAGGCGCGATTCGCAGAAGAGCGAATAGAGCGCAGGCAGCAACTTGCGCTTGGTGAGGTCACCCGAAGCGCCGAATATAATCATGGCAAATGTGTTCATACGTTGGATGAGTTTGAGCAGCGGTTATACATTGTAGGTTCCCGATTGGGTTTGTCCGCCGTGTCCGGTCCAGTTCTCGTGAAAAAAGGTGCCGCGTGGAGCATCGGTGCGTTCGAAGGTGTGCGCGCCGAAATAGTCGCGTTGCGCCTGCAGCAGGTTGGCAGGCAACTGTTCCGAGGCCAAGGAATAGAAATAATTCAGCGCCGAGGCGAAGGCCGGCACGGGCAACTCCTCCTTGAGGGCGATACCCACGAGCTGTTTCCAGCGCGGCACCAGTTGATGCATCTCTTCGCGGAAGTATTCGGTGAGCAACAGATGGGCGTCGCGCTCACGGGAGAAGGCGTTGGCGATGTCGTTGAGGAAGGCGCTGCGGATGATACATCCCCCGCGCCACATCAGCGCAATCGAGGCCAAGTTGAGGTTCCATCCGAATCGGTCGGAGGCTTGCTTCAACACCGCAAAACCCTGTGCATACGACACCAGCTTCGAGGCGTAGAGCGCCGCAAAGAGGCTCTCTTGGATCTCCTCCTTATTATATAAGGCGGGCGTTTGCCGGAGCGGGAAAAGCGTGGAGGCCTGCACGCGCAACTCCTTGTGTGCCGACAGGCTGCGCTCGAATACGGCGGTGGCAATCAGCTCGAGCGGCATGCCCAGCTCCATGGCGTTGATAACGGCCCATTTGCCGGTGCCTTTCTGTCCGGCGGCGTCGAGGATGTGGTCGAGCAGGTAGCCGCCCTTCTTATCCGGGTGATTGAGGATGTGCGCGGTGATTTCGATGAGGTAGCTACGCAGTTTGCCTTCGTTCCATTCTTGGAAGATGCGCGCCATCTGCGGATTATCGAGCGAGGTGAGCTTTTTCATCACCCAGTAGGCTTCGGCAATGAGTTGCATGTCGCCATACTCGATGCCGTTGTGAATCATCTTGACGAAATGGCCCGAGCCTTCCGGCCCGATCCAATCACAGCAAGGGGTGCCGTCGTCGGCGCGTGCGGCAATGCTTTGCAAGATGGGTTTTACCTCCGGCCAAGCCGATACCGATCCACCCGGCATGATGGAGGCGCCGTTGAGGGCGCCCTCTTCGCCGCCCGACACGCCCGAACCGATGAAGCGGAATCCCCGCTCTTGGGCCAGCGCCACACGGCGGTTGGTATCTTCGTAATTGGAGTTGCCCCCGTCGATGAGGATGTCGCCGGGCGACAGGTGGGGCATCAGCTGCTCCATCAACTCATCTACGGGTGCACCTGCGCGCACCATCATCATAATCTTTCGGGGGGTGGAAACTGAGGCGGTAAAGGCGGCAATATCGGTATAGCCGGCAATGGTTTTGCCTTTGGCACGGCCCGCTATAAAACGGTCTACTACTCCTTCTTCTACTCCGGGTACGGTGCGGTTGTAAACCGATACGTGCCATCCTTTCGAGGCCATGTTTAGGGCTAAGTTCTCGCCCATTACGGCCAAACCAATCAGGCCAATGTCTGAAAGGGATTGTTTTTTTGTCATATCTTGCATTCTTTAATCAATTGTTAATAAGTATGGTGAATAAACAAAGCCTCGATTGGATTTGTTCAGGTGAGTTTTGGCTTATTTATCGCGAGGTAGGCGTACGGTGAAGGTAGTCCCCTCGCCAGGGGTGGAATAGACGGCGATTTCGCCCTGATGCAGGGCGATAATTTTCTGCGCCAGCGTCATGCCGATGCCGTAGCCGTTGATGGTTTCGCTGTTTTCGCCCCGATAGAAGAATCGGAAGATGTTTTCGCGGTCTCTTTGGCTCATGCCGATGCCGTTGTCGGTGAAGGTGACGATGGTATCGCTTCGGCTGAATGAAATACCCACGAGCGACGAATGCTCGGACGAGTATTTGCAGTTGTTTTCCATCAGATTAATAAAAGCGGTGACCAGCAAATGATTGTTGCCCGTGACGGTGAGTACATCGTCGTTTTCCGACTCGGCATCGAACACCAAAGTGATGCGGTAGTCGGTGTGTGCCCGCAACACCATTTGGCGGACATCAAGCAGCAGTTCGTCGATGCGTAGCGGCCGACGTTCGAGCTGCCGGGGATCGTAATCAGCCTTGGCCAAGTCGAGCAGGTTGTCGATGAGCTTGACGATGCGTTCTGCGTCTGCCTGCAAGGCATGAATCGAGCGTTGATAGTAGGCGGCGTCGCGCCGACGCATCAGGGCAAGGTCGAGTTGTGCCCTCAGGGCGGCCATGGGGGTGCGCAACTCGTGCGAGACGTTTCCCACGAATCGTTTTTGCGCATTGTAGGCGCGCTCCAATCGTTGGAGCAGGGCATTGAAGGCGAGGCTCAGCTCACCCAATTCATCGGTGGGGTTTTTCACCGGAAGTCGCCGGTCCAACCGGTTGGCACTGATGCGTTCCACCTCCTTGACCACCGTTCTGACGGGTGCCAGCGCAGCGCGTGACAGAAAGAAACCGAGCAGAATCAAGAGCGTCAGTCCGCCTGCCAGCAGCAGCAGCAGCGCTCGCGTGAGCAGCCGCTGTTGGGCGTGTCCGTAGCCGTCGTAGGCAGCGGCGGTCACCACATAGTCGGTTTGGCCGAAGCGATAACGTATGCCCACTCCCTGATAGCCGGCCGCGTTGAACTCCACCTCACCCTCCCTCAGGATGCGACGCAGCATCCCGGGGGTTTCTTTGATGCGGTCGTTGTGCACGGCATCGTGGTATAGCATCGCAAAGGTGGTGTCGTAGACGGCCACCTCCACTTCGTGAATAAATCGGGTATTGTTGCGGTAGATCGACTGCATGGTTGAGGCATCTACCTTGTTGGTAAGGAAAAGATGTGCCTTGGTAACAGCTTCGCTCTTGAGGTTGCGCGAAAAAGCGGTGCTGCGCGCCTGCTCGCTAACGCCGCAAACGGTGAGGATGAAGGCCAGGAACACCCCGGCCGTAACCAAGGCGTAGCGAAGGGTGAGCGAGGTGCGAATCTTCATTTTTTCTCCGAAGGGATTTCCCATTTATCGCTCAACACAAAGCCCATGCCCGGGCGGGTGTGAATGAGCTTGACCCCGAAGTCGCGATCGATTTTTTTGCGCAGGTAGTTGATGTACACGTCGATGAAGTTGGTGCCCGTGTCGAAGTGGGTGTTCCACACGTTGCCCGCTATCTCGGCACGGCTGAGCACGCGTTCGGCATGCTCGGTCATGTAGAGCAGCAGGTTATATTCTTTGGGTGACAGCTTGATGGGAAGGCCGTTTCGACTGACGTTTTTGAGTAACAAATCGAAGTGCAGGTCGGCATAGTTCAGTTCGCTCCGATGTTCCACCACCGGTTCGCCGCTGTGTTTGAGCAGCACGCGGATGCGCGCCAGCAATTCGCGAAAGTCGAAGGGTTTGACCAGATAATCGTCGGCACCGGCCTCGAAACCGTCTAATTTGTCGTCGGTCGAGCCTAATGCCGTGAGTATGAGCAGGGGGATTTGGGGCGCCTGGCGGCGAATGGCTCGGCACACCTCCATGCCGCCCATCTTGGGCAGGATGAGGTCGGAAATCACCAGGTCGAACGCTTGGGCGCGAAACAAACGCAATCCCATTTCGCCGTCGTAGGCCGTCAGGGTTTGATATCCGTTCTCTTCGAGGCCGTTTTTCAACAGATCGGCCACCCGTTTGTCGTCTTCAATAATCAAGATAGTTTGCATAAGTACAAGAATGTGCTACGAAAGTTGGCTGCAAAAGTACGGATTGTAGCCGGAACGGCAAAAACCGGGTTACGTTGCCCGCGCGAGGGCAAGCTTGCTTTTGAATGGATATACGCTGCCCACGGGTGGGCAAGCTTGTTTTTATGCAAAACAGGCTTTATTCGTTCAATGTGGGGTAGCTGATGCGCGTGTGGTAGATGGTTTTGAGCTTTTCTTTGAAGACCCCCTTGACGGTGGCAATGTCCCGGAAGGTAATGGGGCACTCCTTGAAAAAGCCCTCTTCCACTTGCGCGTCGATAATCTTGTCGACCAGCTGGTTGATGCTCTCTTCGGTGTATTCGGCCAAGCTGCGCGAGGTGGCTTCCACGGCATCGGCCATCATCAGGATGGCTGTCTCGCGGGTGAAGGGATTCGGCCCGGGATAGGTGAACAGCGCCTCGTCCGGCTCCTCACCCGGGTGGGCGTTCTTCCACGAGATATAGAAATACTTCACCTTGCCCCGTCCGTGGTGAGTGGCGATGAAATCTTTAATCACTGCGGGCAGGTTGTTCTTTTCGGCCAGCTTGAGTCCGTCGGTTACGTGGCTGATGATGATCTGCGCGCTCTGTTCGTAGGGGAGGTTTTTATGCGGATTGACGCCCCCCGACTGATTTTCGGTGAAGAAGACCGGATGTTCCATCTTCCCGATGTCGTGATAGAGCGCACCGGTACGTACCAGCTGACTTTTGGCACCGATGCGGATGGCCGCTTCGGCCGCCAGGTTGGCCACCTGCATGGAGTGCTGAAACGTGCCCGGAACACTCTCCGAGAGGCGTCGCAACAGCGGATTGTTGATGTTGGACAGCTCCACCAGCGTCACGTTGGAGGTAAATCCGAAGATTTTTTCCAGCAAAAAGAGCAGCGGATAGGCAAACAGCAATAAAAGGCCGTTGATGATGAAATAGACATACATGCTGCCGCTTAATTTGGAGAGATCGTTTTCGATGATAAGCTCGTAGGCGAAGTTAAGCGCCGCATAGGTCAGCACAATCAAGAATCCCGAGCGGAAGAGCTGCGAACGCTGCGAGAGTTCGCGCAAACTATAGATGGCAACCAGTCCGGCGGCCAGCTGCAGCAGGATAAACTCGTAGGGGGCACGCAAACAGATGGAGCACATCAGGATGGTGACCGCTTGCGTGAGGAAGGCCGTGCGTGAATCCAGAAACACGCGGATGATGATGGGCAGCATGGCGTAGGGAATGACGTAGACGCTCAACACACGGTGCTCGACCATCAGCGAGGTAACCACGCAGTAGAACATGATGAGCAGAAAGAGCAGCGACAGGCTCCCCTTGTGCTGGTAATACTCCTTGCGGAACAGTTCGAGGTAGAGCATGAAGCAGAGCATGAAGATGCCCACGAAAAGCACCTGTCCCAACAAGATGAGGTGGCGCTGGCCGATGGTTTCGCTCCGCTTGGCCGACTCCCGGCTCAGGCTTTGAAGGATGTGGTAGGTCTGCTCGTCCACAATCTCGCCGCGGTCGATAATCTTCTGTCCGCTCAGCACAATGCCGCTTGCCCACGAGTAGTTGGTGAGTAGTTCCTTGCGCATCGCCTCGGAGCGCGCGGCGTCATAGACTAAGTTGGGCGCCAAATAGTTGTTCAGCGAGCAGTCGCGCAAGATGCGGGGCAAGAACCGGACGGTATCGCCCGTGAGCAGATAGGTATAGGCCTTCTTGGCCGAATAGAGCTGCACGAGCGGATAGGAACGCGCCAGTTTGTCGTCGATGAGCATCACGGCGGCGGTGCTGTCGGCCTGTAACCGATGGAGATCGTCGGGCGAGAGGATGCCCGCCTCGTACACCTCGGCCAGCCGACGCTCCAGATAGCGCATATAGTCGGACGAAGGCATGATGTTGCGCAAGTGCGACTGATAATCGGCACGCAAACGGGCAACGGCCTCTTTTTCCACCTCTTTATTAAGCTGAAAATAGGGCTGGAAGGTCGAGAGAATGCTGTCCTGCTCGTGTTTGACCACGGCTTCGTCTTTGTAGATGGGAAAATCGAAGGTGGCCATCAGCTGTCCGTATTTCCACGGTTTGTTCAGGCTGAACTGGTAATTGAATTTGCTGTCGCGCGGCAAGAAATAGACTACCACCGCCACCGTGCCCAAAAAGAGGAGCGCTTTGTATACTAAATCCCGATACGAGAATTTTCCTTTTGTCTTAAACATAAAAAGTTATGGATTGAATTTGCGGCGCAAAGTACGAAAAAAGAAGCACATAACAGCGCTTGCCAATCAAGAATAATATTGTAAGTTTGCACCAACAATAACAAGACCCCCTATTTTATGACAACTTATAAGCGAATCCTGCTCAAGCTCAGCGGCGAAAGCCTGATGGGCGGCAAATCTTACGGCTTGGACGAAAATCGCCTGAGCGAATATGCCCTGCAAATCAAAGAAATTCACAACATGGGCGTGCAAATCGGCATCGTGATTGGCGGCGGCAACATTTTCCGCGGATTGAGCGGCGCCGACAAAGGCTTCGACCGTGTCAAGGGCGATCAGATGGGCATGCTGGCCACCGTGATCAATAGCTTGGCGTTGAGTTCGGCCTTGACGGCTGCCGGGGTGAAAACACGGGTACTCACGGCCATTCGCATGGAACCCATCGGGGAATTCTACAATAAATGGCGCGCCATCGAGTGTTTGGAAGCGGGCGAAGTGGTGATTCTGTCGGCCGGCACGGGCAATCCGTTTTTTACCACCGACACCGGCTCGTCGCTGCGCGGCATCGAGATTGAAGCCGACATCATGCTCAAAGGCACCCGGGTGGACGGCATCTACACCGCCGACCCCGAGAAAGATGCCACCGCCGTGAAGTTTGCCGACATCACCTACGACGAAGTGCTGGCGCGCGGATTGAAGGTGATGGATCTCACCGCCACGTGCATGTGCAAAGAGAACCGGCTGCCCATCATTGTCTTCGATATGGACACGCCCGGCAATCTCAAACGGGTCCTCGCCGGCGAGGCCATCGGAACCTTGGTGCACAATTGACCCATTCCCCTATTAAAAAAACAGCGTATCTCCCCAAAATTCAATCCATATGAAAGAGGTTAAAGCAATTTTAGACGAAGCACAAGAGAAGATGGACATGGCCATCCTCTATCTTGAAGAGACCTTGGCGCACATCCGCGCCGGTAAAGCCGATGTGCGTCTGCTCGACGGCATCCGTGTAGATTCCTACGGCAGTATGGTGCCGATCAACAATGTGGCCGCCGTAAACACGCCCGATGCACGCAGCATCGCCATCAAACCGTGGGACAAAAGCATGTTCCGGGCTATTGAAAAAGCCATCATCGACTCTTCGCTGGGAATTATGCCTGAAAACAACGGCGAAATCATTCGCATCGGCATTCCCCCGCTCACCGAAGAGCGGCGCAAGCAGCTGGCCAAGCAATGTAAGAGCGAAGGTGAAACGGCCAAGGTGAGCATCCGCAATGCCCGCCGCGAGGCCATCGACGAACTGAAGAAATCGGTCAAAGACGGATTGGCCGAAGATGCCCAAAAGGGCGGCGAAGAGAAACTCCAGAAGATTCACGACAAGTACATCAAGCAAATCGACGAATTACTGGAACGGAAAGACAAAGAGATCATGACCGTGTAATCCCCTCCCGTGCGCGGACTTGTCATTAAAAACACCGGAAGTTGGTACTTGGTGAAAACCGACGGGGGCGAAGCGGTTGAATGTAAAATCAAAGGGAACTTTCGCCTCAAAGGGATTCGCAGCACCAGTCCGGTGGCCGTGGGTGATTATGTACACATCATCCGCAACGCCGAAGGCACCGCCTTCATCAGCGAGATTGAAGATCGCAAAAACTACCTCGTTCGCAAGGCATCCAATCTCTCGAAACAATCGCACATCTTGGCAGCCAATCTCGATTGTGCCCTGCTGCTGGTGACGATCAACTATCCCGAGACCTCCACGGTCTTCATCGACCGTTTTTTGGCTTCGGCCGAGGCCTACCGCATCCCTGCGGCGCTGCTCTTCAATAAAATAGATGTCTACCATGCCGACGAACGGCGCTACATGGAGGCACTGATTCATCTCTACACCACCGTTGGTTATCCCTGCCTTAAAATCTCGGCACGCACCGGCGAAGGCGAGGGAGCAGTGCGTGCACTGTTGGCCGGAAAGGTTACCCTGCTCTCCGGACATTCCGGCGTAGGAAAATCCACCCTCATCAATTTGTTGCTTCCCCACCAAGCCACCAAAACCGGTGAGATATCCCTCTATCACAACAAAGGGATGCACACCACCACCTTTTCCGAAATGTATGCTTTGCCCGACGGCGGCTACCTTATCGACACCCCCGGTATCAAAGGATTCGGCACGTTCGACATGGAAGTAGAAGAGGTCGGTCACTACTTTCCCGAAATCTTTAAGGCATCAACCCATTGCCGCTATGGAAACTGTACCCATCGCAACGAACCCGATTGCGCTGTGCGTTGCGCCGTGGAAGAGCATCTCATCAGTCTATCACGCTACACTTCCTATTTAAATATGTTGGAAGATAAGGAAGAAGGAAAGTATCGCTCCTCCCACTAAAATAGTAATTGAAGTTTTGGCGGATTAAAGAAAAGGGCTATCTTTGCACCCGCAAAACAGAAACGATGGCGGGATAGCTCAGCTGGTTAGAGCGCATGATTCATAATCATGAGGTCCCCGGTTCAATCCCGGGTCCCGCTACCAAAGATAATCAGCGACTTAGGAGCAAAATCCGAAAGTCGCTGATTTTTTGTTTGCACACAATTTGCACACAAGTCTCTATATCTCTTGCATTCAACAAAGAAATCGCTCTAGCCTAACGATTGGCGATTAAAAGAGTAGAAATCAGAGATTTTTGTTGTGTCCTACAATGCCATTCACTACTTTTGCACTATAACTTTAATAGGATTTGAGATATGAAAGATGCAAAACATAAAGCAATAACATTTATTGGTACG
>JAISHB010000016.1 GCA_031262785.1 Prevotellaceae bacterium
TCGAGACAGGCTTGCCCTGCCCGGGGCAAGTCACATTTGTCCCTCAGACAGGCTTGCCCTGCCCGGGGCAAGTTACATTTGACCTTCGGACAAGCTTGCCCTGCCCGGGGCAAGGTACATTTAACCTTCGGACAAGCTTGCGACGGCAGTCGCAAGGCACATTTAACCTTCGGACAAGCTTGCGACGGCGGTCGCAAGGTACATTTGACCTTCGGACAAGGTTGCGACGGCAGTCGCAAGGTACATTTGACCTTCGGACAAGGTTGCGACGGCGGTCGCAAGGCACATTTGACCTTCGGACAAGGTTGCGACGGCGGTCGCAAGGCACATTTGACCTTCGGACAAGGTTGCGACCGACGTCAACACCCCCAAACCCCCTAAAGGGGGCTTAGTTACTACTGCTTGAGTCGTACCATCTAAGCCCCCTTCAGGGGGTTTGGGGGTGGGAAGGCCTGCTGCTCGCAAGGATGCCGTATCATGCAGTAACTGGCTCCCCTCCTGCCGGCAGGAGGGGTGGCGCGAAGCGACGGGGTGGTCGGACAAATACGGCTTCATTCCTATACTATATCTAATCCTACCACCCCGCCCTGCGGGCACCCCTCCTCCCCGGAGGAGGGGAAACAGTTACTGCTGACACCCCTGTCTTAGTTACTACTGCTTGGGTCGTACCATCTAAGCCCCCTTCAGGGGGTTTGGGGGTGAGGATGCAGGTTCGCTAAGCCCCCTTTAGGGGGTTTGGGGGTGAGGATGCAGGTTCGCTAAGCCCCCTTCAGGGGGTTTGGGGGTGGGAAGGCCTGCTGCCTCGCAACTTTCGGCCCTCCTGTTGCCGGAATAGCGAATAAGCCGTACTTTTGCCGCAAATTTTCAATACGTATGACCATCGACCCCCAACAGATTCGCATGAGCGACTATCACTACGAGCTGCCCGACCACCGGATTGCCAAATATCCGCTGGCCGAGCGCGACCACTCCAAGCTGCTGGTCTATCGCGGCGGCGCCATCAGTGAGACGCTCTTCACCGAGCTGCCCTCGCTACTGCCCAAGGGCAGCTTGCTGGTCTTCAACAACACCAAGGTGATTCAGGCGCGCCTGCTGTTTCGCAAACCCACCGGCTCGCTCATTGAGGTGTTCTGTCTGGAACCGGCCGATCCGGCCGACTATGCGCAGAACTTTCAGCAGACGTCCCACGCGGCTTGGTATTGTATGATTGGCAACCTCAAGCGCTGGCGGCAGGGACAGCTGTTGCAGCGGCAGATGGAGGTGAAGGGCACCGTGGTGTGCCTCACCGCCGAGCGGGGCGCGGCGCACGGCGACAGCCACCGCGTAGATTTCCGGTGGGACAACCCCGCCGTGAGCTTCGCCGACCTGCTGGAGGCCTTTGGCGAGCTGCCCATCCCCCCCTATCTGCACCGCCCCACCGAGCAGCGCGACAAAGAGAGCTACCAGACCGTCTACTCCAAGCGCGAGGGGTCGGTGGCCGCTCCCACGGCCGGCCTGCACTTCACCACCCGCGTGCTGGAGCAGCTGCGCGCCGAGGGTTTCGACATGGAAGAGCTGACCCTGCACGTGGGCGCCGGCACCTTCCGGCCGGTCAAGAGCGAGGCCATTGCCGACCACGCCATGCACCACGAGTATATCCGTGTGCCCCGCCAGCTCATCGTCCGGTTGCTGGCGCACGGCGGAGGCGCCGTGGCCGTGGGCACCACCTCGGTGCGCACCCTCGAGAGCCTCTACCACCTCGGCGTGATGCTGCTGCGCCGTCCCGATGCCGCCCCCGGCGAGCTGCACGTCGACCAATGGCAACCCTATGCCGAAGAAGCCCTGCCGGAGGTCTCCACCGTGCAGGCGCTGCAGGCCATTCTGGACTACCTCGACCGTCACCGGCTGGAGGCACTGCACACCGACACCCGCATTATCATTGTACCCGGCTATCGCTTCCGGGTGGTCGAGGGCATGGTGACCAACTTTCACCAGCCGCAAAGCACGCTGCTGCTGCTGGTGTCGGCTTTTGTGGGGGAAGATTGGCGCCGCATCTACGACTATGCCTTGGCCCGTGACTTCCGCTTCCTCAGTTACGGTGATTCGTCGCTGCTACTGCCTGCATAACGGCAATTTTTCGCTACCTTTGCATCTCTTCTAACAGCAATTGAAACGGATGAAGCATTTTCTCCCCCTACCTATATATATAGTAGCCTTCGGCTGCCTGCTGGCAACGCCCCTGCGGGCGCAGGCACAGGAGCGCTACGGCAATCCCTTCGATTTTCCCGTGCTCTTCTCGGGCAACTTCGGCGAACTGCGCAGCAACCATTTCCACGGAGGCCTCGACTTCAAGACCCAAGGGACGACCGGCAAGGCGGTGCGCGCCTCGGCCGACGGACAGATCACCGGCATCCGCGTGACCCACGGCTCGGGCTATGTGCTGGAGGTGGCCTACGCCCATGGTTACACCGCCGTCTACCGACACCTCAGCGCCTTTGCCGGAGAGATAGCCCGCCGCATGGAGGAGCTGCAATACAGCACCCAGTCGTGGGAGGCCACGCTCACCCCCGCGGCCGGTGAATATCCCGTACGTCGGGGCGAGGTCATCGGCTACAGCGGCAACACCGGCTATTCGTTCGGCCCCCACCTGCACTTCGACCTCATTGAAACGGCCAGTGGCGACTACGTCGACCCGCTTCCCTTCTTCCAAGGGCTGGTGAAAGACAGCACCGCCCCGCGCGCCGAGGGCTTCCGGCTCTATCCGCAGCCCGGCTTGGGGGTGGTGAACGGCCTCCCGGACGTTCAGACCTTCGGGGTGCGCACCGATGGGACGATTACCGCATGGGGTCTCATTGGCGCAGGGGTGCGTGCCTTCGACTACATGGAGGGTGCCCGCAACCGCTACGGCGTGCACACGGTGGTGCTCTCGGTAGATAGCCAAGAGGTGTTCCGCAGCACGGTAGACCGCTTTGCATCTAACGAAAACCGGCAGATCAACTCGTGGAACGACCACGGTTACATGAAGTCGTTCATCGACGCGGGCAACCGCCTGCGCCTGTTGCACGCCCCGGGCCGGCAGCGCGGCCTCGTCTGCATCGACGAGGAGCGCCCCTACCGCTTCGTCTACACGCTGCGCGATGCGTTGGGCAACACCGCCCGCCTGCAGTTCACCGTGCAGGGGGTGCGCACCGACACCCTCCCGCCCGTGCGGCATCCCGAGCGGTACACCTTTCGCTGGAATCGGGTCAATGTGCTGCACGAACCCGGGCTGAGTGTGGTGGTGCCCCGCGGCAATCTCTACAAAGATGAGTACCTGCACTACGCCCTGCTGGCCGACAGTGGCGACATCGCCTGCGTCTACCGGCTCAATGACGTGCGCATCCCGCTGGAGTCCACCGCCGAGGTGTCGCTGGCGCTGCGTCGCCGACCGGTGGCCGACACCACCAAGTATTATCTGGCCGGAGTGGGCAGCCGCGGCAAGCGTTATAGCTTGGGCGGACGGCTCCACGGGCAGAGCGGTATCCTCAAGGGAACTATCCGCGAGCTGGGCACCCTCACTGCTGCCATCGATACGGTGCCGCCAAGCATCACGCCCGTCCATCCCAACCGATGGGCACGCAGCGGGGCCATCGTCTACCGGCTGGAAGATGATGAGACCGGCATCCGCTCCTACCGCGGCACCATCGACGGGGAGTATGCCCTCTTCGGCATCCCCAATGCGGTGCAGGGACGATTGGTTTACCGGATAGACCCCCGCCGCATTGCCCGCGGCCGGCACATCGTGGAGATTACCGCCACCGACGGCTGCGGCAACACCACGGTGTTGACCACCCCTTTTGTATATTAATCCATTCACCCAACTAATAGCAAGAAGTATGAACATCCAACGATTAACGCTCACCCTCTGCACCCTGCTGGCGGCACTCTACGGCTTTGCCTGCACCAACCTGATTGTAGGCAAAAACGCCTCGGCCGACGGCTCGACCATTGTCTCCTACTCGGCCGACGCCTACGGACACTTCGGCGACCTGTGTCACTATCCGGCCGCCCTGCACCCCAAAGGCGCCATGCGTGCCATCTACGAGTGGGACACCGGCAAGTATCTGGGACAGATTCCCGAGGCGGCACGCACCTACAACGTCATCGGCAACATCAACGAATACCAGCTCACCATTGCCGAGACCACCTTTGGCGGCCGCCCCGAGTTGGTAGATACCCTCGGACTGATAGACTACGGCAGTCTCATCTACATCGGCCTGCAACGTGCCCGCACCGCCCGCGAGGCCATCAAGGTGATGACCGACTTGGTGCAGGAGTATGGCTACTACAGCAGTGGCGAGTCGTTCACCGTGGCCGACCCCAACGAAGCTTGGATATTGGAGATGATCGGCAAAGGCCCCGGCGTGCGCGGAGCCGTGTGGGTGGCCGTGCGCATCCCCGACGACTGCATTGCCGCTCATGCCAACCAAAGCCGCATCCACCGCTTCGACATGAACGACAAGCAGAACTGTCTCTACGCCTCCGATGTCATCTCGTTTGCCCGCGAGAAGGGTTATTTCGGCGGGGTGAACAAAGAGTTTAGCTTTGCCGATGCCTACAATCCGCTCGACTTCGGCGGACGCCGCTACTGCGAGGCGCGGGTGTGGAGCTTCTTCAACCTGTTTACCACGCAGGGCACCGAGTTCCTTCCCTATATCCAAGGGGAGAGCGACCAGCCCATGCCCCTCTACCTCAAACCCTCGCGCAAGCTGTCGGTGCAAGACATCCAGCGCGCCATGCGCGACCACTACGAAGGCACTCCGCTCGACATCAGCCAAGACTTCGGCGCCGGTGCCTATCATGCACCCTACCGCCTCTCACCGCTGACCTTCAAGGTCGACGGCAAGGAGTATTTCAACGAACGTCCCATCTCGACCTACCAAACCGCCTGGGTGTTTGTCTCGCAGATGCGCGCCAACCTGCCCGACGCCATTGGCGGACTCTTCTGGTTCGGCACCGACGATGCCAACCTCACGGTGTTCACGCCGGTTTATTGCTGCGCCACCCAAGCTCCCGAGTGTTACACCCATGTGGAGGGGGCAGACTATGCACAATTCTCGTGGAAGTCGGCCTTCTGGGTCTTCAACTGGGTCTCCAACATGGCCTACCAACGCTATAGCTTGCTCATCGACGACATCCGCACCACCCAAACAGAGCTGGAAACCACCTTCCGTCAAGCACAGGAAGGGGTGGAGGCAGCCGCTGCCAAGCTTTACGCACAGGATCCGGCGCAGGCCAAAGCCTTCCTCACCCGCTACACCGCCATGACGGCGCAAAGCACGCTGGATGCGTGGAAGAAATTGGGTGAGTTTCTCATCGTGAAATACAACGACGGGGTGGTGCGTCGCGTCAAGAACGGACAGTTTGAACGCGATGCGGTAACCGGACGTCCGCTTCCCCCCCTGCGCCCGGGCTATTCCAAGGAATTTCTCGAAGAATATGTTAAACAGACCGGTAACCGCTACCAAGTGCCCGACTAATTTGTTGTTCATCACATACCAAAACAGAAGCAATATGGATAATCAAGAACTGATTCAGCGGGTCACTGAGAAAGCCGCCAAATGGCTCACCCCGGCGTATGATGCCCAAACTCAGCAAGAGGTAAGACGTATGTTGGACAATCCCGACAAAACCGAGTTGATAGAGAGCTTCTACAAAGACTTGGAGTTTGGCACGGGCGGACTGCGCGGCATCATGGGTGCCGGCAGTAATCGCATGAACATCTACACCGTGGGGGCGGCCACGCAGGGGCTGTCTAACTACCTGAACAAATGCTTCAAAGACTTGAAGCAAATCTCGGTGGTGGTGGGGCACGACTGCCGCAACAACAGTCGCCGGTTTGCCGAAATATCGGCCGACATCTTCTCGGCCAACGGCATCAAGGTGTACCTGTTCGAGGATATGCGTCCCACGCCCGAAATGTCGTTTGCCATCCGTCACCTCGGATGCCAGAGCGGCATCATCCTCACGGCCAGTCACAACCCCAAAGAGTATAACGGCTACAAAGCCTATTGGGACGACGGTGCACAGGTGTTGGCCCCGCACGATGCGGCCATCATCGACGAGGTCAACCGCATTGCCTCGGCCTCCGACATCCGCTTTACCGGCAACCCGTCGCTCATCGAAAGCATTGGTGCGGCCGTAGACGATGCTTATCTGGCACAAGTCAAGGGCATCAGTCTGGATGCTCCGGCCATTGCCCGTCACAAAGAGATGAAGATTGTCTACACCCCCATCCACGGCACCGGTATGATGCTGATTCCGCGCGCCCTGAAGATGTGGGGCTTCGAGAACGTCAGCACCGTGCCCGAGCAGATGGTGAAAGACGGCAACTTCCCCACCGTGGTATCGCCCAATCCCGAGAATGCCGAAGCCCTCTCCATGGCGCTGGCGCTGGCCAAACAGATCGACGCCGAACTGGTGATGGCCTCCGACCCCGATGCCGACCGTGTGGGCATTGCCTGCAAAGACGAAAAGGGAGAGTGGGTGCTCATCAACGGCAACCAAACCTGTCTGATGTATCTCTACTACATCCTGACGCAATACAAGCTGCTGGGCAAGATCAAAGGCAACGAGTTCTGCGTAAAGACCATCGTCACCACCGAACTCATCAAGAAGATTGCCGACAAGAACCACATCGAGATGCTCGACTGCTACACCGGCTTCAAGTGGATTGCCCGCGAGATTCGCATCCGCGAAGGCCAAAAGCAATACATCGGCGGCGGTGAGGAGAGCTACGGTTTCTTGGCCGAAGATTTTGTGCGCGACAAAGATGCCGTCTCGGCCTGCTGCCTCATTGCCGAGATTGCCGCATGGGCCAAAGAGAACGGCAAGACGCTCTTCGAACTGTTGCTCGACATCTACGTGGAGTATGGTTTCTCGCGCGAGTTCACCATCAATGTGGTGAAGCCGGGCAAGAGCGGTGCCGAAGAGATCAAGCAGATGATGACGGGTTATCGCAACCGTCCGCCTCAAGAGATTGGCGGTTCGCCCGTAGTGCTCATCAAAGACTACCAAGCGCTCACGCAGACCACCGTGGCCGACGGCCAAACCATCCCCTTGGAGATGCCCGACACCTCCAACGTGTTGCAATACTTCACCCAAGAGGGCACCAAAGTATCGGTTCGTCCCTCGGGCACCGAACCGAAGATTAAGTTCTACATCGAAGTGAAAGGGGAGATGAAGAGCCGTGCCGACTACGACGCGCTCAACGCAGCCGCCGAAAAGAAGATTGAGGCCGTGCGTGCCTCACTGGGAATATAATTCTGATAAATTTTTTCATAATGTTGGAAGGGGGCGTGTCGGGATGACACGCCCTTTTCTATTGAGCAAGGCGTCTTATATCAGATGCTCGATTTTAGATAGCTCATACATATTGGTATGCTGGTCGGACAGATCATCGTAATTCACGAATCCCACACGTTTCCGAATGTCTTGAAAGAGGCCCCTGTGAATGATCCGGTCGAATTGTGCTTTCCGCGACTTATCTGCCACGATAAAGAAATTGGCATAATAGTCTTGCAGTTCGTAGAACTTACCCAATGAGTTTTGAATGTCGGTGGAGTGCTCGATCTCAAAAAAGGAGGCCGGCAACCGTCGCTCGTTAAACCAGATTACGTCTACACTCTTTGCCCTGCGGAGAATATCCGGATAGGTAAAGTCATAAATCTTATCCAAAGAAGCCATCTCTTTCAATGGCTTCTCCAAGAACTTGCGATTCTTATCTTGCGGAGGGACATAGGTTTGCAGTCCTTTCATATTCCCTATTTCCACGAGCAGTCCTTGATAATAGGAATGAGTAAAAACCTCTTCATTGCGTCTATTCTGTTCTTGGAGTTGAAACTTGAGCAATACCTTGTCCTCACACGCTTTCAGCGCCCAAAGTCCCGGACGTATTCTAAAGAAGGTATTCGTATCCTGAACAATGCGTCGAATGGTGGCTTGAGGAGTACCTGTTTTCCAAGCAGAAAAGTCTACAAGCTGATTGAGCTGACCGAATGTAGCGTAACCACCGTTCGCTTTCATGGCCGCTATGACCTGTTCCCGTTGGGTTATTTTTGGATGTTTTATATTCATTGGATTTTAGAAGGAATTTATTTACCTGTCATCTATCGGGTGCAAAAATAGCATTATTCCCAAACAGAACCCTCATAGCACTATGAAAGGCACTCTAATTTTTAAAAACAGGTCTCATAGCACTATGAAGGGCACTTTATTTTTTTAGTGTAAGCCTCATAGCACTATGAAGCTTACATAAATTTTTTAATGTAGGGTTCATAGCGCTATGAAGGCCACTTTATTTTTTTAGTGTAAGCTTCATAGCACTATGAGACTCACTTTAAATTTTTAGGGCAGACTTCATAGCTCTATGAAGGGCATTTTGAAAATAAAAAAAGGAAAAACTATCATTTTTTAAGGCTTTTGCATTATTTTTGCCTCCGAAACAAGAATTATTAACGCTCTTAACAAATTATTCAACATGAAAAAGACTCTTCTATGGGCCGTCATGCTATTGCTTACGGCCGCAAGTGCACAAGCTCAACTCTACGGAGGAAGCTCGTTTGAAATCACTTCAAGTAATACCACTTTGAAAGATGCGGAACTATATTCTGCGGGTAACCATTCCGACATCTACACCCTCTCACCCGAGCTGTTTTACCGCTTCAACGACAAATGGGAACTCGGCCTGACACTCAGCTTCTCGTCTGTATCGAAGTCTGTCACCAGCTATGCCGGCGGCTACACAATCAGAGAGAAAAGCAAATATCGTTCCTATGCCATCACCCCCTTTACCCGCTACACACTGCTTTCATGGAACAAATTCAGGGTCAAGCTGCAAGGCTCGGCCGGAGTAACTCTGCAGCGTCAGGGAGACCAGGAGGATAAATACACCCTCTACGGTTTTAATATCACGCCTCTTCTCACCTACGATTTGTCGAATCGCTTCATGCTGCTGGCTAATCTTCAGTTCTTCGGATTGAGCTATCAATACATCACCAGCGAAGAATACAAGGGACAAAATTTTCGCTTCATCTACAACAAGAACATCGCAAAAATCGGCGACCTGGCCGTTGGATTTGCTTACCGGTTCTGAAAAAATGAGAGTTATTTCGGCTATCCGTAAAACCAGTTGAACAACCGGTTCAACCAGTTCCAGCGAAAACGCAACCAACGGCGCGTACTGGTTTGTCGTCCGCCAAAGCGGAGCACAAAGTCGCGATAACCATGCTTGCGGAAGGGTAACCCCACATCGAGGAACTCAATGTGACGATAGCCATGTTCTTTGGCGTCGCGCATAGCGCCCCATACGGCTAAAATACCCGGGTATTGCAACAGATAGGTCTTGCGCATTCCGCCCGAAAAGAGCAGATAGGCATCTTCACCCGAATAGAAACAGGTGCTTCCGCCAATAATCTTCTCTTTGTAGCAGACGATGAATATCTTGCAGCGGTCGCTTCCCAACAGCTGCTCTTCGAGGTGACGGAAAAAGGTGCGACTGGGAAAATAGCGACGGATTTTGGACGAATAGACATTTTGCAACATCGCGGCAAAGGCACGCACTTCGGCGGGGGTGCGTGCCTCACGCACTTCGGCACCGTTATGCAATCCTTTCTTTATCTGGCGTATGCGCGAGGTACTGAAACGCGCCTCGAGCCGATCGGCATCGTGCAGGGAATTGTGTACCCGCAACCAGTTGAGCGGAATATAGCCCATCGTGCGAAACGACTTATACCCGAACAAGGCATTCTCCAGATTGCGGAAGAAGATATAGAAAGCATCGGACATCACCGCATCGGTCAGCGCCTGCAACATCAAGGAGAAGAGATGCTCTTTGTCGTCGGCGGCCTGGTCGAAATACTCGCCGATGCCATATACTTCACACCGTTTAAAGAAAGAGGAGGGAAACAACCAACTACTGCGCCGGACGGCAGCCAACAACTTGGACACCGGTCGACCCTCTTTACTCACCACAATCAACAACGGAGTATATCCCGCCGTGGCTTCGTACACACGAAACAGCTCGGAGGAGTGAAAGGTGTTGTTTCCGGGTAGCAACGGAAGCGTGGAACCGTGTCGATATATGCTTAGTTTAAAGGGCATTGGCCGCAAAATTAGAAATAATCTTGTATCTTTGCCACCGTTTATTTCAAATTTTAGAACACATATTCCCTACTCTATGGAGAATTTCATCGAATTATTGAGAAACCGTCGCAGCATGCGTAAGTATACCGATGAGGAGTTGACACAAGAACAGGTGGTAGCCTTGATGAAAGCTGCCCTGATGTCGCCCAGTTCGAAACATAGCAATGGCTGGCAATTTATTGTAGTCGACGACAAGGCGATGCTCGAAAAACTGTCTGCTTGTAAAGAACATGGCTCGCAATTTATTGCCGGCGCCCCGCTGGCGGTGGTGGTTACGGTCGATCCGCTCGTGAGCGAGGCATGGATTGAAGATGCTTCCATCGCCTCCATCTTTATTCAACTGCAGGCCGAAGATTTGGGGCTGGGCAGCTGTTGGGCGCAAGTGCGCGGACGCCAAACTCCTGCCGGCACCCCCGCCGATGAGTATATACGAGGGCTGTTGGGCATTCCCCCGCAACTGCAGGTGCTCAATATTATTGCCGTGGGGCACAAGGGGATGGAGCGCAAGCCTATCGACGAAGCGCAGTTGCAGTGGGAGAAAGTTCACCTGAATACCTATTCGTAATTAAAAGAGGAGAATCATCGTGAGTGCCGCTAAAACCCTCCATCACAAAGACACCTATCGTGCTGTTGCCATCACACTGATATTGCTGGGCATACTCTACCTGGTCGATAAGCTGCTGGGCTTTGCCTCGTTTGGCATGGGATGGGTGATGAACAAAGATAATTTTCTGCTCTATACCGCCATTGTCTTTCTGCTCTTCAAACACGACCGTTCGGTGGGGCTGGTGCTTGCCGGTTTGTGGCTGTTGCTCAACTTCGGCCTCATTACGGCACTGCTCGGAACCGTGTCGGCCTATCTGGTTCCGGTAACCATTCTTCTTATCGGCATCTTACTCTACTGGCTCACTTCCCGAAAATGAAAACGAGTCGCATAGAAGAGACAACTCTTGTGCTGGTCGGTGCAGGCAATGTGGCTACCCGATTGGGTATCGCATTGCACCGCCAAGGATTCTCTATCTTGCAAGTTTATAGCCGCACCCTCGAGGCGGCTGCTTCATTGGCCTATCAAACAGGCGCACGCCCCACCACTTCCTTGGACGAACTTATTCCCGATGCCGACCTCTATCTGGTGTCGCTCAAAGACGACGTCCTGCCGGAACTTATTCCGCGCATTGCCCAAGGCAAAACAAACGCCCTGCTGGTACACACCGCCGGCAGCATCGACATGGATGTATGGAAAGCATATACCGCCAACTATGGCGTGCTCTATCCCCTACAAACTTTCAGCAAACAGCGCGAGGTGGAGTTTGCCCAGATTCCTTTTCTGATAGAGAGCAACCAGCCCCAATCTACCCAATTATTGAAACAGGTTGCCGCCACACTGTCCCACCGCGTGTACGAGGCCACTTCTTCGCAGCGACGCGCCTTGCATCTGGCTGCCGTTTTTGCCTGCAACTTCGTCAACCATTTCTACGACGAGGCTGCCGAATTGTTGCGTGCCCAAGACTTGCCGTTCGACTTGCTTTTGCCCCTGATCGACGAAACCGCCCGCAAGGTGCATCAACTCACTCCCCGCGAGGCGCAAACCGGCCCGGCCGTGCGTGACGACCAGGAGGTTATCCGCCGTCACCTCGAGCTGTTGCACAATTGTCCGTCCGAACAAGCACTCTACCGGCTGATGAGCCGGCAGATTCATTTATACCAACAACGATAGTTTTGCCCATCCTATGCTCGATCATTTGAAGAAATATCGAATCATTCTGGCCTCCGGTTCGCCCCGACGCAAAGAGCTGCTCTCGGGCCTGAACATTCCCTTTGAGGTGCGCCTGCTCGAGAATGTGAGCGAGTCTTATCCCAACACTTTGCAGAAAGGCGACATCCCGCTCTACATTGCTAAAGAAAAGGCCGACGCTTATCGTCCCCTGATGCAGGCCGACGACCTGCTGATTACTGCCGACACCATTGTGTGGCTCGAGGGTGAAGTGCTGGAAAAACCGGCCGATAAACAGGAGGCTGCCCAAATGTTGCACCGCCTGTCGGGACGCACACACGAGGTGTATACTGCCGTCTGTTTGACTACCGCAGACCGGCAGCAAACCTTTGAGGTGTGCACCCAAGTGCGCTTCGCTTCGCTCAGTGACGAAGAGATAGCTTACTACGTGACCGCCTACGCTCCGCTGGACAAAGCCGGAGCCTATGGGGTGCAGGAATGGATTGGATACATCGGTGTGGAAGAAATTATAGGCGACTACTACAACATCATGGGATTGCCCCTATGTCGGCTATACCAGGAATTGCTGAAATTTTAGAATCGACATTTTACCGCTAATCAAATAAGTACTACTTTTACCGCATGCTTCAATTAGAAACCATATTCAATATCTTGTGGAAAGGCATCATCATCGGGGTAGTTGTGTCTGCTCCGTTGGGGCCGGTGGGAATCCTTTGCATACAACGCACCCTTAATAAGGGACGTTGGTACGGGTTCATTACCGGATTGGGTGCTTCGCTCAGTGATATTGCCTATGCGTTGCTAACCGGCTACGGCATGAGTTTCGTCTTTGATTATGTGCGCAGCAATATCTTCTACCTGCAATTGTTGGGAAGCCTCATGCTGCTGGCTTTCGGCATCTACACCTTCCGCAGCAATCCGGTGCGCTCCATCCGGCCGGTATCCACCAACAAAGGAACGTACCTGCACAATTTTATCACTGCTTTTGCCGTCACGCTCTCCAATCCGCTCATCATCTTTTTGTTTATCGGACTGTTTGCCCGGTTTGCCTTTGTGAGCAACGATGTGATTGTGTCCGAAGCCGTACTTGGCTATGCAGCCATTGCACTGGGTGCATTGCTGTGGTGGTTCGGGCTGACCTACTTTATAAATAAGGTACGTGCCCAGTTTAATCTGCGCGGCATCTGGATACTCAACCGCATCATCGGGACCATCGTGATGGTGGTTTCGCTGGTGGGCTTGATATTTACACTTATGGGCGCTTCGCTCTATCATTAACCCCTCTCTCTACATTTACATTATGCGAATCTTAGTTACCGGAGCCAAGGGACAACTTGGCAACGAGATGCAGCTACTCTCCAAAGCGCATCCCCATCACACCTATCTCTTTACCGATGTGCAGGAGCTGGACATCTGCGATGAAGCAGCCGTGCAAGCTTGCATGAGCGGCGAACAAATCGACCTCGTGGTAAACTGTGCCGCCTATACCGCGGTAGACAAAGCCGAAGATAACCCCGAACTGTGCCACCGCTTGAATGCCGAAGCCCCGGGCATCTTGGCGCGGGCGGCACAAGCGCAGGGCGCCGCCGTGATTCACATTTCTACCGACTATGTCTTCGACGGCACCGCCCACCTACCCTACACCGAAGAGATGAAGGTCTGTCCCAATTCGGTCTACGGAACCACCAAGGCGGAAGGAGAGCAGGCGGTGCTTGCCGCTTGCCCGAATAGTATGGTCATCCGCACGGCATGGCTCTACTCACCCTTCGGCAACAACTTCGTAAAGACCATGCTGAAGCTGGGAGGCGAGCGGGATGCCATCGGGGTGGTGTTCGACCAGATAGGTACGCCCACCTATGCCGCCGACTTGGCCACGGCTATTTATGCGGCTATAGATAAAGGCATCGTCCCGGGCATCTATCACTTCAGCAACGAAGGGGTTTGTTCGTGGTACGACTTCACGATGGCCATTCATCGCTTGGCGGGCATTACCGGTTGCCGGATTACTCCGCTTCACACCAGCGAGTATCCGGCCAAAGCACCGCGTCCGGCCTATTCGGTGCTCGACAAAACCAAGATAAAGAAGACGTTCGGCATCGTCATCCCCCATTGGGAAGCTTCGCTCGAGCGTTGTTTGAACAGATTGTAACCAAGAAACGAAAATGAACAGCGAAATCACCCGAAGAAGAACGTTTGCCATTATTGCCCATCCCGATGCAGGAAAGACATCGCTCACCGAAAAGCTCCTGCTCTTCGGCGGACAGATACAAGTGGCAGGCGCCGTCAAAAGCAATAAAATCCGCAAAACAGCCACCTCCGACTGGATGGACATCGAAAAGCAGCGCGGCATTTCGGTCACCACCTCGGTGATGGAGTTCGACTATCACGACTACAAAATCAACATCCTCGACACCCCCGGTCACCAAGACTTCGCCGAAGACACCTACCGCACGCTCACCGCCGTAGACAGCGTGATTATTGTAGTGGACGGCGCCAAAGGAGTGGAAACCCAAACCCGCAAGTTGATGGAAGTGTGCCGCATGCGCAACACCCCCGTCATCATCTTCGTCAACAAGATGGATCGGGAGGGAAAGGAACCCTTCGACCTGCTCGACGAATTGGAAGAGGAGCTGCACATCGCCGTGCGTCCCCTCTCGTGGCCCATCGAACAAGGCCCCCGTTTCAAAGGAGTTTATAACATCTACGAAGAGCGCCTCCATCTTTTCCAACCCTCCAAACAGATGGTGACGGAAAAGGTGGAAGTGGACATTCACACCGAAGCGTTAGACCGTCACATCACCCCCGCACTGGCCGACAAGCTGCGCGCCGATTTGGAACTGATCGAAGGCGTCTATCCCACCTTCGATGCCGCCACCTATCTCCAAGGCGAGCTGGCACCCGTGTTCTTCGGCTCGGCGCTCAACAACTTCGGCGTGCAAGAGCTGCTCGACTGTTTTGTGGAGATTGCGCCTTCGCCCCGTCCGGTGCAGGCCGAAGAGCGGACGGTGCAGCCCGACGAGCCTAAATTCACCGGCTTTGTCTTTAAGATTACGGCCAACATCGACCCCAACCACCGCTCTTGCATTGCCTTTTGTAAGGTATGCTCGGGCAAGTTTGTCCGCAACGCCCCCTACTTGCATGTGCGCCACCATAAAACCCTCCGCTTCTCTTCGCCCACGCAGTTTATGGCGCAGCGCAAGACCACCATCGACGAGGCTTATGCCGGCGACA
>JAISHB010000017.1 GCA_031262785.1 Prevotellaceae bacterium
CTTCCACGGCTACCTGCCCATCGAGGCGGCCGATCGCCTGCGCGCCCTCAAGCAACTCGAAGGACGCATCTACACCGAGCACCAAACCCAGCTCTTCATTGAAACCCCCTATCGCAACAACCGCCTGCTGGACGAGCTGGTGCACACCTGCCGCCCGCAAACGCGCCTCTGCATTGCGGCCAACCTGACCTGCGCGGATGAGTTTGTGCGTACACGCACCATTCGCGAGTGGAACGGACAGCTACCCAACCTCAGCAAGGTGCCCGCCATCTTCCTGCTCTATAAATAAGACGCTGCGACCGCCGTCGCAAGCTTGCCGCAACACGGTAAGTGACTTGCGACCGCCGTCGCAAGCTTGTCGCAACACGGTATGTGACTTGCGACCGCCGTCGCAAGCTTGCCGCAGCCCGGTAAGTGACTTGCGACCGCCGTCGCAAGCTTGCCGCAGCACGGTAAGTAACTTGCGACGGCCGTCGCAAGCCCATTTCCCCCAAAAAATTCTTCCTTCTTCCTGCTTCCTTCTTTATTTTTCCTCTATCTTTGCGACGATTTATCGCCTTAACAAGGCATTTTATGGTATAAACGACTTAATTTAAATTATTCCCGTATGAAACAGAAATCCCCCTATCAGGCTCCCTCCATCGACCTGTTGAAGATGGATCACGAAGGCGTCATCGCCGCCAGTACCCAAGACTTTGGTGCCGGCAAACGCTACCACCTCGCCCAAGACACGCCCCCATCCCCCACCCGCGGACTCTTCCGCTTTGCAAAGAACCTGTTGCCCCTCGTGGCAGCCGCCCTCATGCTCCCCGCCTGCAGCAGCGAAGAGGAACCGCAGCCGACCCCCGATGGGGGCAAGACCCGCATCACCGTCACCGCCGGCATCGACGAGGTGACTACACGCACCACCTACACCCCGGGCGTCAACGACGAGGACACGGCCGACCAGATGAGCGTGGTGTGGTCAAGCGGTGAAACACTCCAAGCACTTAGCTTCCTGAGCGATTATTCGCTTAAGCCCTCTACCCTTACCGGCAACAACGCCGGCGCAGGCACCAAGAATATGGAGTTTACCGGCGATGTCGCTGGTAACACCGGCGGCTCATGGGCCGATAAGCACCACTACTACTACGGCCCCACACCGACGTTCGTTCTCGGTTCGGAGGATAATCCGCCTCGTATCGGCTTTATTCTCCGCGGTCAGGAGTACGACGTGACGCAAACTGTCCCCATTAGTAGCTTGAAGAACTACGACGTGATGTACACCACCTCGCCCACCGCCGGGGGCAACATCTCCCTGCAGCATGCCTGCGCCCTCATCCGCTTCAACCTCCGGCTCAACACTGCGGGAAAGTCCATCCGGCAAATCACCATGAGTGCGGACTACGCTGATTTCCTCATCCGATCTTCGGTATGGTTGAAATATAGATCGGACGGCACTATCACTAAAATTGTAAGTCGTGCTTCTGCTGCCGAAACCGTCCTCACCCTCACTATCAAGAACGACACGGGCACATCCGAAGACCGCGACCTCGTGGCCTACCTGATGCTGCCCATCGACCCCGAAGGTTTGGATATTAGCGGCCGCCTCATTAAGGTATCGGCCATTGATGAGGACGGCAAGGTCTACTCGCGCATCCTCAATTTGACGGACAAGGCCGCCGGCACCGAGGTGCTGCAGGCGGGCAACTGCTACACCTTCTTCGATAATACCCCCACGCCGCTGAAAGAAGACAACTTTGCCGGCAGCAACATCTACTGGGACGGTACCCAGCTCACCTTCGTGAAGGAACCCTACGACATGAGTGCGGTGATGAATCAAGGTCTCTACTTCAAGTGGGGCGGCTTGGACGGCATCTCGCCCGTAGGCACTTGGGATGACACTGCCGTCACCGGCACCGCTTGGTACAACTACGCAAGTGGCAAGCACAACGGAGGAGCATGGGACAACCTTCTTCCCGCCACATGGACAGCCGGACAAAACCTCGCCGATGCACAAGACATTTGCTACCAACTCAGTGGCGGTACCTACCGCATGCCTGAGAGATATGAAATCCCCACCTCGGGCGCTGTGTCAATTAACAGCTCTGCCACCTTCACGGCCAATACAAAAGGTACGGCCCAAATCATGCGGGGATATATCAGAAATGGTAATCTCTACTTTCCAAGAGCCGGATATAGAGGAAATTCTGCTGGAGGTCTGAATAACGGTTCATTCTACTGGACAAAAACGGTAGGCAACTCTGATAAGGGAGTTAGTTTATTTAATAATAATTATCAGGCGGGCTCCGATATAAATACCGCCATGCCCATCCGCTGCATCAAGAACCCATAATCCCCCCGGCCCAAGGCAATCCTTGCGAGCAGCAGGCCTTCCCACCCCCAACCCCCCTAAAGGGGGCTTAAACAGCACTACCCAAGCAGTAGTAACTTAGCCCCCTTTAGGGGGTTTGGGGGTGTTTACGCAGGTGGCAAGCTTGTCGCAGCGTTGTAAGTAACTTGCCTCGGGCAGGGCAAGCTTGCCGCAGCGTTGTAAGTGACTTGCCCCGGGCAGGGCAAGTTTGTCGCAGTGCTGTAAGTGACTTGCCTCGGGCAGGGCAAGCTTGTCGCAACGCTGTAAGTGACTTGCCTCGGGCAGGGCAAGCTTGTCGCAACGTTGTAAGTGACTTGCCTCGGGCAGGGCAAGCTTGTCGCAACGCTGTAAGTAACTTGCCTCGGGCAGGGCAAGCTTGTCGCAGTGCTGTAAGTAACTTGCCTCGGGCAGGGCGTATGTGCGCACGCCACCCCAACCAGTTACCTCTCTTGACACATTATCAACCCAATTAACAATAATCAATATGAACCAGAAATTATTCTATCAAGCTCCCGTTCTCCATCCCATTAAGATGGAGGGCGAAGGCGTCATCGCCGCCAGTACCCAAGACTTTGGTGCCGGCAAACGTTACGACCTCGGGCAACACACGCCCCGACCACTCACCGGCGGACTCTTCCGCTTTGCCAAGAACCTGCTGCCCCTGCTGGCAGCCTCCCTATTATTGCTCCCCGCCTGCAGCAGCGACGACGAGCCACAGGTGGCCCCCGAAGGGGGCAAAATCACCCTGACCGTCACCGCCGACCGCGGCGGAAGCAGCGACACACGCACCTTCCACGTACCGGGCACCCCGAACGCCCAAGGCGAGGCAGGGATGGAGGTCTTCTGGAACAATCCCCCCGCGACGGAAAGCATTCAAGTGATATGGTATGACAATGATGTGCCGACGGTGGGAACGGAAACGGGTGATGAAGGTCCGGGCAGCGTCACTACCTCTACCACCCTTACCGGCACCGCCCCCGCCGCCAATAGCCGGTCGATGACCTTTAGCGGTGAGGAGGTCACCGCCAGCAGCGGCACGCACATGAGCGGTTACTATCATTATGTCTACCCTGCCACCAACAATTTCAACTTATCAGGCGGATGGATAAGTTATTCGAACTATGCCAGCCAGACGCAAGACTGCACCGCAGGTAATGCGACCAACCACCTGCAGGCTAAAGACGTGATGTACACCGAGCAAGCGGTGGCCGCTACGACAGATGGATCCGGAAACCAAACATCCCCCCTATTCACCTTTAAACATGCCGCCGCCCTGATTCGCTTCGACCTTACATTGCCCGAGGTGAACACCCTCTCGCAGATTGTCCTGCGCAACACCGGCGGAACCCCGACATTTGGAAACAGCATCCGATTAACCTACGGCACACCTACCGCCACAGGAATTGCTCCGGTTACGCTCTCTTCCGGTAGTCTCACTGATGCCATCACCCTGGATTTGACCAACGCCCCGACTGCCGCCACCCTCATCGCCTACATGATGACGCCTGCCACCAGCTTCAGCAGCGTACCCTTTGAAGTGAGAGCCATTGCCTCCGACGGCACACAGTACATCTACACCGGCACCAGCGGCGCGGGCGACCGTCTGGAGGGCGGCGTATGCTACACCTTTGGCCCCTCGGGCGGCACCATGACCCAAGTGCCCGAACCGGTATGGGCAGGCAGCAACATCTACTACGATAGTACGCTGGGCACCCTTACCTTTGCCGCACCCGGCGCCACCACGCCCGAGAATGTAGACCGCTATCAGGATGTCTTCTTCACCTACGGCAGCATTATAGGCGTATCGCCCTACAATGACGGCGTCACAACGGGAACCTCCAACTTCAACATCGCCACCTCGCCGATCTTCGTGCCTGACCCCACTACGGGAGTCTACACGCCGACCAGCGGCAGCTATCCCACTATCAATGGCACACCGATCACCAACCTCACCGGCATCCCCAAACTCGCTGCCTCCGGCAATGACTACACCAACACCATTACCGCCGACTACACTGCCTACAAAGGTGACATCTGTGCGTTCCTCGCTGCCAAAGGCAAAGCGCCCGACGCCGGTCAGTGGCGCCTGCCCACGGTAAAGGAGTGGACTATTTTGTCAGGATTCGCCAACACTTACTCCTCCACGGGAGAGTGGAGCATCAGCCAAGTTTCCGGTACGGAGTATGCAGAGGCCAACCAAACCGACGGCACCGCAGTGATCACCGACTACGTCACGCGCAATGCCGGCGGCATCAAGATTCCCTTGTCGGGCTACCGCTCAAACAACCCCAGCGGTACGCTCTACTATGTCGGCAATATAAGCGGCTATCCGGCAAGTAACGGCAAGCGATTCATTCCTCAATCTAATACGTATGGTATACAAGCTTACAGTACTATGTTCATGCCCGTGCGCTGCGTAAAGTACCCCGACTAATGCGGCAGGCGAATAGCCCCGCACCTCTTACACCATGAAAATCCCCCCGAACCGGCCGCGCCTTGCGACCGCTTCGGGGGGATTGTTTTAGGAATCCTTGCTTGCTAACAGGTGGGGGAGCTGCCCCACATAATAGAACGGCACATTGTACAGGGTGTAGCTTTTGCCCGATGGCAGACGAATCGGGGCGGAACTCATCGGCCCGTTCCATATACGCAGGGCAAGCTGCTCGACAGATGCCTCCATGTATTGGTGGAGCGAACGCAAACGGGAGTTGTCGCCGGTCTTCACTTCCACAGGCAGCAGGTGTGAGCCATACCTATAGACAAAGTCTACTTCGGCCTGCGAATTGCGCGCATCACGCACCCAAAACATACGTTTTGTGCCAAATGCCGACGAAGCCGCCAAGAGTTCTTGCCCCACCACTTGCTCGGCAATGTTGCCATTCCACAACTCATCGGTATCGGTAGAGAAGAGCATGCGCTCTTGCATGCCCGCCACATAATTCACCAATCCGGTATCCAACCAAAGCAACTTCGGACTGCGCTTGATATCGGGCAGTATGGGGAACGTGGTAGAGACCAACGGATAGACCAATTCGAGCAACAACGCCTTCTCCAACGTGCGAAAAGCATTGCCCATGTCGGCCGACTTATAGGCCGAACCGGCAAATTTGGCAAACTGCAACCGGTTGCCGGCTTGCCCCCAACCATAGTTGAGAATGTAGCGAAGCACATCACGTTCCCTGCCTTTATGCGCATACTTCTCCATATCGTCTTGGTAGCCTGCCAACAAAGCACTAAATACCTCACCCAGTTTCACCCAGTCTTGGTACTTGGCATAGCGCGCCACCGCCTCGGGCAAACCGCCCACAATCATATATTTCCGGAATAAATCCATCAGATGCGCATGCAACGACTGCGGCACACACAGCCCCTCTATCTGTTCGACCAACCCTTGTTCACCCTGCGCCCCCAAGAACTCGATGAAGCTACAAGGGTGAACAGCCATATACTCCACCCGTCCCACCGGAAAAGAATAGTGGTTCTCTATCAAACTTTCAAGCAACGAACCAGCTGCAATGACATACAAATCGGGGCGTTTCTCGTAGAAAAAGCGCAGTGACTGCACGGCTTCCGGCACCTGCTGTATCTCATCGATGAAGATAAGTGTCCGCTGTTTATCCATGGGGATGCCGGCTTTGGCGTAGATGCCTCTGAGCAAATCGTCCGTCGAGGTGGTGCCTCTAAAAAGGCGCGCATGTGACTGCTCTTCGAGATTCAAATTGATGAAGGCATCAAACTCTTGGGCAAACAATTCCACCAACGTGGTCTTTCCCACCTGACGGGCGCCGCGCAGCACCAAGGGTTTACGCTCCTCTTTTACGGCCCATGCACGCAAGGCCTGTATAGCTGTTCGTTGAAACATAGTGTAAACGGTTAATTTAGGAGGGCAAAGATAGGCCATTCAGTACAAAACCAAACCAACTTTCACCGGTTTTCGGACTAAAACCAAACCAACTTTCCGCTATGCCCCCTTTCCCCTACCCGATGTATCGTTCAATGGTTTGCCCGCGATCGGGGCCGAGCGAAACAATGCAGATGGGCACACCCAGCTGCTCTTCGAGGAAGGAGAGGTAGGCGTTGAACTCTTCGGGAAACTCATCTTCGGTGTGCATGCCCGTCATTTCGGTTTCCCACCCGGGGAGTTCCACGTAGACGGGTTCGATGCCGTCGTTGATGTCGTAGGGGTAATAATCTATCTCCCGGTCGCCCACGCGGTAGGCCACACAGGCTTTGATGGTGGAGAAGGTGTCGAGCACGTCGCTCTTCATCATGATGAGTTTGGTGACTCCGTCGATCATAATGGCATAGCGGAGTGCCACCAAGTCTATCCAACCACAGCGACGCTTGCGTCCGGTGACCGATCCGAACTCGTGGCCGAGGGTGCAGATGCGGTCGCCCGTGTCGTCGAACAGCTCGGTGGGAAACGGGCCGGCACCCACGCGCGTGCAGTAGGCCTTGAAGATGCCGTAGACCTCGCCGATGCGGTTGGGAGCAATGCCCAGACCGGTGCAGGCGCCGGCACAAACGGTGCTGGAGGAGGTGACAAACGGATAGGAACCGAAATCGACATCGAGCATCGTGCCCTGCGCCCCTTCGCACAACACCGTCTTGCCGCTGTCGAGCAAGCGGTTCAGCTCGTGCTCGCTGTCTACCAAAGAGAACTGCTTGAGGTATTCAATGCCCTCGAACCAGCTTTTCTCCAGCTGGGTGAGGTCGTAGGGGTAGTGCAACCCGTCGAGGATGCGCAGGTGACGCTGTTTGGCCGCTTGGTACCGCCCCTCGAAGTCGTGCAGGATGTCGCCCACGCGCAGTCCGTTGCGACTAACCTTGTCGGTGTAGGTGGGGCCGATGCCTTTGCCGGTGGTTCCCACTTTGGCATCGCCTTTGGCTGCTTCGTAGGCGGCATCGAGCAGGCGATGGGTGGGCATAATCAGGTGGGCTTTCTTGGAGATGTGCAACCGCTCCTTGAGGTTGTGCCCCGAGGCTTCGAGCGATTCGGCTTCGGCCTTGAAGAGTGCCGGGTCGAGCACCACGCCGTTGCCGATGATGTTGATTTTGTCTCCTTGAAATATGCCGGAGGGAATGGAGCGAAGCACATACTTCTGCCCCTCAAACTCTAAGGTGTGTCCGGCATTCGGCCCGCCTTGGAAGCGGGCTACCACGTCGTATCCGGGGGTCAGCACATCGACGACCTTGCCTTTGCCTTCGTCGCCCCACTGCAATCCTAACAGAACATCTACTTTCATTTATCTTTGCTTATAATTGTTTCTTTTCTTTCTATTGTTGGCTCGTTCGCACCGTGAACACAATCCGTAGATATACAAGGAGTAGTGCGAAAGATGAAAACTCTTGAGCTTGGTATTTTCAATGGCGTGCTTCAGCTCGTCGTTGTGAAACTCGGTGATGCGGCCACATTGGGTGCATATCTGATGATGATGCGTATCGCGATTGTAGCTCTTCTCGTACTGAGAGGAGGTACCGAACTGATGCTTGATAATCAGCCGGGCATTAATCAACAGGATGATGGTGTTGTAGAGCGTGGCCCTGCTCACGCGGAAGTTTTCCTGATTGACCATGAGCGAATAGAGGGTATCAATGTCGAAATGGCCTTCGATAGAATAGATGGTATCGAGAATGGCATAGCGCTCCGGGGTTTTCCGGTGGCCATTGACATGCAGGTATTCGGTGAATATCTGCTTGACTGTTTCTTTAAGGTGCTGATTTTCCATTGTTTGGAGACTTATCTTTTAAGCGGAAACAAAGTTAACGGTTTTTAATAGAACGGGAGGATAAAAGGCTTCCTTTTTTATTCGTCCAAGGCCGACAGCTCCTCACTGACAGCCCGATAGAGTAATTGTTCGTCTTCCGAGGGGGAGTTTTCCATCTGCTCTATCCGCCGACACAGGCGAAAAGCATTTGCCCCGTCTTGCACAAAGCGGCGAATAGCCGCCAGAGAAGCGTTGCGTACATGGTAGGAACCCGACAAAAACGAACAGACGGCCTGATCGATAAACTCACCCGCAGCCCGCTCGTTCATCTGATTCTTGCGGCTCAGCAAGCGGGCAATCATCAGGAAGCCGCACACCTGCACAAATTCGCGCTCGTCGGCAATCCATTGAAACGACTTGGCCGGAGCGTAGGGCAGATGCTGAAACAGATTCATCGAGGCTTGTTCGGCCAGCTCCAGCTGATGAATCTGCTCCACCCAGATGTCGGCAATCTCGGGCAGAAAAGATTCGGCGGGCTGCAGCAGGGTGGCCAGGATGCGACATTCACGCAGTTCGTCTTTCCAGAGTGCTTGCGCCAACGAATGGTCTTTGGGATATGCGGCGGCAATGGCTTTGATGCGGGGAAGCTCCAGACCGAGATTGAATCGATACCCCGCCCCTTTTTCCCGCATACTGGCCGCCACAGCTCCGTTCATAAAGAGACGGAGCTGCGACTTAATGGCTGGTAGTTGTTCGCGGGGTTCCACGGAGGTTAGTTGTTTACCGAAGGGAGGTCGGAGTAGTCCTTGCTGTAACGTAACATCTGCTCGGCGTAGCCTTCGGTGTAGGTCACCTGTACGTCGGTGATTTCACCCTTGGAGTTGGTGAGGGCTTCATACTTGGGATTGACAAAGCCTTTGTAGGGTGAAAGATGCAGCTTTTCATAGCGTTCCAGCACTTCGGCGTGCAACGGGGCATCTACCTTCACGGCATAGCGTTCAACCAAGTCGCGGGCAGCTTCGTAGTCGCCGGTAGATTTGATGCGCTGTATTTCGGCCAATAATTCCCCGAAGAGGGTGCGCAGGCGGGCGTAATCGTTCACCACCACGTAGGTTTTTCCCTCTTTCTTCACCAATTCCACCACGCGGTCGGCCGCTCCCTTTTCAAACACCCAACGGGCAATGAGTTGGCGGTTGCGCATGTGTGCCTCCTCTACATTGTTGCCCGGGGCGATGCGCACTAATTGTGTCATCAATCCGTTCATCAAGTAGGTGTAATATTCGGCTTTATAGGCTTCGGCACTCTCCAGCAGCTGCAGTTCCACTAATTTGGGGTCGGCCACATAGTAGAGACCGAAAAGATCGGCGCGTGCCTCTTCGATAGTAGATCCATAGGCTTTTAACGCATCCGGATCCACCCCCGGCAACAGTTTACCCGAACCGTGTCCCAAACATTCGTGTAAATCGGTGTGCAATTCGCCCGTCAGGTCGCCGTACCGGTCGATAAGGTCGCGTTCGGCCTGGCTGTAGACAAATTCCTGCTCAAACCCGTTACCGTGCGCCGCTTTATTATAAGCGTCGGTGATATTGCCGATGGTCACCGATTTGGAACCGTAGTGGGCACGTATCCAATTGGAATTGGGCAGGTTGATTCCGATGGCCGTGGAAGGATACAGGTCGCCGGCCAAAATGGCCGCGGTAATCACCTTGGCCGACACGCCTTTTACCGTTTCTTTCTTAAATCGGGTCTCTACCGGTGAATGATCTTCGAACCACTGGGCATTGGCGCTGATCAGTTCGGTACGACGGGTGGCTTCCACGTCTTTAAAGTTGACCAGCGACTCCCAGCTCCCTTTCATGCCCAGCGGGTCGCCATAGCTTTCGGTAAAGCCGTTAACGAAGTCGATGCGCGAGTTCAGATCTTTGAGCCACAGGATGGCATACTCGTCGAAGGTTTTCAAGTTGCCGGTGAGGTAGAAGTCGATCAGTTTATTAATAACCGCCCGTTGTTCGGGCGTTTCGGTCACATCGTCGGCTTTTTTCAGCCAATAAACGATGTTGGTAATGGCACTGCCGTATAAACCGTCTATTTTCCAGACCGCCTCTTCTACTTTTCCGTTTTTCTTCACTAACCGACTGTTTAAGCCGTAGGAGACCGGTTCGGTATCTTTGGGATCTTTCAGCGCATTATAGTAATCTTCGGCCTCTTGTTGGGTCACCCCGTCGTAGTAGTTGCAAGCCGAGGTCAACACCAAATCTTCGCCGGCGGCCTGATTGACCCGTTTGGGCATCACCGTCGCGTCGAACATAACGGGCGAGAGCAGGTCAAGCAGTTGTTCGGCCGATTGTCCTTCAGCCAGCGGCAGCAAAGAAGCATCCAAGCTCAGCACGGCCTGCCGGAAAAAGTCGGCCGTGAAGCCCGGCACAAATTTTTCGCTTCCGTAGTGGTGATGAATGCCGTTGGAGAACCACACCCGTTTGAGATAGAGTTCCAGCGCTTTGAAGTCGGCACTGGTGCGATCGCCTTTGTAAGCGGTGTAAATGGCCTCGAGTGTGCGGCGAATACGCAGATTATACTTCCCGTTTTGGTCGAACAGGATGTCGCGTCCGTGCAATGCCGCTTCGGTGAGGTAATAGACGAGTTGTTTTTGTCGGAGCGTGAGCTCCTCGAAGCCGGGCACGCGGTAGCGCAAGATTTGTAGATCGGCAAATTGTTCCACAGTGTAATTAAATGATTCTGCCTTGTCGGCGGGATTGGTTTGGCAGCCGCTCATGCAGATGGCGAGGGTTGCACATGCGATGATAAGTTTCTTCATGGTGTTCGATAGAGCAGGGATTGGGTGACAAAATGAAAGGATTTGTTCCAAAGCCTTACATCTTCGGAGCAAATCCTCTTTTCAGTTACGCATCAAACAAGGTTATCTTTTGTATTCTGCGTGTTTTTTGCGATATCCGTTGGGAGTTTCGCCCACATTCTTGTAGAAAGCTGCATAAAATGATTGACGATTGGCAAAACCCACCATAGTACTAATCTCTTCTACGTTCAGATCGGCATACCGCTTGTCGATAAGCAGATGCTTGGCATCTTTTACGCGATATTCGTTCAACAAACAGGAATAGTTCATTCCGAAACGAGAGTTCACCACTGCGGAAAGATAGCGGGTATTGGTTTTCAATTCCTTCGCCAAATCTTTAGCCGAATAGTTGGGGTCCTTGTACTTCTTCTGCACAACGATGATATTCAAAATCTTGTCGTACAGTTCATCTGCCAGCTCCGGACGAATCAAGGAGCGGTACGCAGCATCTTTGTCTTTTTTCTCTCTCAGGTTATAAGGACGCTTTTTCGCAGCCTCCGCCTGATTTTTACTTGCTAAATCACTCATCAAATTAGGGGTTAAGGGTATGTAAAATAATTGTTATCTGTCGGAGGAATTTCCTTACGACGCAACAAATGTAGGAGTATCTTTACAGATATGCAAACTTTCAACTATATTTTTTTAATCATTCAAATCCTAAAAAAATTAAAATATAGCGAAGGATACCAAACGAACAGTTGTTTACGACGCTGCAAAGCCTTTTCCAATGGGGGAAGCGCGCATTTTAAGCACGTGAGCGACAAACAGATAAAAACTTTTTTTCCAACCCCAAAAGTGGAAACATCACACCACAGAATGTGCCGTCACGCCGCTGTCGATTTTCTTAATGAGACCTTGCAAAACGGTGCCCGGGCCACACTCGGTGAACTCGTCGGCTCCGTCGGCAATCATCCGCTGCACCAATTGCGTCCAGCGCACCGGAGCGGTGAGTTGGGCAATCAGGTCCTGTTTGATTTCGTCGGGGCGGGTATGCGGCAGGGCGTCCACGTTTTGATAGATGGGACAGGTGGGCGTGTGAAATTCAGTGGCGTGGATGGCCGTTTCCAGCTCTATCTTGGCCGGATTCATCAGTGGGGAATGAAAAGCGCCGCCCACCTTGAGCGGCAGGGCGCGTTTGGCGCCGGCCGCTTTCATCCGTTCGCACGCTTTGGCCACTCCTTCGAGCGAACCGGAAATCACAATCTGACCGGGCGAGTTGTAGTTGGCAGCCACGCAAATGTCGCCTTCGGCCGAAACAGCGGCACAAATCTCCTCCACCTTTTCGTCGGCCAGTCCCAAAATGGCCGCCATAGTTGACGGCGCAGCCTCGCACGCCTTTTGCATGGCCATGGCGCGTGCATAAACCAACTTCAGCCCGTCTTCAAAGCTGAGCGCCCCGGCAGCCACCAACGCTGAAAATTCGCCCAGCGAATGACCGGCCGTCATGGCCGGATGCAGTCCCCCGTCGATACATAAGGCGGAAATAATGGAATGCAGGAACACGGCAGGCTGTGTAACCTGCGTCTGGCGAAGTGCTTCGTCCGATCCTTCAAACATAATCTCGGTGATGCGGAAACCCAATATGGTGTTGGCTTTTTCAAAAAGTTCGTTGGCCAAAGGGTTTGTTTGATACAGTTCTTTACCCATTCCGGTAAATTGGGCGCCTTGCCCGGGAAATACATATACGTTCATCTTGATTGCTATTTTTTGGTTAGTTACTCCTTTATATATATAGAAATCTAAAGCGCTGCAAAGGTAACAAAAAATAGGATGATGAAAAAAAGCGCCCACCGGCGTCGTTCAAGCGTGCAAAAGCGTAAAATCGTGCGGGTTGGCGGCGGAAAACTTTGCGACGGCGCAAAAACGTGCGTTATGACGCCGGAAAACTTTGAGAAAACGCAAAAACGCGCGTTATGACGCTGGAAAACTTTGCGACGGCATCCCTGTCATTTTTAGGACCGCGCAAAGCAGTATTTTACCCCTTTTCCGATTTAAATGCTAAAGATTAAAAACCCGAAAGCGTGATGCTTACATGGGCGATTTTCCCTACATTTGCAAACTCTAATTATAAAAGGACTCATGAAAATGACAAAAGTAAAGAGCAGTTTACTCGCTGCCGCAACCCTTGTGATGGGTGTAGTACTCACCTCGTGCATCAATTCGAAGAACGATTACGTGCTCACGGACAGCCGCGTAGCCAAAATGTCGGGCTTCATGGGGGTTTACGAGTTTCAAACCTCCGACGGCGTAACCATCACCCCCACCAGTCGATCCATTGCCCAGCTGCAAACAAACGGCGGTGATTTCGGGCAGTTCGACGGAAAGGTGTGCTTGATTTATTATCAATGGGATTCTTCCGTGGTGGACATCAACACCGACAGCAAAGTAATTAACGGTGTCGACCTCATCTACGTGGCTTCACTCGATCATCCGGTAGAAATTGTCGAAGAACCCGGTGCACCCAACGATTCGGTCGACAACATGCCGATTATCTCGCTCTCTTACGAAGCCAGCAGCCTGGCCAACTACGAACCGGCATTTTTCGATCGGAACACGGTGTTGCTGCCCATTCGCTACTATGTGAAGCTTTCCCCGCACACCTTCACGCTGTGCTACTACCCCAACGAAATCCCCGCCGAGGAAACGGAAGACAAAGAGGAAGAGACCATCCGATTCTACCTGCGTCACAACAAGCAGAAAGATACGCCCGATTTAAGTGCCGACTCCTACATGCAAGCCAGCAATTACGGCGTCAACCTCTACTATTTCACCTTCGACCTGACCGCAGCGCTCGATCGCTACGAAGACGAGACCGGAAAGCCCCGTCCGACGAAGATTGAGATTGAAACCCGCGAAAACAGCTACACGGTCAACAACGAGGATCCCTCTATCCAAACCAAGGTCTACACGGTGGAATATAAACCGCAAACCAATTAGCAGGCCGCTCAAAACCAACGTAGTTGAACTATAAATCCATTCTACATATCACCCTACTACTGATTTCCTCCCCTGCCCGCGCATGGGAGGAAATTCGTTTGCAAACCGACAGGCAAAGCGTGTTCGGTGCCTTTGTTTATCCGATGATTGGCTTGTGCGGACTCTCCACCTTCATAGGTGCCCTGATAACCACGGGATGGAGCACGCCCGAGAGCTTTCAAAGCGCCATGACGCAGTGTTGCGGCGTGGCTGTTTCCCTTTTCGGCGGCTACTACCTGGCCGCCTACCTGTTGCAGCGGTTGATGCCCCGACTGGGACTGCAACCGCCCGAATTGCTGGAAATCCAGTTTTTCACCGGCTATTCGCTGGTGGCTATCTTTTGCTTACGGTTTGCGGTGGGCTTTCTGCCCGACTTTCAGCTGATCGGGCTGTTGCTGCAGTTCTACACCGTGTTCATTGTGTGGGAAGGCGCTCCCCTGCTGCTGCCGCTCGACGAAAAGAGGCGTTTGCCTTTCACCCTGACCTGCTCGCTCCTGCTGATTGCAACGCCCATGGTTATCCAGCTGGTGTTCAATCAACTCACCACTCGCTTAGTTTTGCTATGAAACAACCCTCGGTCAACATCAAAAATAAACGGGCTACTTTCGACTACGAACTGGTAGACACCTATACCGCCGGCATCGTGCTCACCGGCACCGAAATCAAATCCATCCGGCTGGGAAAAGCCAGCTTGGTCGACACCTACTGCTATTTCACGGGCAGCGAGCTGTGGGTCAAGAACATGCACATCGCCGAATATTTCTACGGCTCCTATAACAACCACTCGGCGCGCCGCGAGCGCAAACTGCTGCTCAACCGCAAAGAGTTGAACGCGCTGCAACGCGAACTGAAAAACCCGGGCTTCACCGTGGTGCCTGTGCGCCTTTATCTCAACGAAAAGGGATTGGCCAAATTGGTCATTGCCCTGGCCAAGGGAAAAAAGCAGTATGACAAGCGTCAGTCGCTCAAAGAGAAAGACGACAAGCGCGAGGTGGCACGTATGTTTAAGCACTAAGAAGCGCCCGATGAAGAGGTTGTGGAAATGTGTACGCCAAGCCTTGCCCCGTTCGGGCAAGCTCAGTCTTTGGCTCTTCAAGATTATTCTGCCCGTTTCGCTGGCCGTGCGTCTGCTCGACTACTATGGCGCCATTGCCTGGCTCTCGGAATTTATGAATCCCGTTTTTCAGCTCATCGGCTTGCAAGGTAAGTTGGCCATTGTCTTTATCACCAGCATCTTCCTGCCGCTCTACGGTAGCATTGCCGTGATGGCTTCGCTGGCCATGACCATGCGCGAAGCCACCATTTTAGCGGTGATGTGTTTGGTGGCGCACAACCTGCCGGTGGAGTGCGCGGTGGTGCGCAAGACCGGCTCGTCGTTTTTGGGCATGTTTTTCCTGCGTATCCTCACGGCGTTCGCCATTGCCGTCTTTCTGAACAATTTGTTGCCGGCCGACAACCGCCCCTTTGAACTGCTGGCACAACCCACGGTATATACTTCCTTGACGCCGCTGTTCACCGATTGGTTACAGGCTTCGGGCGTGCTGATCCTCACCATTCTGGTGATTGTTACTGTATTGATGATTATTCAGCGCCTGTTGGTGGAGTTTGGCCTGATCGAGACGCTTTCGCGCCCGCTACGCCCGTTGATGCGGATTTTCGGCCTGCCCGAGGGTTCTCCTTTTCTGTGGATTGTGGGCAACGTGGCCGGCTTGGCCTACGGCGGCGCCATCATGGCCGATATGGTGGAAGAGGGGAAACTCTCGCTCAAAGACTCCAATACGGTGAATTATCACCTGTGTATCTCCCATTCGTTGATCGAAGATACGCTGCTGTTTGTGGCGCTCGGCATCAACTGGTTCGTCATCATTGGCACCCGCCTGCTCTTTGCCGTCTTGGTGGTGTGGGGACGCCGATTATTCCAATCTCTCGCATTAAATAAGATCGCATGAAAACCCTGAAGACAGAAGCGGCTCGTCGCATCCTTATCTTGGACGGTGCCATGGGCACCATGATTCAACAATACCAGCTGACGGAAACCGATTTCCGCGGAACGCGCTTCGGCGATTTGCCCGGACAACAGCAGGGAAACAACGATTTGCTTTGCCTTTCCCGCCCCGACCTCATCGGGGAGATTCACGAGAAATACCTGAAGGCCGGAGCCGACATCCTCGAAACCAACACCTTCAATGCCAACCGCATCAGCCTGCAAGACTATCACGCAGCGCATCTGGTGAGCGAACTCAACCTGGCCGCCGCCCGTTTGGCGCGCGCCGTAGCCGACCGTTACAGCACACCCGATAAACCCCGCTTTGTGGCCGGTTCGGTGGGGCCGACCAACAAAACCTCGTCGATGAGTCCGGATGTGAATAACCCCGCGCTGCGTGCCGTTACCTTCGACCAACTTGCCGCTGCCTATCAGGAACAGATGACGGCCTTGCTTGCCGGAGGAGTAGACGCACTGCTCATCGAAACCATCTTCGATACGCTCAATGCCAAAGCCGCTCTCTTCGCCGCCGAAGAGGCCATGAAAGCAAGCGGGCGAAAAGTTCCGTTGATGCTTTCGGTCACCGTGGCCGATGCCGGCGGACGCACCCTCTCGGGACAGACACTCGATGCCTTCGTCGCCTCGGTGTCGCACGCCGACCTCTTTTCCATCGGATTGAACTGTTCGTTTGGCGCCAGTCGGTTGAAACCTTTTCTGCAACAGCTGGCCGCCCATACACCTTATTATATTAGTGCCTATCCCAACGCCGGACTGCCCAATAGCTTGGGAGCCTACGACCAATCGCCCGAAGAGATGGCGCACGAGGTGAGCGAATACATCCGCGAGGGATTGGTCAACATCATCGGCGGCTGTTGCGGCACCACCGATGCCTACATAGCCCAATATCCGGCGTTGATCGCCGGCGCCGCGCCGCATCAACCGGCCGCCCGCCCCGACAAGCTCCGTTTGTCGGGGTTGGAAATGCTGGAGGTTAGTCCCGAGAAGAACTTCATCAACGTGGGCGAGCGGTGCAACGTAGCCGGCTCGCGCAAGTTCTTGCGACTAATCAACGAAAAGAAATACGACGAAGCCCTGCGCATTGCCCGCGCACAGGTGGAAGACGGTGCCCAACTGCTCGACATCAACATGGACGACGGGCTGCTCGATGCCGCCTCCGAGATGGTCAACTTCCTCAACCTGATTGCCTCCGAACCCGACATTGCCCGCGTGCCCCTGATGATAGACTCCTCGACATGGGAGGTGCTCGAGGCCGGACTCAAGTGCGTGCAGGGCAAGTCGGTGGTCAACTCCATCTCCCTGAAAGAGGGCGAAGCCAAATTCCTCGAGCAGGCGCGTCTCATCAGGCGCTACGGTGCCGCCGTGGTGGTGATGGCCTTCGACGAACAGGGACAGGCCGACACCGCCGAGCGCAAGATAGCAGTCTGCACCCGCGCCTATCGGCTGCTCACCAGTCCGGAGGTTGGCTTTCCGCCTTGCGACATCATCTTCGATCCCAACATCCTGGCCATCGCCACCGGCATGGAAGAGCATAACAACTACGCCGTCGACTTCATCGAGGCCACCCGCCGCATCCGCCAAACCCTGCCGGGCGTGCACGTGAGCGGCGGGGTGAGTAACCTCTCTTTCGCCTTCCGCGGCAACAACTACGTGCGCGAGGCCGTCCACGCCGTCTTCCTCTACCACGCCATTGCGGCGGGCATGGACATGGGCATTGTCAATCCCGCCACCTCGGTACTCTACAGTCAGTTGCCCGCCGATTTGCTGGAGATCATCGAAGATGTGGTGCTCAACCGCAGGCCCGACGCCGCCGAGCGTCTGTTGCAACGGGCCACCCAATCCCAACAGCCCGACAACGGCACATCGGGACAAACCCACAACGCGGCGGAGAGCCGCACCCAAGCCACCGTGGAGGAGCGCCTGCAAGACGCCCTGATGAAAGGCATTCCCGACCACCTCGAGGCCGACCTGCACGAAGCACTCAAGCAATATCCCCGTGCCGTCGATATCATCGAAGGGCCGCTCATGGCCGGCATGAACACCGTAGGCGAACTCTTCGGGGCAGGCAAGATGTTCTTGCCGCAAGTAGTCAAGACGGCACGCACCATGAAACGTGCCGTGGCCATCCTGCAACCCTACATCGAGGCGGAGCAAACCGGCGGGGAGACTACTTCGGCCGGCAAGGTGCTGATGGCCACCGTAAAGGGCGACGTGCACGACATCGGCAAGAACATAGCCGCCGTGGTGATGGCCTGCAACGGCTACGAGATTGTCGACCTCGGCGTGATGGTGCCGGCCGAAACCATCCTGCAGCGTGCCCGTGAGGAGCAGGTCGATATGATTGGGCTGAGCGGCCTGATCACCCCGTCGCTCGAAGAGATGACCCACGTGGCCGCCGAGCTGGAGAAAGCCGGTTTCGACATACCTTTATTAATAGGAGGAGCTACCACCTCGCCGCTGCATACCGCCCTGAAGATTGCGCCGGCCTATCATGCGCCGGTGGTGCACCTCAAAGACGCTTCGCAGAATGCCGTCGTGGCCGCCCGTCTGATGAACGCCGGCGAGCGCGAGGCTTTTGCCCGCGAGTTGGAGGCCGGGTATACCCGCCTGCGTGCCCAACACCAAAGTAAAAGCTCCGCCACCGTGTCGCTGGAGGCCGCCCGCCAGAATAAACTCAACTTATTTTGAGCGCAAAGGGATAGTTATTACCTTTGCCCTCGCTCAAAACAGGAGCATTTCCCCTTAATATTCATTTAATTAACGAACAAACAAGTTATGGAAACAGTAGCAAACAAGTACATCAGCGTAGCTTACAAGCTGTATGCAATAGATGAAGACGGACGTGACTTCACCGAAGAGGCCACCGCCGAAAAACCCTTCGAGTTTATCTCCGGACTGGGCATGACCCTCGAAGCTTTTGAAGAGCAAGTCAAAGACCTCGATGAGGGCGCCGCCTTCGACTTCACCCTCAACCGCGCCGAGGCCTACGGCGACTACGACGACGAGCATGTGGTGGAGCTGCCCAAGCACATCTTTGAGGTGGATGGCAAGTTCGACGCCGAGCGCATCGTCGAGGGCAACGTCATCCCCCTGATGACCGCCGACGGCCAGCGCATCAGCGGCAGTGTGGAAGCGGTGAAAGACAACGTGGTGGTGATGGACTTGAACCACCCCTTGGCCGGCTGCGACCTCAACTTTGTGGGCAGCGTGGTAGCGAGCAGACCGGCCACCAACGAAGAGTTGGCCGAGGTAGCCCGCATGATGAGCGGCGGTTGCGGCTGCGGCTGCGGCTGCGACCACGAGGGTTGCGACCACGATCACGACGGATGCGGCTGCGACCAGCCGGCGGGCGGTTGCGGATGCGGAGGCTGTCACTAAACAACCTTTGTCATGAAGAATCAAACGCTATTCATCCTATGGGCACTGCTGCTCACCTTGGCCTCCTGCATCCAAAAAGAGGCACTCAACTCCGAAGCGGCCATCGACGCTTGCACGGGCAGCGAAGTGCAAACCGCCCTGATTAATCCCGAAACCAAGGAGATTAACATCTACGTCAACGCCACCACCGACCTGAGCCGGCTGGCACTCACCTTCACCATCCCCGAGGGGGCTACCATCGCCACCACCGACGCACAGCTGCCCGACGGCGACGGCACCTACGACTTCAGCGGCGACGGACATATACGCCACTTCCGCGTAACCTCGGAAGATGGCCGCTACACCTCGGAGTGGCGCCTGTATGCCATCCCCTCGACCCTGCCCACCGAATATTATTTCGAGACGCTCGACGCCCAGACGCCCTACCACGTGTTCAAGGAGTTCAATCCCCGCACCAACGAGACGCTCATCTGGTCGAGCGGCAATCCGGGCTTTCGGATGACCGGCATGGCGCAACAGCCCACCGACTACCCCACGCTGCAATCCACCACGGGCTACCGCGGCAAGGGCGCCAAGTTGGTGACCCGCGACACCGGCAGCTTCGGGGCGATGATGAAGATGTATATCGCCGCCGGCAACCTGTTCATCGGTACCTTCAACGTCTTGGACGCGCTCAGCGGCGAGGGCGCCCCCAAAGCCACCAAGTTCGGCGTGCAATTCTACAAACATCCGCAGCTGCTCCGTGGCTTCTATAAGTACGAGGCCGGCGCCGTGTATAAAGAGGGCGAGACGGAGCATCCCGAAATCCAAGACCGCTTCGACATCTACGCCATCTTCTACGAGGCCGGGGAAAACGCCTTCATGCTCGACGGCACCAATGCCCTGACCAGCGACCGATTGGTGGCTGTGGCACAGATTCCCGCCGCCGAGGCCCTCCCCACCAGCGAGTGGACACCGTTTGAGCTGCCCTTCGAGCTGAAACCGGGCAAGCACATCGACGAAGAGACGTTGCGCAGCGGAGGCTACAAGCTGGGCATTGTCTTCTCTTCGAGCGTCGACGGTGCCTACTTCAAAGGAGCTGTCGGCAGCACGCTGGAAATAGACGAAGTGGAACTGATATGCCAAGAAAACCCATGAAAAAGCCTTCCTACCTCCTGCCCCTGCTGCTGCTGCTAACCGGCGGCACCGCTGCCCGCGCCCAGCAAGAGCGCACTCCGGGCATCATCCACTCGGCGCTGCACGGGTGGGAGTATTCCCTCAAGGCCGGCCTCAGCTTTGGCGGCACGGCTCCCCTGCCCCTGCCCCGCGAGATTCGCGACATCGAGGGGTACATCCCCAGCATGGCCATCTCACTCGAGGGCAACGCCACCAAGTGGTTCGATGTGCAGAAGCGATGGGGGCTGACCGTGGCGCTGCGCTTGGAAAGCAAGAAGATGACCACCCGTGCCACGGTGAAAAACTACGGCATGCGCATCATCAACACCAACGGCGGCGAACTGGCCGGCCTGTGGACGGGCGGGGTCAAGACCAAGGTGAGCAATTCCTACCTCACGCTGCCCGTGACGGCCAACTACCGCATCAGCAAGCGGTGGAAGGTGACGCTCGGCCCCTACTTCTCCTACCTGATGGAGGGTGACTTTTCGGGTCACGTCTACGAAGGACACCTGCGCACCCCCGACCAAACCGGCTCGCGGGTCAACTTCACCGGCCAGAGCATCGCCACCTACGACTTCACCGACAACCTGCGCCGCTTGGCTTGGGGCATGCAGGCGGGCGGCGAGTGGAAAGCGTTCAAACACCTCAACGTCTACGCCGACCTGACATGGGGGCTGAACGACATCTTCAAAAGTGATTTCGACACCATCTCCTTTGCCATGTATCCCATCTACTTGAATATCGGCTTCGGGTACTCCTTCTGAGGAATGAAGAAGTAAGCATGCAGTAACTGTTTCCCCTCCTGCCGGCAGGAGGGGTGCCGCGAAGCCAGCATCCTACCACCCCGCCCTGCGGGCACCCCTCCTCCCCGGAGGAGGGGAATTTAGTTACTTCACGTTTTGACACCTCCTCCTTAGACAGCAGGCCTTCCCACCCCCAAACCCCCTAAAGGGGGCTTAGCGAACCTGCGTCCTCACCCCCAACCCCCCTAAAGGGGGCTTAGAAAGCACTACCCAAACAGTAGTAACTAAGCCCCCTTTAGGGGGTTTGGGGGTGTTGACGTCAGTCGCAAGCTTGTCCGAAGGTCAAATGTACCTTGCGACTGACGTCGCAAGCTTGTCCGAAGGTTAAATGTGCCTTGCGACTGCCGTCGCAAGCTTGTCCGAAGGTTAATTGTACCTTGCCCCGGGCAGGGCAAGCTTGTCCGAAGGTCAAATGTAACTTGCCCCGGGCAGGGCAAGCCTGTCTGAGGGACAAATGTGACTTGCCCCGGGCAGGGCAAGCCTGTCTCGA
>JAISHB010000040.1 GCA_031262785.1 Prevotellaceae bacterium
CGTACATGCCGTGGAGCGTGATGTCTATCCCGACGAACCGAAGTTCACCGGTTTTGTATTCAAGATTACAGCCAATATCGACCCGAACCACCGTTCGTGCATTGCTTTCTGCAAAATCTGTTCGGGGAAATTCGTACGCAATGCACCCTATCTGCATGTACGTCATAACAAGGTGATGCGTTTCTCTTCGCCCACCCAGTTTATGGCACAACGTAAGACCACCATCGACGAAGCATGGGCGGGCGACATCATCGGATTGCCCGACAACGGCACCTTCAAGATAGGCGACACGCTCACCGAAGGAGAACTGTTGCACTTCCGCGGTTTACCCAGCTTCTCGCCCGAGATGTTCAAATACATCGAGAATGCCGACCCCATGCGCCAAAAGCAATTGGCCAAAGGCATCGACCAGCTGATGGACGAAGGGGTGGCACAACTTTTCGTCAACCAGTTCAACGGACGCAAAATCATCGGCACCGTGGGGCAATTGCAGTTCGAAGTGATTCAGTACCGTCTGCTCAACGAATACAATGCCTCCTGCCGCTGGGAGCCGCTCAGTCTCTACAAAGCCTGTTGGATCGAAAGCGACGACGCTGCCCAGCTTGAGGCGTTTATGAAGCGTAAATATCAATACATGGCCAAAGACCGCGAAGGACGGAATGTGTTTTTGGCCGACAGCGCCTACGTATTGCAAATGGCGCAGACCGACTTCAAACACATTAAGTTCCATTTTACCAGCGAATTCTAATCCGCTAACATACAGTATCCCCACGCTATCCGACTATTTTCCGGCGAAAGATAAAAAATCCTGTTATAAACTTGCAGAAGTTAGTCAAATGATTTATTTTTGCCCGCAGTATACGAATATGCCTTGGAAAAGGTCCCTCTAAAGATAATAGCGTTGCATGAAGAAGATTTTGGTTAGTGGTGGTGCGGGATTTATAGGCTCGCACTTGTGTACAAGGTTGATAAATGAAGGTAATTATGTCATTTGCTTAGACAACTTTTTCACAGGTACGAGAAGTAATATCACCCATCTGAAAGGAAATCCACTGTTTGAGTTCGTTCACCATGACATTGAGCTTCCCTACTTCAGGGAGGGCATCGATGAGATTTATAATTTGGCATGCCCTGCTTCCCCGGTGCACTATCAGTTTGATGCGATCAAGACCATTAAGACCTCGGTGGTGGGCGTGCTCAACATGTTGGGCTTGGCCAAGCGCAACGGCGCCAAAATCATGCAAGCCTCCACCAGCGAAATCTATGGCGACCCCACCGTCCATCCCCAAGTGGAGGGCTATTGGGGCAATGTCAACCCCATTGGCTTTCGTTCGTGCTACGACGAGGGCAAGCGATGTGCCGAGACCCTCTTTATGGACTACCACCGGCAGAATCACCTCCGCATCAAAATCATTCGCATCTTCAATACCTACGGACCGCGCATGTTGCCCGACGACGGGCGCGTGGTGTCGAACTTTGTGGTGCAAGCGCTGCAAAATCACGACATCACCATCTACGGTGACGGCAACCAGACCCGTAGTTTTCAGTATGTCGACGACCTGATCGAAGGCATGGTGCGCATGATGAACGCCGACGAGGCGTTTATCGGCCCGGTCAACATCGGGAACCCCAACGAATTCACCATCCGCGAGTTGGCCGAGAAAGTGATCCAGCTGACCGGCTCAAGGTCGAAGATTGTGTTTGAACCGCTGCCGCACGACGACCCGCGGCAACGCAAACCCGACATCTCGCTGGCCAAAGAGAAGTTGCATTGGAAGCCCGTGGTCGAGTTGGACGAAGGACTTCGCCGCATGATAGATTATTTCAAGGAATATCACCCCTAACCCCAGGAGTGCCTCGGGCAGATAGATACAATATTATAAACGGGATAAAAATAAAGAGCAGATGAATATGGAAATTAACCCCTCCGAGTATAAAATACTCATAGTTGATGACGTGATGTCGAACGTGTTGTTGCTAAAGGTACTCCTGACCAACGAGAAATTTGGCATCGCCACGGCAAGTAACGGTCAACAGGCGTTGGATCAGGTAGAAAAAGAGAAACCCGATCTGATTTTATTAGATGTGATGATGCCCGGCTTGAGCGGATTTGAAGTGGCCGAGAAGTTGAAGGCCAACCCCAACCACGCCGAGATACCCATTATCTTCCTGACGGCGCTCAACAGCACCACCGACATTGTCAAGGGCTTCCAGTCGGGAGCCAACGACTTCATCTCCAAGCCTTTCAACAAGGAGGAGCTGATTATTCGCGTCACCCATCAGATATCGTTGGTAGCGGCCAAGCGCATCATCCTGAATAAGACCGAAGAGTTGCAACGTACCATCTCGGGTCGCGACAAGCTCTACTCGGTGATTGCCCACGACCTGCGCTCGCCCATGGGGAGCATCAAAATGGTGTTGAACATGCTCATCCTCAACCTGCCCCCCGAGAAAATCGGCCCCGAGATGCACGAACTGCTCACCATGGCCAACCAAACCACCGAAGATGTATTCGCCCTGCTGGACAACCTGCTGAAATGGACGAAGTCGCAGATCGGCAAGCTCAACACCGTCTACCAAGACATCGACGTGGTGGAGGTAGTGGACAGCGTGGTGGACATGTTCTCCATTGTGGCCAACCTCAAGAAGATCAATATCCACGTGGAGAAGCCCGCGCACCTCTACGCATCGGCCGATTCCGACATGCTCAAGACCGTGGCGCGCAACCTGCTGAGCAACGCCATCAAATTCAGCAACGAGAACACCACCATCGACGTGAAGATGGAGGCGCAAGAAGAGATGGCCGTGGTGAGCGTTCGCGATCACGGCTGCGGCATCAGCGAAGAGGGGCAAAAGAAGTTGCTCCACACCGACACCCACTTCAGCACCTTCGGAACCAACAACGAAGAGGGTTCCGGCCTTGGCTTGCTGCTCTGCCAAGACTTCGCAGCGCGCAATGGCGGCAAGTTGTGGTTCTCCTCGAAGGAGGGTGAAGGCTCCACCTTCTTCTTTTCGGTGCCCCTGCGAAAGTAACCCCTCTCCCTATTCCTATTTATCCCATCTGAATGATGTTTGTATGAAGCCGCCCCTGCTCGGGCGGCTTTTTTTGGCTTGACGGGGAACGAAATCGCAAAGTCCCCTCGAGGAGATTTAGGGGTGTAGGCGGACGACAAGCTATCGGCGGCAGAAGATTGCATGAGTTGTTAACGCGCGGAGCTATCGGCGGCAGAAGATTGCCTGAATTGTTAACGCGCAGAGCTATCGGCGCCGGAAGATCGCATGAATTGTTAACGCGCAGGACTATCGGCGCCCGCATATTGCATGAATTGTTAACGCGCAGAACTATCGGCGGCAGAAGATTGCATGAATTGTTAACGCGCAGGACTATCGGCGCCGGAAGATTGCCTGAATGGTTAAGGCGCGAGAGTCTCGGCGCCGGAAGATTCCCTCTTTTACAGCTCCAGCAAGAGCCGGACGTTGAGCCTTCGCGAGGTGAGGTAGTTCGGCACGGCAAATTGCGCGCCCCCGCTGTCGGTGACCCAATAGTAGGAGTTGACGTTCTGGATATTGAGCAAGTTGAAGACGTCCACGCCTATCCACACCGAGCGAATGCCCAAGCCACGGACGCCATTGGTACGATCCACCAGATGATGCGACATGCCGATGTCCACCCGCCGGTAGGGGGGCGTGCGAAATCGCGCCGCCTCAAGCCCGGCGTGCGGAGGGCCGAAAGGAAGTCCGCCGGCCAGCGTGGCTTTCAGGCTCATTGTCCAGCGCCGGCTGCCCGGAAAGTAGTCATTAAAGTAGAGCGAGAGGCGATATCGCTGGTCGGTGGGGCGCGGCATCCACACGCCGGCGAGCTTCTCCTGGGTTTTCATCAGCGAGAGCGAGAGCCACGAGTCGGTGCCCGCCACAAACTCCCCAAAGAGGTTCATGTCCAGCCCCGTGGCATAGCCGCTGGAGAGATTACGCCCGTAGTAGTTCACACTCACGTTCTCCACCGTGTAGGGTATCAGGCGGCTGAGCGCCTTGTAGTAGGCTTCGGCCGAGAAGCGGAAATTTCTGCCCAGCGCCTTGAAGTGATAGTCGCCCCCGGCCACCAAGTGGATGGAACGGGGCGAGCGGATGTTTGCATTGAGCCGAACGGCGGCCACCCCGCCCGTCTGAAGGGTGTCGCGCAGCTCTTTGTAGAACGGCGACTGGTAGTAGATGCCCGCCGCCAGGCGCAAGGTGAACCGATCGTTGAAGGCGGGGATGAGCGAGAGCGAAGCGCGCGGGCTAAGAAGCCACTCGCGGTTCCACGACCAGTAGCTGGCGCGCAGCCCGGCCGTCAAGGTAAACAATCCAAGGGAGGAGCGGAAGCGGTAGGTGTCTTGCAGGTAAGCGGCAGCGCGTCGGCTCTCGATGCTATTGCGCGAGGTCAGCGTGTAGAAGAGTTCCGGCCCGCCGGAGGTATGGGGCATGGAGTAACCGGCCGAGTCGCGCAGTTCCCACTCGCGCATGCGATCGCTGATACGCTCGTTTCGGGCTTCCACGCCCCAGCGCAGGGTGTGACCCTCGAAGCGGTGCTCGCCGCTTAGTTGCAACGTCTGCACGGTAGCCTTCAGGTAGTTGCGGGCATGTTCCATGTAGGTGCCGATACCCACCGGCGCCTGGGCATCGGCATCGCTCAGCCAATATTGACCGGTCAGGTCGTAGGTTTCCTGTTCGCGGGTGTGAAAAGCAGAGGCACGAAGGGTGAACGCATGCTTGTCGGAGGGGCGGAAGGTGGTGTGGAAGCTGCCCGTAAAGGTGCGGAAGAGGTCGTTCTCGCCCCCCTCGAAGTAGACCTTAAACTCGCGCATCTGCTCCAGGGTGCCGAAGCGCGTATAGCGGTCTTCGGGACGGAAGCGGAAGCGGTTTTCCGAGATATTTCCGATCATTCCCACCTCCCAGCGACGCCCGGGCGTCCACTGCAGGTAGGTTTGGTAGTCTATGTAGGAAGGATTGTACTCTCCTTTGGTGTCGAGCGTGCCCAGCAGGTATTGGTTGGTCTTGTACCGCCAGCCGTTGCTCCAGGTGAACTTTTTTCCGGCCAGCCCCACGTAGGCCGAGACACCCAGCAGACTGGCCGAGGCCGAAGCCTCGGTGCGGGTGGGCTGGCGGTAGGTAATGTCGAGCACCGAAGAGATCCGGTCGCCATACTTGGCCTCGTATCCGCCGGTCGAAAACCGGATACTCCCCACCATGTCGGGATTGATGAAGCTCAATCCCTCCTGTTCGGCGCTCCGGATGAGCAAGGGGCGGTACACTTCGATGCCGTTGACGTACACCATGTTCTCCTCGAAGCTCCCTCCCCGCACATTGTACTGCGAGCTGAGTTCGTTGTTGTTAGACACCCCCGCTTGCGTGGCCAGCAACGACTCTACGCCCGCCCCCGAGGCGTCGGGCATCAACCTTCCGGCTTTGGCGTTCAACTCGTGCGTGGTTCCCGTCTGCCGCTTCAGTTCGCTGATGACCACTCCCTCGAGCTGCATCTCGACGGCCGGTAATACCATGTCGATAGAGAGGTTTCCCCGCGGACGCACCAATCGGCGCTTGCGGGTTTGATAGCCCAGCATGGAATAGACCAATGTGAGGGTGTCGCGACTCTCGAACCGGAGGGAGTAGTGTCCGCGCAGGTTGCTGATGGTACCGATGGCAGTGCCCTCGAGGTGTACGGTGGCTAATTCTATTGCCTGGCCGTTCTCGTCACGAATGGTACCGCCCACCTTCACCTGTTGCTGCCCGACGGCATGCAATCCGACCGCGCAACAAAGAAGGGTGAGGCAACTGCGTAGGAAGAGAGGGGTGAATTTCATAAAAAAGGCGCGCACGGCCTGTTATTGTCGAAGTGCGCGCCTTTAAAAAACGGGTAAACGCTCCTTTTATTGTTCCACGGGCTGATGGGCGGTGCGCCGTTCATCGGGTAGCATGAACCAGAAGGTAGAACCCTCACCCACTTTCGACTGTACGCCGATGTGCCCTTTCAGCTCCTTGATGATATTTTGCGAGATGGCCAGCCCCAATCCCGTGCCTTGCTTGAACGCATTGAGTTTGACGAAGCGATTAAACACCTCGTTCACCTTATCGGAGGGAATGCCGCTGCCCGTGTCGCGCACGAAGAAGCGCACGAAGCCGTCGCGCGGCTTCTCGTAGCCAATGGTGATGCTCCCGCTCGAGGTAAACTTCATCGCATTGGTCAGGAAGTTGTTCACCACCTGGGTGACGCGCCGCTGGTCGGTGTAGAGAATCAGTTCGTCCTTGGCCAACTCCAACTTGATGGGTACGTTCGCGTTGGTTTGCCTCAGTTGGGCGGTTTGTGCTATCTCGCCGAGCATCCGGTTGACATCTACGTTGGCATAGATGAACTCGAGCGTGCCCGCCTCTATCTTGGCCAGGTCCAGAATGTCGTTGATCAGCTGCAGCAACAAATCGTTGTTCTGCGCAATGATGTGGGCATACTCTTCACGCTCTTCTTCGGTGGTTTCTTCGTAGGCGAGCAACGAACTGAAGCCCACGATGGCGTTCAGCGGCGTGCGTATCTCGTGAGACATGTTGGCCAGGAACGCCGACTTGATGCGGTTGGCCTCCTCGGCCTCTTCTTTGGCCAACTTGAGGTTGCGTTCGAGCGTCTTCATCTCGGTGATGTCCCACGCAGTGAACAAGATCCACTTCCTACCGTCGGAGAAGTTGATCAAGTTGTTGTTTTCGTAGATAAACATCTCTTTGTTCTTCCGATTATAGAAGCGCAGGATGCTCTGCTGGGGAATGCCGTTGCTCACCAGCAGGTTGTCTTCCGACCGGATGGCTGCGGCCACCTCGGGCAACACCTCGAAGTCGGTTTTTCCAATAGCATCCTTGGCCGAGGCCTCGAAGATGCGTTCCGACTCTTTGTTCCAGAACGTATAGCGCATGCCGTTATTCACATCCTTCACCTTGGCGGCGATGGGCAGGTTGTCTAAGATGCTCTGCAAGAGGAAGATCTGCTCTTGCTTGTTCATATTGGTCTGCTTGCGCAGCAAGCGGCGCGAAAGTACGAAGACGCCCAACACCAACACCATTGCGGCGATGACAAGATAGGTCAGGTAGCGCTGCTTCAACGAGATGGAGACGTTGTTATAGATGGCGTCGATGGGAAGGTTGTTCTTGTCGATGCCCTTGTTCAAGAGTGTTTGGTAATTGAAATAGGCGTGCGGCTCTCCGGCATTGAAATTCTTGCTCCGGTAGTTGACCCCTTGCGACAGGGCGGCCTCGGCCTCCTTTATCACGCACGTTTCAATCTCTTTCATGGCGATGAAGAAGCCTCCGGCAAAGAGCATCGACGAATTGATATACTCGTCCGAGAGCGTGAACACCGGGGTGTTGGCCGCATCGGCAATTTGTTGCTGAATGTCTTCGTTCAGGTGCGCCTCTTCG
>JAISHB010000081.1 GCA_031262785.1 Prevotellaceae bacterium
AGCCAACGTGTAGATGGTCATCATCAAATTGAAGTAAGCGCCCCGTTTGAGTTTCGGAAGTGTAATTTTAAGAAAAGTATTCATTTTGTTTGTTTTTAAATTAATAATTCTGTCGGCGAGGGAAAAAATGCCGCGTGAAGCAGTTTATTTTTTCCGATCGTCAGACCATAAACGATTGAAGTCGCCGAAAGGTTTCGACGATCTCAAAAAAAATTGAGAGAGGAGAATATCGCGTCGACAATCAAAACGGATTTTTTTGGAGGTGTTGTATGGAATCGACAATCAAAACGGATTTTTGGGAAGGCGTTGTATGGAATCGACAATCAAAACAGATTTTTTTGGAGGTGTTATTTGGAATCGACCATCGAAATGGATTTTTGGGAAGGCGTTGTATGGAATCGACAATCGAGATAGATTTTTTTGGAGGTGTTATTTGGAGTCGACAATTAGAACAGACTTTTTTTGGGTCGTTGTGTGAGGTCTATAATCGCAAAATATGTTTTTTAGGTCGTTGGATGGAATTTATAATTGAAATAGATTCTTTTGAAGTTGTTGGATGAAATTTATGGGTTGAATTTATTCTGGGCTGCCAACAAATAGAGTTAGTGGGCTGAAAATAATGAAAGCGAGACTGTCGCAGACTTTCCTGATCTCACAATAATATATTGAGAATGTTGGAGGTGAGTCATCGCGTTATAAACTCAATAGCACAACCACTTCCTTTCTATGATACTAAATTGCAAGATATTTTCCAACATGTTTTTGGTTTGTCATTTAGTAAATAGCTAGGATTATTGCGGATTTAGATTATATATTAGGAAAGTCAAGCCGATAATCTAACCATTGACGATAGTATCCTAAATAAGATTAAAAAAAGCAGATGGCTGAGGTGTTATATTCGCTACCGTTGAATTATTTAGTATCTTTACGACGATATAATTTACATGATGATGAAATCAACAATATATTCCATTGGTCATGGGAACAAAACTATCGAAGAGTTTCTCAAAGAATTGAAGTCCTTCGATATAGATTTTCTTGTAGATATACGGTCCAAACCGTTTTCTAAGTGGAGTCCTCAATTTAATCAAACTTCTCTTCAATTAGAAGTTGAAAGAGAACATATAAAGTATGTATTTCTTGGGGATAAGTTAGGTGGCCTCCCTGACGATAGGAGTTGTTATGATAGTGAAGGTAAGGTTGTATATGGCTTTATGAAGAACAAGATTTTTTTTCAAGAAGGTTTGAAAAGACTAATTGTCGCAAATAATAAAGCAATAAAGGTTGCTATAATGTGTAGTGAATCCAAACCAGAAGAATGCCATAGAAGCAAGCTAATAGGAGAAGAATTACTTGATAATTTTAATATTTCAGTAAATCATATTATCGCTGAAAATAGAATAAAATCTCAAGAAGTCGTTATTGGCGAACTTACAAATGGCTTCGGATTGGTAGATTTATTTGGAAATAAGACAGACTTTACGTCACGAAAATCATATTAGCATGGAATTCTTTACTATTGGAGTATATAAGTCAACGGAGAATGATTTCTTCGGAAAATTGGTAGGTAATAACATTGATACTTTCTGCGACATACGTCAAAGAAGGGGTGTTAGAGGTGCCGAATACAGTTTTGTTAATAGCCATTATCTACAACAGAGGTTACAGGATTTGAATATTAGATATGGTCACATATTAGGTTTAGCACCAACATCTGAAATAAGATATTTGCAAAAGCAAGAAGATTTACAGATTGGAAAACAAAAACGAGATAGAAATAAACTTGGGAAGGTTTTCATCCTTGCATATAAAGAGAAAATATTGAATCACTTTAGCTTTGATAATTTCATAGAACAATTAGATAATATTGGAGCTAATAGAGTAGTTCTATTCTGTGTAGAAGAAAAGGCGGAAGCCTGTCACCGATCAATAGTGGCAGATAAATTGGAGAAACAGGGATATCGAATTACGCATTTATGAAAGAAAACGTTTTGATTCTATCAAAAACACAAATGGAAAATGGAGTTTGTGTAGGAGGACTTACTGACGGTGGTCGTTATGTTAGATTGCTTGATAATGGAGGAAGCAATCAGCCCAAGGATACAAGTCTTGCGCCGTTACAAATATGGGAAATAGACTACGTTGCTAAGGCAAATACCCGTCCTCCTCATGTTGAAGACGTAGTAGTTCAAACTATGATTAGGAAAGGGAGCTTAAATAGAGATGCTAATATTGAAGAATTTCTTAAAGTACGAAATGTACCTATTTGGAGAGGCACTCCTGATATGCTATTTGATGGTTTGGTGCAATGGACTTTAAAAGGAAGTGGTTATATTGATGCAGTAGGAGGTGTGCCTAATCATAGTGTTGGCTTTTGGATTAGCGATAAACCTCTTTATAAAACCGAGTATGAAGGCAGCATTAGATATAAATATCGATTTGATATATTTGACATAAATGGGAGAAGTATTAAGTATAAGGGTTTTGAAGATCCTGTAAGCCAGATTCCTGCGGGTACATTAATTCGCGTGTCTCTTGCTAGATGGTGGATTTCACCTTCGGATAATTCGGAAAAATGTTGGCTCCAATTGTCTGGCTGGTATAATTTGTAGAGAAACTCTTTTCAATTAGAAAAGTTAGTTGAATTATCTTTCAATTTAGTATATGGGTGGAAGAGTGTTGCGGAAAGATATTCTAAACTAGGCCATCTAAAAAATCTCTATCAATAATCAAGGACGTAAATAGAACTGTGTCATCCGGTGAAAAGTTACAAATTATGATTTCAAGTGATGTCATCACAAGCTGTGATGAGATAACGTTCATTCTTCAAGGCGCCAATTTGGCACCTTGAACATCTTCTGGCGTAATATCAGCACCCCACCACTCCGAAGCGCTGCGTTTTTTAGTTTCCCCATCCTACTCCACGACTAACAAAAAGTAACCAAACCATTGCGCAAACACAAACTATTCGCTACTTTTGCCCCACTGACGGCGATGCAACACGGCTGTTGGTAACTAAATGTCAAAAAGAAAATCTATGGAAATCCCTTTCGCAGAATCGTGGAAAATTAAAATGGTGGAGCCTATCGTCAAGAGCACCCGCCAAGAACGTGAATTGTGGCTGCGCCAAGCAGATTACAATGTGTTTCAGCTTAAAGCCGAACAAGTGTACATCGACCTAATCACCGACTCGGGCACCGGAGCCATGAGCAACCGGCAATGGGCTGCCCTGATGATGGGTGACGAAAGCTACGCCGGCGCTTCCTCTTTCTTTCGTTTGAAGGAGACGATTGGGCGGCTCACCGGCTTCGATTATGTAATTCCTACCCATCAGGGACGGGCGGCGGAAAACGTGCTCTTTTCCTACCTCGTACACGAGGGAGACATCATTCCCGGCAATTCACACTTCGACACCACCAAAGGACACATCGAAGGACGCAAAGCCGTGGCACTCGATTGCACCGTCGACGAAGCACGCAACACGCAGCTGGAAATTCCCTTTAAAGGAAATGTCGATGCAAAGAAACTCGAACGCGCGCTGGCCGAACAAGCCGATCGCATTCCTTTTATTATTGTCACCATCACCAACAACACCGCCGGCGGACAACCCGTATCGATGCAAAACTTGCGCGAGGTGCGCGCCGTGGCTGATCGCTACCATAAACCGGTGCTTTTTGATTCGGCACGCTTTGCCGAGAATGCCTATTTCATTAAACTGCGTGAAACGGGATATGCCGACAAAACCATCAAAGAGATTACCCGCGAGATGTTCAGCTTGGCCGACGGTATGACCATGAGTGCCAAGAAAGACGGCATCGTCAACATGGGAGGATTCATCGCCACCCGACGCCAAGATTGGTACGAAGGCGCCAAAGGCTTTTGCGTGCAATACGAAGGTTACCTCACCTATGGCGGCATGAACGGACGCGATATGGAAGCACTGGCCGTCGGATTGGACGAGAACACCGAGTTTGAGAATCTTGAAACACGCATTCGCCAAGTGCAGCATCTGGCACATCGATTAGACGAATACGGCATTCCCTACCAACGCCCCTTTGGCGGACATGCCATTTTTGTGGATGCGCCCGGCGTACTCACACATGTTCCCAAAGAAGAATTTCCGGCGCAAACGCTCACGGTGGAACTCTATTTGGAAGCAGGCATCAGAGGATGTGAAATAGGCTATTTACTGGCCGATCGCGACCCGATTACCCGCGAAAACAGATTCGACGGATTGGATTTGTTACGATTGGCCATTCCACGACGCGTCTACACCAACAATCACATGGATGTGGTGGCAGCGGCGCTCAAAAATGTTTTCGACCGACGCGAAAACATCACACGCGGCGTGCGCATTGCATGGGAAGCACCTCTGATGAGGCACTTCACCGTGAAATTAGAGCGATTATAATAAAGAGGTAAACCCTACGACTTTCCACTCAGCCGATAGCTGAGTGCACCCGACGGGCAACGGTCGATTTGTTGCATCAACTCTTCAACCGTTGCATGTTCGGGTTGTATCCATGGTTTTTCACCTACGCGGTAAACACAAGGGAGGGTGTGCACACAAATGCCGGAGTGGATGCACAAACGGGGCTGCCACACGATGGTGAGATTTTCCACCGCATATTCTTTTTTCATTTCCATATAATATAAATAGTATCTGTTATTGTACGTGATAACCGTGCTTGACAAGGCGCTTCCACTGGGGATGTTTGTGGATGTAAGAAGCCACAAACGGACAGAGAGGAACTACTTCCAATCCTTTTTGCTCGATGTCTTTGAGGGTTTGTTCTACCAATTGCGAGCCGATGCCTTTGCCACCCAACGAAATGGGCACTTCGGTATGCGTCAGAAAAATATCTTTGCCGGCAGAAGGTTTCAGGTAAGAGATGAGCGCCAGGCGCTCGCCGATGCGAAATTCATACTGTCGACGTTCGGTGTTGTCGATCAGTTCATAGGGTTCGTTCATACGCTTTTGAATGTGATAGGTGAAGAATTAATTTGCGGAAACATCTTTCAAGACCAATTGCTTCCACTCGGGATGCTTGTTGATATACACCGTGATAAACGGACAAAGGGGAACTACGCGACGCCCTTCTTTCTGAAGATTGCGCAAGGTTTTTTCCACCAGCCAGCTGCCGATGCCTTTACCTCCCAATCCGAAGGGGACTTCGGTGCGGGTAAGATAGATGTCGTTGTCTGTTTGAATGTACTCGATGCGGGGAGTACAATTCTCTACATGGAATTCATATTGCTGAGATTCCGTGTTGTTGAAGAGTTCATAATCTGTTCTCATACTTTTTGAATTTGTTTATTGGTTTTGGTTTTTGATTCTCGGGTTAGCAGGTTTTAATCTGTTGGTTATCTTGAGATTTCAAAGCTATAACGTAGAATGGATTTAATTTGTTTTGAGGGTTATTTGTATCTTTGCGCACAAATGTGTGTATCTCATGAAATGGATTACTGCCGTCGAACCTCCTTCCCGCGTGCCGCAAATAGCACACACCCACCGTTTGCTGCTGATGGGGTCATGCTTTACTTCGAGTATCGGAGAATTGCTCCGCGAGGCTAAATTTCAATGCGACATCAATCCCTTCGGGGTGCTTTACAATCCGATCTCCATTGCCTCGGCACTGCGCGAGATAGCGGTTGGCAAACACTACACGCAGGAAGATCTCTTCTTTCACGGACAATGGCATAGCCCGATGCATCACGGCGACTTCTCCGCTGCCACGTCCGAAGAAACACTGGCACGTATCCACATCCGCTTGCAACATGCGCACGCCCATCTTCCCCAAACAGACTATCTGCTGATTACTTTCGGCACGGCATACGTCTACCAAGCCAAGGCCGACGGCAGGGTGGTGGGCAACTGTCACAAGTTGCCGGAGCATTGCTTCACGCGTCGGCGCATCACCGCCGAAGAGATGGTCGAGGCCTACACCTCGTTGTTTGCGCTGCTGATGCAGGGCGATGCGGCGCTCGGCATCACAGGCAATCCACACTTGAAAATCCTCTTCACCGTCAGTCCCATTCGCCATGCACGCGAGGGCATGCACGCCAACCAACTGAGCAAGGCCGTACTGCTATTGGCTATCGACCAACTGCAAACGCGCTTTCCCGATTCGTGCTTCTATTTCCCCGCCTACGAGCTGATGATGGACGAACTACGCGACTACCGCTTCTACGCCGACGACCTGCTGCATCCCTCATCGGTAGCCATTCAATACATCGGCGAGCAGTTTTTCCTCCATTGCCTTACGTCTCAGGCACAAGAAGCAGCCCGGGCCTGCATCCGGCTTGCCAAAGAGTTGGCGCATCGTCCGTTGCATCCCGATGCAGTTGAATACCGGCGTTTCTTGGAGCAACTGCTCGTAAAGATGCATCAGCTTGGCAGCCGCTATCCCTACTTAGCTTTCGATAAAGAAAAAGAACTATGTCATACTCGATTGAACAACTTGCCCACGACATGGGCGCCCGACGCATAGGCCAGGCACCGGCCCATCTCAACTGGCTGCTCACCGACAGCCGCTCGCTCTGCTTTCCGGAAGAGACACTCTTCTTTGCCCTGCACACTAAGCGCAACGACGGAGCACGTTACCTTGCCGATCTCTATGCCCGCGGCGTGCGCAACTTTGTGTTACGCCCGGAAAGTCTGCAGGCCTTCGGCATCGACCCCGCCACCTTGGCCGAGGCCAACTTCTTGTTGGTAGACCACCCCTTGAAGGCCTTGCAAAAGCTGGCCGAGCGGCATCGCAAACGCTTCAATATCCCCGTCATCGGCATCACCGGAAGCAATGGCAAGACGGTGGTCAAAGAGTGGTTGCACCAACTGCTCAGTCCCGATCGTTCCATTGTGCGCTCGCCGCGCTCCTACAACTCTCAAATAGGCGTGCCCCTGTCGGTATGGCAACTGGGCGGGCAGACCCAATTGGGTATCTTCGAGGCCGGCATCTCGGAGCTGAACGAGATGTCGTCGTTGCAAAGCATCATCCGTCCCACCATCGGCATTCTCACCAACATCGGCAGTGCACATCAGGAAAACTTCTTCTCGCTGCAAGAGAAGTGCATGGAAAAGCTCACCCTCTTCAAGGATTGCGACGTGGTGATCTACAACGGCGACGACGAGTTCGTGAGCAACTGCATGAGCAAGATGCTTTTCCCCGTCCGCGAGATTGCCTGGAGCTGCAAAGACGTGGAACGTCCGCTCTACATCAGCCGTATCGACAAGCAGGAGAACACCACCCGCATCGACTACCGCTACTTAGGCATGGTCAACAGCTTTGTCATCCCTTTTATCGACGATGCCTCCATAGAAAACGCCCTCCACTGTCTGGCCACCTGTCTCTACCTGATGATGCCCGCCCGGCAGATCACCGCGCGGATGGCACACCTCGAGCCGGTGGCCATGCGCTTGGAGGTGAAAGAGGGCAAAGAGGGATGCCAGCTCATCAACGACAGCTACAACTCCGACATGGCCTCGCTCGACATCGCCCTCGACTTTCTCTACCGTCGTTCGCTCTCGACGGGGCTGAAACGCACGCTCATCTTGTCCGACATCTTGGAGAGTGGCCAAAGCGCCGCCTCGCTCTACCGCCGTGTGGGGCAGTTGGTGCGCAAACGGGGCATCGACCGCATCATTGGCGTGGGACGCAACCTCGAGGCCAACGCCGCCGCCTTCGATATGGACAGCTGTTTCTTTGCCGACACCGACGGCCTGATGCAGGCAGTGGCGCACGGGCAGCTCCGCTTTCGCGACGAGCTGATTCTCATCAAAGGTGCCCGCCGCTTCGGCTTCGACGCCCTGGCCGAAGTGTTGGAAAAGAAGGTGCACGAGACCATCCTCGAAGTCAACCTCGGTGCCTTGGTGGACAACCTCAATTACTACCGCGGTTTGCTCGAAAGTGACACCAAAATGGTCTGCATGGTGAAAGCCTCAGCCTATGGTGCCGGCTCCTACCAGATAGCCAAGACGCTGCAAGAGCATCGCGTCGATTACTTAGCCGTGGCCGTGGCCGACGAAGGCTCGGAGTTGCGCAAGGCGGGCATCACCGCGGGTATTCTGGTGATGAATCCCGAGATGACCGCCTTCAAGACGATATTCGACTACGAGTTGGAGCCTGAAGTGTACAGTTTCCACCTGCTCGAAGCGCTCATCGGCGCAGCCCAACGCCAAGGCATCACCCGCTATCCCATACATTTGAAGATCGACACCGGCATGCACCGTTTGGGCTTCGCACCCGAAGAGATTCCCGCGCTCACCAGCCGCCTGCAAGCGCAAGACAGCCTCATTGTCCGCTCGGTCTTCTCCCATCTGGTGGGTGCCGACGACGCCCGCTTCGACGACTTCACGCAGCAGCAGATTAGTATCTTCGCCCAAGTGGCCGACACCCTGCAACAAGCCTTTCCCCACAAACTCTTGCGCCACCTCTGCAATTCGGCAGGCATCCAACGCTTCCCCGAGGCGCAATTCGACATGGTTCGGTTGGGTATCGGCCTGTACGGCATCAATCCCGTCGGCACTCCCCCCTTGCACAACGTCAGCACGCTGCGCACCACCATCTTGCAAATACGTACTGTGGAGGCCGGCGACACGGTGGGCTACAATCGCAGCGGAAAGCTGGTTCGCCCCTCGCGCATTGCCGCCCTGCCCATTGGGTATGCCGACGGATTGAACCGCAAGCTGGGCAATGGTGCCGCCTATTGCTTGGTGGGCGGCCGTCCGGCGCCTTATGTAGGCAATATCTGCATGGATGTGTGTATGATCGACGTCACCGACATTGCGTGTCGCGAGGGCGACGCGGTGGAGATCTTCGGGGAGGGCTTGTCCGTCTCCCGCTTGGCCGAGGTCTTGGGCACCATCCCCTATGAACTGCTCACCACCGTCTCGACGCGCGTCAAGCGAATCTATTATCAGGAGTAAATCGCGGAAAACAACCCCGCTCAAGCCTTGTGAAAGGCTGCTTTTGACGGAAAGTGCGGTTCACAAGGCTTGCGAGGGGTTGTTTTGGCCGAAAGGTCTCTTTTATAAGGCTTGAGAATGTCTGTTTTTGCCGAAAGAAGCTCTTCATAAGGCTTGCGAACGCCTGTTTTTGACAAAAGCAGGGTCCGGCAAGCTGTAAATCGAACGGTTGATGCTATCTTTGCACCACCAAATCCATTAATACCCACCCATTATGATGCACTTAGTTATGTTACTGGGCTTGCCCAGCGGATCCGAATGGATCATCATCGCCGTAATCATCTTGCTGCTCTTTGGCGGAAAGAAAATCCCCGAACTGATGCGCGGTTTGGGCAAAGGCGTCAAGAGTTTTAAAGAGGGCGTAAGCGAAGCCAAAGAGGAGATCAACAAAGCCAAAGACGAAGTAGACGCACCAAGTTCCAAGGGTGACCAAGCCGATCAAGCATAAGCAGGAGATGACCTTCTGGGATCATCTGGACGACCTTCGAGGCACATTGTTCCGCGTAGGCGCCGTCTGGTTGGTGCTGGCCATAGGCTATTTCATTGCCATGCCGTGGCTGTTCGACCGCGTTATCTTGGCTCCCTGTCACAACAACTTTGTTTTCTACGAGCTGCTACGCTCGGTGGGGCAATGGCTCCATCTGTGCGGCGATTTTTTCACCGAGACCTTCGAGGTCAAGCTCTTCAACATCAATTTGGCAGCCCCATTCTTCATCCACCTCTCCACCTCCTTCCTCCTGTCGGTGGTGACTGCCACTCCCTACCTGTTTTACGAAATCTGGCGCTTCATACGTCCGGCGCTTTATCCCCGCGAGCGGCGCGGAGTACGCAAGGCATTGGCCATCGGCACGGTGATGTTCTTTCTGGGCGTGTTGCTGGGCTACTTCATGGTCTATCCGCTTACGCTTCGCTTCCTGTCCACCTACCAGCTGAGTGCGGCCATCGAAAACCACCTCTCGCTCAACTCCTACATCGACAACTTCCTGATGCTGGTGCTCTGTATGGGGCTGGCTTTTGAGCTGCCCTTGGTCACTTGGTTCCTGTCGTTGCTGGGATTGGTCAACCGCTCGATGCTGCGCAGCTATCGCCGCCACGCCGTGGTGGTGTTGGTGATTGTGGCCGCCATCATTACCCCCACGGGCGACCCGTTTACCCTCACCATTGTGGCGATCCCCCTCTACCTGCTCTACGAACTGAGCATTGTGATGATTAAAGAGCGGAAGCGGACGCATGAGTAACGCGCTGCCACGTTGCCTGCGCGTCACCTTGGTGCGTGCCGACCAAAGCTATCTCTATGTCACGCCTGCCGAGGCATCACCTGCCGATGCTCCGCTGCGTATCTCCCTTGCCCACCTGCAAACCCGCTTTGCCGATACCGTGAGCTTGCTGTGGCCCGGTGCCCGCCTCAACCTGCTGGATGTACAAACCGATGCGACGGGCACCCTCCTTCCCGCTCTGCTCATCCTCGAACCCGACTACCTACTCGACATCAGCTCGCTGGCCGAATGTTTCAAGCCCCACGGCCATTCGCCCCTGAACTACCTGCTGGCGCAACTGCAACCCTCCGAAAACACCGCGGCCATGTTGCTGGGAAACATAGCCAACCTCTTCTTGGACGAGTGGATCTATGCTCCTCAAGCACCCGACTACCTTGCCTGCATGCAGCGAGCCTTCCGCACCTATCCCTTAGAGCTGGCCGCCTGCGCAGACCTGCATGATGCGGTGAAAGAGCGCGCCTTCTTTGCCGATTGCAAGCGTCACTTCGAGCACATCGGACGCATCGTAACCCAGACCTTCCCTGCTATTTCCTCCCTGCGCCGCGAAGATGCCGTACTGGAACCTTCCTATCTGTGCGAGCCGCTTGGTTTGCAGGGACGTCTGGACTACATGCAGCGCGACGGGGCGGCGCTCATCGAGATGAAGTCGGGTAAAGCCGACGAATACACCCACCCCGGACAGGTCGAACCTCGTGAAAACCACCACATGCAGATGCTACTCTATCAAGCAGTGTTGCATTACGTCGTGCAGCGGCCGCTCGACCGCGTGAAAACCTATCTGCTCTACACCCGCTACCCGTTGCTCTATCCCGCCGATTGGTCGTGGCCGGCGGTGCAAGAGGCATTGAACCTGCGCAATCGCATTGTAGCGGTGGAGCATGCCTTGTGGCTGCACAATTCGCCGGACTACACCGCACGGGTGTTGCGCGCCATCCAACCGGCACGACTCAACGAGCGGCGGCTCACCACTACGCTGTGGAAGCGATGGACAGCCCCCGCCATCGAAGCCTTTACCGACTCTCTCGCCGCCTTGACGCCGCTCGAACAGCACTACTTCTACGCCCTGCACACCTTCATCACCACCGAGAGTTACCTGGCCAAGACCGGCGCCCTCACCGACGAGACACACGCCGGAGCCGCCTCGCACTGGCTCTGTTCACTCGAAGAGAAGTGTGAGGCGGGCGAGATACTCTACGACCTGCAACTCGAAGAGAATCACGCCACCGACCCGACTGCTCCCACGCTGCGTCTACGGATAAGCCGTCCCCCCGTCACCTTGCCCAACTTCCGCCCGGGCGATGCCGTGGTGCTCTATCCGCGGGATAGCGATGCCGACCGCCCCACCAACCAGCTCATCTTCAAGGCCACCATTGCGCAACTCTCGGCCTGCAGCGTACTGCTACGCCTGCGCGCCGCCCAGCAGAACAGCGCCGTGCTATCTACCCAAAGTCGCTACGCCTTAGAGCACGACTTCATGGATACCGCCTATCGCAGCATGTATCGCGGCCTGTCGAACTTCCTGACGGCCACCCCCGAGCGGCGCGACCTGCTACTGGGCGTTCGTCCGCCCCGCTTCGAGCCGTTGCCGCCCTCCGACCACAACCCTGCTCCCGACGACATCGAACGCATCATTCGTCGGGCACAGGCTGCCCGCGACTATTTCCTGCTGGTAGGTCCGCCCGGCACGGGAAAAACCTCCCGCGCCCTGCGCGGCATGGTGGCGGCTTTCTGTGCCCAGGGCAAACAGATGCTCCTGCTCTCCTACACCAATCGGGCGGTAGATGAGATTTGCAAAGCCATTCCCGAAGGTATCGATTACATTCGCCTGGGCAGCGAGTTGTCGTGCGACGAGGCGTTTCGGCCCCATCTGCTGGCCAATGTCTTGAGTGCATGCACCACCCGTCGTGCCGTCGAGGCACGCTTGGCCGGGTGCAGCGTGTTTGTGGGCACCATTGCCACCCTCTCGCTGCGCACCGAGCTGTTTCGTCTCAAGAAGTTCGACGTCGCCATCGTGGACGAGGCCACCCAGGTGCTGGAGCCGCAACTACTCGGTCTACTCTGTGAAAGGGACGAAAAGGGAGGGAATGCCATCGACCGTTTCATCCTCATCGGCGATTACAAACAACTTCCGGCCGTAGTGCTGCAAACTGCGGAGCAATCGGCAGTGCACGAAGAGGCACTGCACCGTATCGGGCTGTATAACCTGCGCGATTCGCTCTTCGAGCGGCTCTACCGGCAAGCCGCAACGTATCCCCTTTCGGTAGATATGTTGCGCCGGCAAGGACGGATGAATGCAGAGGTAGCCCGTTTCCCCAATCAAGCCTTTTACGACGGACAGCTCCTCCCCGTAGGTTTGCCCCATCAAGCGGGAACACTTTCCCTGCAACCGGAGTTGCGCCAGAGTGAGTTTGCCGACATACTCACCCGCCGCGTGGCCTTCCTCCCTTCCCGTGCCGAGCCGCCGGGCAGATCCTTCAAGATCAACCACTCCGAGGCGCAGTTGGCGGCGCGATTGGCCGCAGCCCTCTACCGGCAATACCGCGAAGGGTTTGATGCCGCCCGCACATTGGGCATCATCACCCCCTACCGCAGCCAGATTGCCCTGATTCGGCACGAACTGGCACAGACCGGCATCGAAGCATTGGGACGCATCACGGTGGATACGGTGGAACGTTTTCAGGGAAGTGAACGGGAAGTTATCCTCTACTCATGCTGCGTCAATCGTGCCGAGCAGTTCCGTCTACTGGCCAACCTCACGCAAGAGAACGGAGCACTCATCGATCGCAAGCTCAACGTGGTGCTCACCCGTGCCCGCTGCCAGTTTTTCCTGCTGGGCGTGCCCGAAGTGTTGCATCAAAACGAGGTGTATGCTTCGCTCTTAGAAAGTCTTATTCGGCATACATCGCCTCAATCTCCGCCCGATAGTTCTGAGCAATGACCGGACGTTTAAGCTTGAGCGTGTTGGTCAGTTCGCCCCGCTCCATGCTGAAAGGTTCAGCCAGCAAGGTGAAGCGTTTCACCTGTTCGTAGTGGGCAAATGCCTGCTGCAGCGTATCGATGCGGCTGCGGAAGAGAGCTTGCACCTGTGGGTGAGCAAGCAGCTGGGCACGGTCGGCAAAAACGATGCCTTCCCGGCGGGCATACTCCTCCACCAAATCGTAAACCGGAATAATCAGCGCCGAAACAAACTTATGCTGATCAGCCACGATGGCCAATTGGTCGATATATCGGTCTACAGCCAGTTTGGTCTCGAGCGCCTGCGGACTGATGTATTTTCCGTTAGAAGTCTTGAACAGATCTTTGATCCGTTCGGTCAGGTAGAGGTGCCCTTCCTTGAGGTAACCGGCATCGCCCGTGTGGAACCATCCCTCGGCGTCGATAGCCTCCGCCGTAGCTTCCGCCTTGCGGTAGTAGCCGGTGATGATAGTTTTCCCGCGCAGCAAAATTTCGTTTTGTGCCCCAATCTTCACCTGCACATCGGGCATAAGCGTGCCCACCGAACCGATGCGGAATCCCTTTGCCGGGAAGCACGAGACGGTGGCGGTCGACTCGGTCAAGCCGTAACCCACAATCATGTTGATGCCCACCGAATGGACAAACTCGCAGATTTCGTCGGGCACGGCAGCACCGGCTGTGGGAAAGAAATTACCATTCTCGATACCGATGGTTTTCTTCAACAGGGCGTAGACCGTTTTCTCGTAGAATTTATACTTGAGATGGATCAGCATCGGCGGCTTCTTGCCCAGTCGCAGGCAGTCTACGTTGTGTATCTTGCCCACGCGGATGGCGTCGAGCATCAGTGCCCGTTTCATCCCCTTTTCGGCGGCGATGCGCTCCTGCACGCCGGCGTAGACCTTTTCCCAGAAGCGCGGCACACTGCACATCAGCGTGGGGCGTATCTCCTTGATGGTGGTTTGAATGTCGGTGGGGCGCAGGTTGATGCAAATCTGCACCCCCTTGTGGATGCAAAGGTAGCACCAGGCCTTCTCCAGCACGTGGGTAAGCGGCAGAAAACACATCGAAACATCGCGGTCGGTCATGAAAGGCAACCGGATGTCGTGGATGCGGAACGCCTCCAAGTAGTTGAAGTGATGAAGCATCACCCCTTTGGGTTCGCCCGTGGTGCCCGAGGTGTAGAGAATGTTGGCCAGGTCGTCGGGCGTGGCGCGGGCGGTTCGTTCCTCCACCACATCGTCGTGCGGGAGCAGTTGGTTGGCCTTCAGCAGGTCGTCGAAATAGATGGAGGTGCGATCACGCGCGTCGCGCACCACCGAACGGTCGAAGATAATGAGCTGTTGCAACGAACGGCACAGGGGGAGGATACTGAAGGCTGCATCGTATTGATATTGCTCTCCGACGAACAGAAAGCGGATGCCGGCGTCGTTCACAATGTATTGCGCCTGCGCCGCCGAGCTGGTAGCATAGAGCGGCACGGTGACGGCACGGGCGGCAAAGGCGCCGAAGTCGACATAGAGGCACTCGGGCTTATTCTGCGAGAAGATACCGATGTTCTCCTCTTCCCTTATCCCCAGTGCAACCAGCGCACTGGCCGTCTGGCGCACGGTTTGCGAAAACTGGTTCCAACTGACGGCGCACCACTGGTTGCGGTCGTAGTCGCGATATTTAAGGGCGGTTTTCTGACCGTACTTTTCGGCCTGCCGGTGCACCATAACGGCTAAATGGGGATATGTCATGCGAATGAGGGGGGTGTAAAAAGATTGAGGCGCAAAGGTATTGGTTTAATTTGGAACTACCTCTACCCACTCCGACAAAATTCAGTTTCCCGCCTGCAACCTCAAATCTACCCGGTAGAAATCGCAATGCACACCTGCAACACCAAATCTACGCGGTAAAAATCGTCGTGCACACCTGCAACACCAAATCTACCCGGTAGAAATCGTGTTGCAAGCCTGCACTGTTAAATCTACCGGGTAGAAATCGAAATATGTAGTTGCAACGTTAAATCTACCCGGTAAAAATCGCGATATGCAAATGCAACGTTAAATCTACTCGGTAGAAATCGCGATATTCGGTTGCACTGTTAAATCTACCGGGTAGAAATAGCAATATGCGCCTGCAATGTTAAATCTACCCGGTAGATTTAACATTGCAGCCATGCATCGCCTTTTCTACCCGAACAAAAGGAAGAAACCGACTTGCAAATCAACTTTTAGCCCGTATAACTTAGTTTTCCCCAGAAAATGCTTCATTCTTCATTCATCATTCTTCATTTCCCCTTATCTTTGCGCAGATTTATCAACTACATGGAGAAGATACACCCTATTTCAGGTCCTCTACCGTCCTTTTTTTGTTCGCACACGTCCGGTGGCGGGCAAAAGGTTGATTTTACCCCCCCCATTTACATTTATTAACATCTACCGGATGTAGGCTCCTTTGCCTGCGGGTTGTTTCCGCCCCCAACCCCCTGTTTATCACCCCCAACCCCCCTAAAGGGGGCTTTGCGAACTTGCATCCCACCCCCAAACCCCCTAAAGGGGGCTTAGATGGTATTGCTTCCTCAGTAGTACTACCTAAGCCCCCTTTAGGGGGTTTGGGGGTGGCCGCGCCACATCATCGCCGCAGTTTGCGGAATTGGGCGGGCGTATATGTTCACGCCAACCAAATTCCCCTCCTCCCCGGAGGAGGGGTGCCCGCAGGGCGGGGTGGTAGGTCTGTTTTATCCCACCACCCCGTCGCTTCGCGCCACCCCTCCTGCCGGCAGGAGGGGAATCAGTTACCCCTCTTGACGCATCATTTATCAATTAAATAAAAACCAGTATGAACAAAAAATCATCCTACCAAGCTCCTTCCATCCACATCCTGAAGATGGACAGTGAAGGCGTCATCGCCGCCAGCACCCAAGACTTCGGCGCCGGCAAACGCTACGACCTCGGGCAGCCTACCGCCCAATCTCTCACGCGCGGACTCTTCCGCTTTGCCAAGAACCTGCTGCCCCTTGTGGCCGCCGCCCTGATGCTCCCCGCCTGCGGCAGCGAAGAGGAACCCCAGCTGACCCCCGAAGCGGGCAAGACCCGCATCACCGTCACCGCCGGCATCGACGAGGTGGCCACGCGCACCACTTACACCCCGGGCACCAACGCTACGGCCGACCTGATGACCGTGGTGTGGTCAAGCGGCACCACCGAAACACTTAACGTGGTTAATTACGTCGATGACGTGGCTCAGACCCCCTCCACCATCACCGGCCCCGGCACCGGCAACAAGAGCATGAGCTTCAGCGGCGAAACTACCACCAGCACCGGAGGCGCCCTTGCCGGCATGTACAACTACTACTACGGCCCCACAGGGAAGTTCTTTCCCGGTTTAGGTACTTCGCCTCATATCGATTTTGACCTTCACAATCAGGAGTACGACGTGGAGCAATCTCCCATTGTTAGCTTGAAGGACTACGACGTGATGTACACCACCTTGGCCACCAACCAAAGCAACATCACCCTTGTACATGCCTGCGCCCTCATCCGCTTCAACCTCCGGCTCAACACTGGGGGAAAGGCCATCACACAAATCACCATGAGTGCGGACGACGCTGCTGCCTTCATCCAATCTTGGGTAACTTTGGAATATAACCCGGACGGCACTGTCACTCAAGAAGCAACTCCTGATTCTGGTACCCAAACCGTCCTCACCCTCACTATCAAGAACGATGTGGGCACAAATGAAGACCGCGACCTCGTAGCCTATATGATGCTGCCTGTCGACGACGGCGGTTTGGATATTAGCGGTCGCCTCATTAAGGTATCGGCCATTGCAGATAACGGCACCCCTACAACCGATGACGACATTGTCTACTCGCGCATCCTCAATTTGACAGCTGCCCCCGCCGACACCGAGGTGCTGGAGGCGGGCAAGTGCTATACCTTCTTCGGCTCCACCACGCCGCTGACCGCCGACAACTTTGCCGGCAGCAACATCTACTGGGACGGCTACAATCTTACCTTCGTGAAGGAACCCTACGACATGAGCGCGGTGATGAATCAAGGGCTCTACTTTAAGTGGGGAAGCTTGGTGGGTATTGCACCCAATAGCACGCAGAACAATTATACCACCTACACGAATGGAAGCTCTACCAATGGTTTTACCACCGATTTGAACAGCATCACCTCCGATAATTCCACCGCCTCCGGTATGACCCCCAACGACATCTGCACCAGCATCAACCCCGCCTATCGCATGCCCAACAAGACCGAATTGCAACCCCTTATCGATGATTTATTCGGGACCTTCACCAAGATTGGCGATTGGAATACCGCCACGGGAAATGCCACCGGCACAGCCACCATCCCCAGCGGAGCACTGAAAGGGAATCTCTTCCTGCCGGCAGCAGGATATATTTATTATGATGGGAGCATGGTGCGCCCAGGCGGTAACCTCTATTATTGGAGCGGCGAAGCACATTATGCGGGTTATGCTCATGTAATATATGCTTCGGGAACCCTTTTCTATGCTGGTCAGTATGGTTCATACTACGGCATGCCCATCCGCTGCATCAAGAACAATCCCCCCATCAGCGAATAACCCCGCACCCGCTTTGCGGATCTAACACGACGAAGGGCGCGCCACCACGGCACGCCCTTCGCTGTGAACTGCTGCAACCGGAGCGTTACTGCTTCAACAGATACTCGGCAATCTGCACGGCGTTGAGCGCGGCGCCTTTCTTGATTTGGTCGCCCACCACCCAGAAAGCCAGGCCGCACTCGTTGGTGAGGTCTTTGCGGATGCGTCCCACGTAAACGGGGTCTTTGCCGGCCAGAAAGAGCGGCATGGGGTATTCTTTTTCGGCGGGATTGTCCATCAGCACCAAACCTTGGCCGGCGGCAAACGCTTCACGGGCTTCGGCCACCGAGACGGGACGCTCGGTTTCCACCCAGATGCTCTCGGAATGCGAGCGCAGCGCCGGCACCCGCACGCAGGTGGCGCTCACGCGCACGTCGGAGTGCATGATCTTGCGTGTTTCGTGATACATCTTCATCTCTTCTTTGGTGTAGCCGTTGTCGGTGAAGACGTCGATCTGCGGGATGAGGTTGTAGGCCAGCTGATAGGCAAACTTCTCCACCGTGACCGGTTCTCCGGCCAACACTTGGCGGTATTGCTCGTGCAATTCGTCCATGGCGGCGGCTCCGGCGCCGCTGGCTGCCTGGTAGGTGGCCACATGTACGGTTTTGATGTGCGAGAGCTGTTCAATGGCTTTGAGGGCTACTACCATTTGAATGGTGGTGCAGTTGGGGTTGGCAATGATGCCGCGTGGACGCACCAGTGCATCGGCAGCGTTTACTTCGGGCACTACCAACGGCACATCTTCGTCCATGCGAAAGGCGCTGGAGTTGTCAATCATCACGGCTCCATACTTGGTGATGTCTGCGGCAAACTCTTTGGAGGTGCCTGCACCTGCGGATGTGAAGGCGATGTCTACTCCTTTGAAGTCGTCGTTGTGTTGCAAGCGTTTGACCGCGATGGGTTTACCCCCGAAGGTATAGGTACGTCCTTCACTGCGCTGGGAACCGAACAACACCAACTCACCGAGCGGAAACTTTCTTTCTTCGAGCACCCGCAGGAACTCTTGTCCCACGGCTCCGCTTGCTCCAACAATGGCTATCTTCATCTTCTTTGAATTTAGAAATTGGCCGCAAAGGTAAGATAAATTCAGAAGGCAGTGCGTGTGGGCGGGATTTTTCCCTATTTTTGCAATCTAAAAAGCTCGATGCACATGGACTGGTTTACTTTTTCCCCTCACCTTCCCATCACCGACCCTACATGGATTTTCCTCCTTGTATTGCTCATTATTTTGTTTGCTCCCATGCTACTTAACCGATTGCGCATTCCGCACATCATCGGGATGATACTTGCCGGTGTGCTTATCGGCGAACACGGATTCAACCTGCTGGCGCGTGACAGCAGTTTTGAGCTGTTCGGAAAGGTGGGACTCTACTATATTATGTTCCTGGCCGGACTGGAAATGGATATGGCCGACTTCAAGAAGAACCGTGTAAAGGTGGGTGTGCTGGGCATCCTCACGTTCCTTATCCCGATGTTACTTGGGCTGGCGGCCAACATGACGCTGCTGGGTTACGGCCTGCTCACCTCGCTACTCTTGGCCAGCATGTATGCTTCGCACACGCTGGTGGCCTATCCGATTGTGATTCGTTACGGTGTCAGTCGTCAGCGCAGCGTAAGTATTGCGGTGGGAAGTACGGCGGTCACCGACACACTTACCCTGTTGGTGCTGGCCGTGGTGAGCGGATTATTCAAGGAAGAGGCTTCCGGACTGTTTTGGCTCTGGCTGTTGCTCAAGGTGGTGGTGCTGGGAGCGGTGATTCTGTTTCTCTTCCCCCGCATCGGGCGTTGGTTCTTCCGTCGCTACAACGACGCGGTGATGCAGTTTATCTTCGTGTTGGCCATGGTGTTTCTGGGTGCCGGACTGATGGAACTGGTGGGGATGGAGGGTATCTTGGGCGCCTTTTTGGCGGGCTTGGTGCTCAACCGATTGATTCCGCATGTCTCTCCACTAATGAATCACCTCGAGTTTGTGGGCAACGCATTGTTTATTCCTTATTTCCTCATTGGCGTGGGAATGTTGATTGATGTGCAGGTGATTGTGGGGCCGGGCAACGCCCTTGTGGTGGCCGGCGTGATGATTGCGATTGCCCTGGGCAGCAAATGGATTGCCTGTTGGCTGGTACAAAAGGCCTATCGGATGAAGGCATTGGAACGTAAACTCATGTACGGATTGAGCAGTGCGCGGGCAGCCGCCACGCTGGCCGCGGTGCTGGTGGGCTATCGTATCGTCCTGCCCGAGGGTTCGAGGTTGCTGGGCGAGGATGTCTTGAACGGCACCATCCTGATGATTCTGGTCACCTGCATTGTCAGTTCGTTGGTGACCGAACATGCCGCACGCAAGCTTGCCCTGTGCGAAGCGCACGTAGATACGCAGAAACCGGCCGGTCAACCCGAAAAAATACTCATTCCAATTGCCAACCCCGAGACCATTGAAGAGCTGATGAACCTGGCGCTGCTCATCCGCGATCCCAAGCAAGCCGACAACCTCATCGCACTCAATGTGATTAACGACAGCAACGCCAGCGAGGCACAGCTCAGGCGAGGCAAGCGTTACCTGGGACAAGCCGCCAAGATTACCGCCTCGGCCTCGGTGTCACTCGAGCGCATCAGCCGCTACGACTTGAACATTGCCTCGGGCATTATCCACACGGCCAAGGAGCATAGGGCTACCGATGTGATCATCGGGCTGCACCGAAAGTCTACGCTGGTCGACTCTTTCTTCGGGTTGTTGGCCGAGAATCTGCTCAAAGGACTGCACCGGGAGGTACTGATTGCCAAGTTTTTGATGCCCCTAAACACCATTCGACGCATCATCGTGGCGGTACCTCCGAAGGCCGAATATGAGGCCGGATTTGCCAAATGGGTGGAACAATTCTGCCGGATAGGCAATAGTTTGGGCTGTCGGGTGCACTTCTTTGCCGATGCCCAGGCCACGACTCACCTGCAATCGCTCATCGGCCAGCGGCATCCTCAGACGCGCACCGGCTATACCTTGCTCGAGGATTGGGACGACTTGCTCCTGCTCACCGGACAGGTGAACTACGACCATCTGCTGGTCATTGTCTCGGCACGGCACGGCTCCATCTCGTACAACTCCTCCTTTGAAAAGCTTCCTTCGCAGCTTAGCCGCTACTTTGCCAACAACAGTTTGGTGGTGCTTTACCCCGATCAAGTGGGCGAACCCACCGACCTGCTCTCGTTTTCCAATCCCCACACCACCGACAAGGTGGCACATTACGAAAAGGTAGGCCTGTGGTTCTACCGGTGGTTGAAGAAGAATAACCGTACCCATGAACTCTCCTGAAGCCCCCTGGATGGAGCGTACCCTTCGCCTCTTGGGCGAAGAGAAGATGGAACGCATCACCCAAGCCCACATCTTGGTGGTGGGTTTGGGCGGCGTGGGGGCGTATGCGGCCGAACTATTGGTGCGGGCGGGCGTGGGACGGCTCACCCTGGTAGACGCCGATGTGGTGCAACCCTCCAACCTCAACCGTCAGTTGCCCGCACTTTGCTCCACCCTGGGGCGCGGCAAGGCCGAAGTGATGGCCGAGAGACTGCTCGACATCAACCCGGGGTTGCAACTCACGGTGCACCCCGTTTTCTTGGAAGAGGCCGGGATTCCCGCCCTGCTGGAGGCGGCAGACTACTCGTTTGTGGTCGACGCCATCGACACGATTGCCCCCAAATGCGCCCTGATAGCCGAAGCCCTGCAGCGCAAACTGCCCATCATCTCGAGCATGGGAGCCGGAGCCAAGAGCGATGTTACCCGGGTTCGCTTTGCCGACCTCGGCCAAACCTACCACTGCCCCCTGAGCAAAGCCGTGCGCCAGCGGCTCAAAAAGAGGGGCATCCGCCGCCCGCTTCCGGTGGTTTTCAGCACCGAACAGGCCGACCGCCGGGCTATTATCCCCACCCCGGGCGAGCGCAACAAGCACTCCACCTGCGGCACCATCAGCTACCTGCCGGCCGTTTTCGGCTGCTACCTGGCCGACTACGTACTCCGCAAACTCCACTAATAAGAAGGTATAACCCCCCCAAGAATCCCCCAACAATGATACAATTGGAGCAAATCACCAAACAGTTCGGGCCGTTGCACGTCTTGCGCGGCATCAGTCTGTCGATAGAAAAAGGCGAAATCGTCAGCATAGTAGGCCCCAGCGGGGCGGGTAAGACCACGCTCTTGCAAATCATGGGCACCCTGGATGCCCCCGATAGCGGCCGCGTAGTGGTCGAAGGGTGCGACGTAGGGCGGCTGGGCGAGCGCGACCTCTCGGCCTTTCGCAACCGCCACATCGGCTTTGTCTTTCAGTTTCACCAGCTGTTGGGCGAGTTCACCGCCTTGGAAAACGTGATGATTCCCGCCCTCATCGGCCGGCAGTCCCGCCACCAGGCCGCCGCCAGGGCGCGTGAATTGCTCGAGATGATGGGCCTAACGGCGCGTGCCGATCACCGTCCCTCCGAGCTGTCGGGGGGCGAAAAGCAGCGCGTAGCCGTGGCGCGGGCGCTCATCAACCGCCCCTCGGTGGTGTTGGCCGACGAACCTTCGGGCAGCTTGGATACGCACAACAAGGCGGAGTTGCACCAGCTCTTCTTCGACTTGCGCACCCGTTTGGGGCAGACTTTCGTGATTGTCACCCACGACGAGGGGCTTGCCCGCCTAACCGACCGGACGATTCACCTGCGCGATGGTCTGGTCGTCTCCCGGGCCTCTTCCGGGGGGCAGTAGAGAAAAGCGCCGCGAAGGCCAAACATTAACGGCACTAAAGCAGTGCCAAAGTCCCAACAAAGCAGTGCCAAAGTGCCGACAAAGTTATCCTTACACCGCGGGAGGCTTTCCCACGGGCGGGGAGAAGAATTCCGAGAGTAGGGGAGAAGAATCTCCTAATTATTGAGCATAATTCTAAAAATTCCAAAACAAGTGTTTCCAATGTAAAACGGAAGGCATATCTTTGTTCTCCATAAATCATTTATACCCTGCGTGTTATGAAGAAACTGTTAGTTTTGTTGCTGTGCTCTACCTGGCTTGCGGGAGGAGCACAAGAGAACCGGGTGATCATGGGAGATGAGCAGACGGCCGACTATTTTCCGATATTGAAGAATAAGCGGATCGCCATCTTCTCGAATCATACCGGCATGATCGGGCAAAAACACCTGCTGGATGTGCTGCTGGAAAACAAGCTGAACGTGGTGGCTATCTTCTCGCCCGAGCACGGATTCCGCGGCGATGCCGATGCCGGAGAGCATGTTTCCAGCTCGGTTGACCCTAAAACGGGCGTGCCTATCCTCTCGCTGTACGACGGTAGCGGGGGCAAACCCGGCGATGCTTCGATGCGTAAGTTCGACATTCTGGTGGTGGATATACAGGATGTGGGGCTTCGTTTCTACACCTACTACGCCTCGATGTGCCGCCTGATGGACGCCTGCGCACAGTATAACCGCAAGGTATTGATACTGGATCGTCCCAATCCCAACGGCCATTATGTGGACGGGCCGCTGCTTGACATGAAGTATAAGTCGGGCGTAGGGTGGCTTCCCATCCCCATTGTGCACGGCATGACGCTGGGCGAACTGGCGCTAATGGTCAACGGAGAACGCTGGTTGCCAGGCTCGAGGGTATGCGATCTCACGGTCATCCCCTGCAAGAACTACACCCACCAGACCCTCTACCGGTTGCCCATTCCCCCCTCGCCCAACCTCCCCACGATGAAATCGATCTACCTCTACCCCTCCACCTGCTTCTTTGAAGCCACGCCGGTGAGTCTGGGACGGGGCACCGACAAACCTTTCGAGGTGTACGGACATCCCAACATGAAGGGCTATAAATATAGTTTCACCCCCCGAAGCATCCCCGGGGCGAAGTTTCCCCCCCAGCTCGACCGCACCTGCTACGGGGTTGATTTGAGCCATTTGAGTGACGAAGCGATATGGAAGAAGGGGGTCGATTTGAGTTATGTGATTGATGCCTATCGAAATCTCAACCTCGACGACCACTTCTTCCGTTCTTTCTTCGAACTATTAGTGGGCACCGACTACGTCCGCAAGATGATTAAGCAGGGCAAGAGTGCCGACGAAATCAAGGCCAGGTGGCAGGATGACGTGGCCAAATTTAAGGTTCAGCGCAAGCCCTACCTGCTCTATCCCGAATAAAAACCTCCCTTTAGACGCCGCCCGGGCGGTAACAGACCGCCCGGAGAACGGCGCACGACGAAGAAAATAAGACGTGATACATTCACTTGATTCGTATTTTTATAATCTTAAAACAAAACGCGTATGACTCCAATTGCTGTCATTATTACTATTGTCGCCTATTTTGCAGTACTGTTCACCGTATCCTACATCGCCGGAAGAAAAGCCGATAACGAGGGCTTCTTTGTAGGTAATCGAAAATCTCCCTGGTATGTGGTGGCCTTCGCCATGATTGGTTCCAGCATATCGGGGGTGACTTTTGTCTCTGTCCCGGGCATGGTAGCCCAGAGTAGTTTCGGCTATCTCCAGTTTGTCATGGGCTTTGTGGCCGGACAAATGGTGATCGCCTTCGTGCTGGTACCCCTGTTTTACCGCATGAAATTGGTCTCCATTTACGAATATCTGAACAACCGCTTCGGCATTGCTTCGTACCAAACGGGCGCCTGGTTCTTCTTTGTATCCAAGATGTTGGGGGCGGCCGTGCGGCTGTTTGTGGTCTGTGTGGCCTTGCAACTGCTGGTTTTCGAGCCGCTCCGGGTGCCCTTTGTCTTCAATGCCATCCTCACGGTCGCCTTGGTGTGGCTCTATACCTTCCGCGGAGGGGTGAAATCGCTGATATGGACCGACTCGCTTAAGACCTTCTGCTTGGTGGTTTCGGTGGTGCTCAGCATCTACTACATCGGCTCGAGCCTGGGCGGAAACCTGTTGGACGAAATCTTCGGTAGCCACATGTCGCGCATCTTCTTCTTCGATGATCCCAACGGAAAACAGTATTTCTTCAAGCAATTCTTTGCCGGAGCCTTCATGATGATCGCCACCACCGGCTTGGATCAAGACATGATGCAGCGCAATCTGAGTTGCAAAAGCTTCCGCGAGTCGCAGAAGAACATGATGACCAGTGTCGCCTGTCAGCTCGTTATCAACCTCCTTTTCCTGATGTTGGGCGTACTGCTCTACCTGTATGCCGCCAAAATGAACATCACGGCCACGGGCGACGAGCTTTTCCCCGCCATAGCAACCGGAGGCCATCTCCCCCTGATGGTGGGCATTCTCTTTATTGTCGGACTGATTTCGTCGGCCTATGCGGCCGCCGGTTCGGCCTTGACGGCACTGACCACCTCCTTTACCGTAGACATCCTGGGGACGAAAGGGAAAACCGAAGCCCAGACGGTGAAGATACGCAAGCGGGTACATGTGGGCATGGCCGTGGTGATGGCCATCACCATTTATGTCTTCAACATCCTCAACAGTACCAGTGTCATCGATGCCGTCTACCGGTTGGCCAGCTACACCTACGGCCCCATTTTGGGACTTTTTGCCTTCGGTATCTTTATGAAAGCCCCGGTGCGCGACCGCTATATTCCCTTAGCCGCCATTGCCGCACCCCTGCTTTGCCTCCTCTTAGACCTCAACTCCGAGGCGTGGTTTGGAGGTTATAAGTTCAGCTATGAGTTGCTGATTCTCAATGCGCTCTTCACCTTCATCGGGCTTTGTCTGCTCATCAAGCCGGGGGAGAAGGCGTCCGTTGCATCCCATGAAATTGATTAACTTTATATTATAAGAGATATGCGTATGAAATGTAGCTCAAGGTTTATCCTGCTGGCTGCCGCCTTCCTGTTTCCTCTGTGGGGAGGCGCACAAGAGCTGTCGACCGATGTGCGTCGGCAAATCGGGGAGTACCTCACCCGGGTGGCGCGCGAAGAGATCTCCGTGGGGAGAATTCGCATCGACACAGTTACGATTGAGGGCAAAACAGTGCGGCTGTTTGCCAACATGAACTGCGCCTACATCCCCTTCCGTGAAGAGAATGTGGCCGCCATCTACCAAGGAGTGAAAGCGTTGCTTCCCTCCGACTTCGCCGGCTATGACGTGCAAATCCGCACCAATCGCCGCGCCATTGAAGAGCTGATTCCGCAAGCCCTCCGCAGCAAGCGCGACAAAAAAGCCAAAGTATTTGCCCCCTTCGGAAAGAAAGATAAGCCGCTGGTGACCAACCTGTCGTCGGCCTATGCACCCACCCGGGGGCTACTCGACCGCCACATAGCCCTATGGCAGAGCCACGGTTACTACTACGAACCCAAGCTTACCCGCTGGGAGTGGCAGCGTGCCCGCATCTTTCAAACGGTCGAAGACCTCTATACCCAGAGCTATGTGCTCCCCTTCCTGGTGCCCATGCTGGAGAATGCCGGTGCCAATGTGCTGCTTCCCCGCGAACGTGACAGCCAAACGGCCGAGGTTATTGTAGACAACGACGGCAACCTGCACGGCCAATCGCTCTACACCGAAGAGGCGGGCAGCAAACCCTGGCAGCAGGGAGAAGGTGCCGGCTTTGCCCATTTGCGCGACCAATACATCGACTACGAGAATCCTTTCGGCGAAGGAACCTTCCGGACGGTCGAGACCATCAAGTCGAAGAAAGAGACGCCCAGTACGGCACAATGGGTACCCGATATTCCAGGGACGGGACAGTATGCCGTGTATGTCTCCTATCAAACCCTTCCCAACAGTGCCGACGATGCGCTCTATACGGTCTATCACAAGGGGGGAACTACCCAATTCCGGGTCAATCAGCGGATGGGTGGAGGTACCTGGATCTATCTTGGCACCTTCGGTTTCGACGCCGGTAAGCACGAAACCAACCGCGTAACGCTGAGCAATCAGTCGGAGAAAGCCGGGCGAGTGGTCAGTGCCGATGCCGTGAAGATTGGCGGAGGAATGGGCAATGTAGCCCGCCGCATCTCCCAAGAGGGCGCCACCGCCAATGTCAAAAGCTCGGAAACGGACCGGCAAACCCTCGCCTTGGACAGCCCGCAGGTAGACTATCCCTACGAACTGAGCGGATATCCCCGCTTCTGTGAAGGCGCCCGTTACTGGCTACAGTGGGCGGGAATGCCCGACAGCATCTATACTCCCAGTGGGGGAAAGAACGACTACACCGACGATTACCGCTGCCGCGGCCTCTGGGTAAACTACCTTGCCGGAGGCTCTGCCGCCTATCCCGAAGGGGAAGGGCTGCACATTCCGCTCGATCTCTCGATGGCTTTCCACAGCGATGCCGGTACCACCCTGAACGATTCTATCATCGGAACACTGGGCATCTACATGACTCACAACGACAACGGCGTCTACTCCAACGGAGCTTCGCGCTACTTGGCGCACGATTTGACCGACCTCATTCAGTCGAATATCGTCAACGACATCCGTTCCCTCTACGAACCTAAGTGGAGCCGTCGGGGCATGTGGAACCAGTCCTACTTTGAAGCCCGCGTGCCCCGTGTGCCGGCCATGTTGCTCGAACTGCTCTCGCATCAGAACTTTGCCGATATGCGTTACGGCCTCGACCCGCGGTTCCGCTTTACCGTTAGTCGCGCCATTTATAAGGGGATGTTGCAGTTTATTGCCTCGCAATACGGCACGGATTATACCGTTCAACCGCTCCCGGTCGATCAGATGGCGCTTCGCATGGCCTCCGACAACGAGATAGAACTGACCTGGCAACCGGTTGCCGATCCGCTGGAGCCGACGGCAAAGGCGGAAAAATATATCGTTTACACCCGCATTGGTGACGGCGATTTCGATAACGGCATCCTGGTGAATACGAACAGTTATCGCGCCGGCATCCCTTCGGGTGTGGTATGTAGCTACAAGGTGACGGCTGTCAACAAGGGGGGGGAAAGCTTCCCTTCGGAGATTCTCTCGGCCGGACGTGCCTTTAAGCATAAGGGAACGGTACTCGTGGTCAATGGCTTCGACCGCATCAGTGCACCGGCCGACTTTGTGGCACCGGCTCCTGCCGATACGGTATTGGCCGGTTTCTTAGATGATGATGACCATGGTGTGCCCTACCTCAAGGACATTAGCTACATCGGTAAGCAGAAGGAGTATCGTCGCAGAATCCCCTGGATGGACGACGACTCGTCGGGATTCGGGGACAGCTATGCCAATTATGAAGACAAAGTGATTGCCGGAAACACGTTCGACTATCCCGCTGTGCATGGTGCCGCCATCCTGAAGGCGGGTTATTCGTTTGTTTCATGCAGTGCCAAGAGCTTGACGGCGGCACCCGAATATGCCTATGTCGACCTGATTCTGGGTAAACAGTTCCAGACCAAGATGGGACGGGGCGGGGTGAAGCCTTTGGAGTATAAAACCTTTCCCGAAGCACTTCAGAGGGTGTTGACCGATTATTGCCACAAAGGAGGCAATCTCTTTATCACCGGTGCATACGTAGCTTCCGACCTGTGGGACAATCCATTGGTTGCCTCGCAGCCTGCCGACAGAAAGTTTGCTACCGACATCCTGAAATATAAGTGGCGTGTTCGCAAGGCAGCCATCGAAGGACGGGTGAAGGGTGTGGCCTCTCCGTTGAATCTGTTCAGCGGCAACTATACCTATTATAATGAGTTGAATGCCGACAGTTATGTGGTGGAATCGCCCGATGCCATTGAACCGGCCGACAAGAGCGGCGCCTTTACGGTGATGCGTTATGCCGAAAACACGCTCAGTGCCGGTGTTGCTTACAAAGGCGACTACCGTACCGTGGTGCTGGGATTCCCTTTTGAATCGATCCGCACGGCCGAAGAGCGCAATATGCTAATGCAGCAAGTACTACACTTTTTTGACGATAAGAAATGAACTACAAGAATCATCTCATAGCTTTCATGGTTTGTCTCTTCTCTTTCTCCCCTCTCTTTGCCGGAGGGGAGGGAGGGAAAGCTGTAAAACCTTTCCGCTTTGTACAGCTGACAGACCTGCATTTGACCACCAAAAACCCCAACCCTATGGAGGATTTGCTGCGATCCATTGCTCAAATCAATGCGACGGACAGCATCGATTTTGTGTTGGTAACCGGTGACCTCACCGAAGAGGGTGACCGCATTTCGTTGAATAAGGTAAAGGGATGTCTCTCCCTGTTACGTCCGAAATACTACATTGTGCCCGGTAATCACGAAACTACATGGAGTGACTCGGGCTGCACTGCCTTCAACGAAATCTATGGTAGCGACCGCTTCGAGTTTACCTACAACGGCATTACCTTTCTTGGTTTCAACTCCGGGCCGATGATACGCATGGCTAACGGCCACGTATTGCCCGAAGATATCCACTGGATGGCCTCGGAAATGGATAAGAAAGGCAAAGAGGAGCCGATAGTTCTGGTTACTCACTATCCTATGCTGGAAGGCGATGTAGACAATTGGTATGAAGTTACCGACGCTGTACGTCCCTACAATGTGCGTCTCTTCATCGGTGGTCATTACCATAGTAACCGCGATTTGCGCTACGATGGCATTCCCGGCATCTTGATGCGCAGCAACCTGCGCGACAAACAGGGCAAACCCGGTTATGGCATCTATGACGTAACGGGCGATTCCATGATCGTTTATACCCAACGCATCGGTGAACCCAAACGCCGCTGGGCTGCCTTTTCGCTGACAACCAATTACTACGATCATGCCGGCAAGGCAGACAAATATCCCGACTACTCGGTCAACAAGCAATACCCTAAAGCCAAGGAGGCCTGGACTTCCCGCCCCGGTGGCGGCATATACAGCTCGCCGGTGGTTGAAGAAAACCGTGTGTATGTAGGCGATAGCAAAGGAAACCTCACCTGCTACAACCTGCGTAATGGCAAGCAACTTTGGCAATATGAATCGGGTGAGCGTACTTTTGGAGGTCCGGCTGTCTCTGACGGGGTAGTTGTATTCGGAACGGTGGGACGTGCTATCTACGGATTAGACAGCCGCACCGGAAAGAAACTATGGACAGTAAAGGCATCAGAACCCGTATTGGGAGCTATTACTATTGCTGACAACACCGCCTATATTGGCAGCAGTGACTCCATCTTCCGTGCTATCAATATCCAAACCGGTCGGGTGGAATGGAGCTATCGCCCTGTGAAAGGCTATGTCGTAACCAAACCGTTAGTCACTGCCGATAAGGTTATCTTCGGGGCATGGGATAACACACTCTATGCCCTCAATCGTACCAATGGGCAAGAATGTTGGAAATGGACGGGCGGACTTACCCGTCTACACTTCTCACCGGCTGCCGTATGGCCGGTAGCTTCCAACGGGAAAGTGTTCATCGCCGACCCGCAACGTGCCCTTACTGCCATCGACATTGAAACCGGTAAGACTCTCTACCGCACCTTTCAATCAACGGTACGTGAAAGTATTGGTTTGTCGGAAGACGGCGAACGCATCTACGGAAAGACCATGAACGACAGCGTAGTATGCTACTCTTCCACCACCAATCACCCCGTGGAGTTATGGGCATCCAATGTGGGCTTTGGCTACGAACATGCCCCTTCCATGCTCCCTGAAAAGGAGAATGTGGTATTTGGCAGCACCAAAGACGGGTTAATATTTGCTCTTGAACCCCGCACCGGTAACGTACTCTGGAAACACAAGGTAGATAATTCCCTGGTCAACACCGTAGTACCCATTGGAGATAAACGACTGCTCTTTACCACCACAGGCGGTGAAATAGGGCTTATTAAATTCTAATCTTTCTATATAGTTATGAAACAAGTAAAATCATTCATCCTCGATCGGCTCTGCACCAGCGCCGACATTCGTGAGATTGCCGCGCAGGCCGACACGCTCTACACCTTACTCTACACTAAGACGAGCACCATCGAACTCGGACTGTTTGCCGAAGAACGTATGGTGCATCTCCTCAACGACAGTGGTGCAGGTATGGTCTATGCCGACCACTATCAGATCATTGACGGCGAACAACGTCAGGCTCCGGTTATTGATTATCAGTTTGGTTCGTTGCGCGACGACTTCGATTTTGGCGCTGTACTGCTCTTCAATACTGAAGCTCTGAAAGAAGCGGTCGCTCGTATGAAAACCGATTATCAATATGCAGGTCTCTACGACCTGCGCCTCAAACTCTCACAGAAATATGCATTGGTGCACATCAACGAATATCTCTATACCGAAATAGAAGAAGATAACCGCAAGAGCGGTGAGAAACTGTTCGATTATGTAGATCCTAAGAATCGCGGCGTGCAACTCGAAATGGAGCAAGCCTGCACCGAACACCTCCGAGAGATTGGCGGATACCTGCCGCCTAAGTTCGAACCCATTGCCTTCGATGCCGATACGTGGGAGTACGAAGCCTCTGTTATTATTCCTGTGCGCAACCGTATTCGCACTATTCGCGATGCTATTCGTTCGGTCTTCTCTCAAGAAACGGATTTCAAGTTCAATCTCATCATCATAAACAATCATTCAACCGATGGTACTACGGAAGCCATTAACGAATTCAAAGACGACCCACGTCTTATTCACCTTATCCCCGAACGTAATGACCTTGGCATTGGTGGTTGCTGGAACCTCGGCGTACATCATCCCAAGTGTGGTAAGTTTGCCGTCCAACTCGACAGCGATGATGTCTATAAGACCCCGCATACTCTCACTACTATGGTACGTGCGTTCTACGAGCAGAACTGCGGCATGGTGGTAGGTACTTATCAGATGACCAATTTCGAGATGCAGGAGATAGCTCCCGGCATCATCGACCACAAGGAGTGGACACCGGAGAATGGTCGCAATAACGCTTTGCGTATTAACGGACTGGGAGCACCTCGTGCCTTCTACACTCCGGTGTTGCGCGAAGTGAAAGTACCCAACACCAGCTATGGTGAAGACTATGCTCTCGGTCTCAACTTCTCGCGTCGCTACCAGATAGGTCGTGTCTACGACGTGGTGTACTGCTGCCGTCGCTGGGACGGAAACTCCGACGCAGCTCTTGATATTGTGAAACAGAATGCCAACAACCTTTATAAGGACCGCATCCGTACATGGGAGTTACAGGCACGTGTAGCACTGAATAAATGAATATAGAAGAACTTTTCAAGCAACAACTGGCCGCATGGCCGCAGGCGCACGATAATTATGCTGCGTTGTCGGCTGTACGCACCAAAGAGATGATGGTGGGTGATGTACGTTACAAGGTACAATTCAATCCTGCCCGCATCACCTCCTCGGCTGCCAAGACCGACGCCAAAAGTATCCGTGAGCGTCCCTGCTTCTTGTGTGCTAAGAACCGACCGGAAGTGCAGACTGCCATTCCATTTGATGGGGGGCGTTACGAGATATTAGTCAATCCCTTCCCAATTTTTCCGCGTCACCTGACCATTCCGGCTGCCGACCATACGTTGCAACTCATCAACGGACGCATGGGTGATATGTTGGCGTTAGCCAAGGAGTTGGCTGGTTACACCCTCTTCTATAACGGCCCCAAGTGTGGAGCTTCCGCCCCCGACCATTTCCACTTTCAGGCAGGCAGTCGTGGCTTTATGCCGATAGAAGAGACGTGGCAAAGTTACATCCATACCACCCGTATGCTACCGTTTGGCTCCTTCCACACATTGTGTGATGCTCCGCGTAACACCTACGTAATTGAGACAACCAATGCCGGGGAGGGTGTGCAGCTCTTCGAGCAGCTTTATGACAGCCTTCCGCGTGTTGACGGCGAAGCAGAACCGCGCATGAACATCCTTTGCTGGTATGAAATGGCGAAGTGGGTCCTCTGCATCTTTGCCCGCGCCAAACATCGTCCAAGCTGTTACTATGCCGAAGGTGCCGCCCGTCTGCTCAGTAGTCCGGCTGCGGTAGATTTAGGCGGAGTGTTTATCCTTCCGCGTGAAGAAGACTTCGAGAAGATAGACCCCGAACGGATGCGTCAGATATTAGATGAAGTATGTTATTCCACCCCCTTAAAAGATACAGAAAAAAGACCATGAACAGCGAACCCAAAATCAGTGTAGGCATCCTCTTTGAGCCGCAGATAGAATTTATACTTTACACGCCCTATCGCATAGGTGATGCCCAAGTGCGTGGCCGTCAACTTGCTACCTATGACGAGGGGCACATTCTTTGGAATGGTCGCCTCTACGACGAGTTGTTCTTTGTACCCGTTGACCAGGCCAATGCCTCGTTCGAGTTACTGGATGTCACCATCGGCATAAACTTCCATTGGGAGCGTAAGGAGGACCAGCGCTTCCTTGGCGCGTTGAAAATCATCGTCGAAGAGGGCAAGCTCACCGGCATCAACGTCATCAACACCGAAGACTACCTCACCAGTGTTATCTCGAGCGAGATGAGCGCCAAGGCTTCGGCCGAACTACTAAAGGCGCACGCCGTCATTTCGCGGAGTTGGCTGCTTGCACAGACCGTAGGAGCCAATAACCAATCGCCCACATCCAGCTCCGACGCAAGCAAGAGTGAAGGCCTGAAATGGTACGAACGCGATGCCCACACCCGCTTTGATGTTTGTGCAGACGACCACTGCCAACGCTATCAGGGCATCACCCGTGCCTCTACCCAGGCCGTTCGGCAAGCTATTGCAGCCACTCGCGGACAGGTGTTGATGAGTGAAGGTAACATCTGCGACGCCCGTTTCTACAAATGCTGCGGCGGTGCCCTTGAAGAGTTTCGCTATGCGTGGGCGGACATTGACTATCCCTACCTCCAGGGTAAGCGCGACAGCCTGACCGATACGCATCTGCCCGACCTCAGTGACGAAGTGCAAGCCGAGCGCTGGATACGCACCTCACCTCCGGCCTTCTGTAACACCGACAATAAGCAGATTCTTGCTCAGGTACTGAACGATTACGACCAAGAAACCATCGACTTCTACCGCTGGAAGGTAACGTACACCCAGGAGGAACTCTCTGCCTTGATTCTCGAACGCTCGGGAGTGGACTACGGACGCATCATCGACCTCGTGCCTGTAGCCCGCGGTACCTCTGCCCGCCTCTGGAAGCTGAAGATAGTGGGAACCAAAGAGACCCGCATTATCGGCAAAGAACTGGAAATACGCCGCACACTCTCCAAGTCGCACCTCTACAGCTCGGCCTTCGTGGTAGATAAGGAGGAGATTGACAGTAACGGCGTACCCGCCCGCTTCACCCTTGTGGGCGCCGGATGGGGACACGGCGTGGGTCTCTGCCAGATAGGTGCCGCCGTTATGGGCGAGCAGGGCTACGGCTACCAGGACATTTTACTCCACTACTACGTGGGAGCTACCATTGATACCCTTTACGAATAATACCCTGTAACACATGAACCAACCCAAAAAGAAAACCAATCCGTGGGCATGGATCCCCACACTCTATTTCGCCGAGGGCTTGCCCTATGTGGCGGTGATGACCATCTCCGTCATTATGTATAAGCGGTTAGACATTTCCAATACGGATATTGCGCTTTATACCGGCTGGCTCTACCTTCCGTGGGTGATTAAGCCCTTCTGGAGTCCGTTTGTCGACTTGCTGAAAACCAAACGCTGGTGGATTGTAGCCATGCAGTTGCTCATAGGCGGCGGATTAGCCGCCATTGCCCTGACGCTACCCATGCCCGACTTCTTCCGCTGGTCGCTCGCCGCCTTTTGGCTGGTGGCTTTTAGCTCCGCTACGCATGACATTGCCGCTGACGGCTTCTACATGCTGGGACTGTCCGTATCCGACCAGGCCTTTTATGTGGGCATACGAAGCACCTTCTACCGCGTGGCTACCATTGCCGGACAAGGACTGCTGGTGATACTGGCCGGTCTGCTTGAGCGCCACCTCACCGTGGCCTGGGCCTGGAGCATCACCTTCTATGTGCTGGCCGGCTTGTTTATCGCCTTCTTCCTCTATCACAGCTTTGTGTTGCCCAAGCCGACCACCGACAAGTCTACCGTGGAACAGCTCAGTGCGGCGAACATCCTCAAGGAGTTCTTCGCCACCTTTGCCTCCTTCTTCAAGAAGAAACATGCCTTCGTAGCCATCCTCTTCATGCTACTCTACCGGCTACCCGAAGCGCAATTGGTGAAGCTCATCAACCCCTTCCTGCTCGACCCCTTAGACAAAGGCGGCCTGGGACTCTCTACCGAAGAGGTAGGCCTGGTCTATGGCACGGTGGGCATCATCGGTCTTACGCTGGGAGGCATCATCGGAGGCATCTGTGCAGCCAAGGGCGGCCTGCGCCGCTGGCTGTGGCCGATGGCCTGGAGCATCTCGCTCACCTGCCTGACGTTCGTCTACCTGGGCTACTTCCAGCCGCAAGACCTCTTCTCCATCTGTACCTGTGTCTTCATCGAGCAGTTTGGCTACGGCTTCGGCTTTACGGCCTACATGCTCTACCTGATCTATTTCTCCGAAGGTGAGCACAAGACAGCCCACTATGCCATCTGCACCGGCTTCATGGCACTGGGTATGATGCTTCCGGGCATGGCGGCCGGGTGGTTGCAGGAACAGATCGGTTACGAGGCCTTCTTCGTATGGGTGATGATTTGTTGCGCCGCTACCATTGCCGTCTGTGCCTTTGTGAAGATAGACCCCGCCTACGGAAAGAAAGAAGAAATCACCTCCTAATTACGCGAATATGAAAAGAATTGCCCTATTCTCCCTGCTCTGCATCCTTGCGTTAAGCACCGCCCTGCAGGCACAAAAAATCACCATCAAAACCGGCATCGAAGTGCTCAAAGAGGAGCGCTTCAAATGCCTCGAAGGAAAGCGCGTGGGTCTGATCACCAACCCCACCGGTGTAGACAACCAGATGCGCTCGACCATCGACATCCTCTACCAGGCGCCCAACGTCAACCTGGTGGCACTCTACGGCCCCGAACACGGGGTGCGCGGCGATGTGCACGCCGGTGACCACGTCACCGACCAGCGCGATGCCTCCACCGGCTTACCCGTCTACTCGCTCTACGGCAAGACGCGCAAGGCTACGCCCGAAATGCTCAAGGACATCGACGTACTGGTCTATGACATCCAGGACATCGGCTGCCGTTCGTTCACCTACATCAGTACGATGGGTGTCTCCATGGAGGCCGCAGCCGAGAATGGTAAAGAGTTTGTCGTGCTCGACCGTCCCAACCCGTTGGGCGGGCTTAAGGTGGAAGGCAACCTGACCGAAGACGACTGTGTCTCGTTCGTCAGTCAATACCCCATACCCTACGTCTACGGCCTGACGTGCGGCGAGCTGGCGCTCCTGCTGAACGGCGAACGGTTGCTGGCGGGAAAGGTGCAGTGCAAGCTCCATGTGGTGGAGATGAAAGGGTGGAAACGCCGGATGGACTACACCCAGACCGGCCTGCAATGGGTTCCCTCTTCGCCCCACATCCCGCAGGCGCTAACCTCGTTCTTCTACCCGGTGAGTGGCATCCTGGGTGAGCTGGGGTATATGTCCATCGGCGTAGGCTATACCATCCCCTTTCAGATGTTTGCTACCCCCTGGATAGAGGCACACAAACTGGCCGATAGGCTGAACGCGTTGGACGTGCCCGGCGTGGAATTTCGTCCCATCTACCTCAAGCCTTTCTACTCGGTGGGACAGGGCGAGCAGCTGCAGGGCGTGCAAGTGCACATCATGGACCTGCAAGAGGCTCCACTGGCCGAAATCCAGTTCTTGGTGATGCAGGAAACAGCCGCGCTCTATCCCGACCGTGCCGTCTTTGATCATGCCAACCAGAAGCGGTTTAGGATGTTCGACTTAGTTTCGGGTTCCAAGCAGATTCGCGCCCGTTTTTCCAAGCGCAACCGCTGGGAAGACATCCGCGACTACTGGTATAAGGATGTAGCGGCCTTCCGGGAGCTATCCAAGAAGTATTACCTATATAAATAAGGTGTCCCTCCCGGGGGTGGGTCAGACCAACCCGAGCGGTTAAGCCACCCTTAACCGCTCGGTTAAGTCACCCTTAACCGCTCGGGTGACACACTCTCACCCGCTCGGGTGACACACTCTCACCCCCTCGGGTGACACACCCTCACCCGCTCGGGTGACACACTCTCACCCGCTCGGGTGACACACCCTCACCCGCTCGGGTGACACACCCTCACCCCCTCGGGTGACACACCGCCACCCGGGCAGTTACTTATAATAACCAAACGATGAAAAAGGAAGATTTGTACCAAACGTTTCTGCGCCAAGCCCGGGAGATGATCCCGGCCGATCGCATCTACACCGACGAGCTTCGCCGCCTGACATGGGGCACGGACGCCGGATTCTACCGGCTGACCCCCCGCTTGGTGGTTCGCTCGAAGGATGAAGGCGAAGTCTCCGGACTGTTGCGCCTGGCTTCCCGGCTCGAACTGCCCGTTACCTTCCGGGCGGCCGGCACCAGTTTGTCCGGACAGGCCGTCGGCGAAGGGATTCTCATCGTGGCCGGCAAGCACTGGGAACAATACCGTATCTCGCACAACGGAGAAGTGGTAGCACTTCAGCCCGGCATTGTCGGGGAGCGCGTCAATCAGCTACTCGAGCCTTACGGCCGGTGCTTTGCGCCCGACCCGGCTTCCGTGAAGTCGAGTATGGTGGGAGGCATCGTGATTAACAATGCCTCGGGCATGAGCTGCGGCACGCACGCCAACAGCGACCGCGTGATGCTTTCGGCCCGCATGGTGCTGGCCGACGGCACGGTGTTAGACACCTCCGACGAACGCTCGCGTGCCTCGTTCACCGCCACCCATGCCGACCTGTTGGCCGGCATTGTGCGCCTGCGCGACCGGATAACGGGCGATGCCGCTCTTGTCGAGCGCATCCGCTACAAATACAGCATCAAGAACGTGGTGGGGCTGAACCTGTTGCCCTTCATCACCTATCCCGACCCCTTCGACATCATCGCCCACCTGCTGGTAGGCTCCGAGGGCACGTTGGCCTTCCTCTCGGAGGTGACGATGAAGACCCTCGAAGTGCTGCCCTGCAAGGCCAGCGCCATGATCTACTTCGGCGGACTCCGGCAGGCCAGCGAGGCCGTACTCGCCCTGCGCGGCATGGAGCACAGCGCCGAGACGGTGACGGCTGCCGAGATGCTCGACTACAAATCACTCTCGTCGGTGGACGACGCCGTCTACCTGCAACACCGGGGCGAAACCACCGCCCTGCTGGTGGAGACACAGGCTCGCACCCCCGGGGAGTTACAGGCACATATCCAGGCCATCACCCGTGCGCTCGACACGCACCAAACGGTGGTGCCCATCCGCTTCACCGACCGCGTGCAGGAGTACGCCCCCTATTGGGCTATCCGCTCGGGTATCTTCCCGGCCGTGGGGGGCACACGCCCTCCGGGCACCACCTGTCTGATAGAGGATGTCTGCTTCCACATCGACGATCTGCCCGAGGCCACCGTAGACATGCAGCAGCTGCTCGCCGCTCACGGATACACCGACGCCTGCATCTATGGCCATGCCCTGGAGGGCAACTACCACTTCATCCTCAACCAGTCGTTTGCCGACCCTTCGGAGGTGGCACGCTACGAAGCCCTGATGGAGGATGTTAAACACCTTGTGGTCGACAAATACGACGGCTCGCTCAAGGCCGAGCACGGTACCGGCCGCAACATGGCTCCCTTCGTGGCCTACGAGTGGGGCGAGCAGGCCTTCGGTATCATGAAGCAGATCAAAGAGCTGTTCGACCCCAAGGGTCTGCTCAATCCGGGGGTCATCTTCAACGACGACCCCACCTGCCACATCAAGCACCTCAAACCGCTGCCCCTGCTCTCGTTCGAGGAGGCTAACGAGGCCGACAAGTGTATCGAGTGCGGCTTCTGCGAGGTGAACTGTCTGTCGTGCGGATTCACCCTGTCGGCGCGGGGACGCATCGTGGCCTGGCGGGAAATATCCCGCCTGCGCCGCTCGCAAGACGACCCCGAACGCCTTGCCCTCTTGGAGAAGCAATACCGCTATCAGGGCAATGCCACCTGTGCGGGTGACGGCCTGTGTGCCACCTCTTGTCCGATGGGCATCGACACGGGCGACCTCACCCACCTCATCCGCCAAGAGTCGCTCCCCCAAGGGAGTGCAGGCTACCGGACAGGCGACTTTGCCGCCCGTCACTTCGCCGGTGTGAAGGGTGCGTTGCGCCCCCTGTTGGGACTGGCCGATGCCGCCCACTCGGTGCTCGGCACCCGCGCCATGACCGGCATCACCCACTCGTTGCACCGCGTGCTGGGCGTGCCGCAATGGAGCCAGGCCATGCCCAAGGCCTATCACCTGTCCAAACAGCGTGTTGCCGCTCACTCGGTTTCCTCCTCTCCCCTGCAAGTGGTCTACTTTCCCTCCTGCATCAACCAGACCATGGGCTTGCCCAAACACTCCCCCGTGAAGGAGCCGCTGGTCGACAAGATGCTTGCCCTGCTGCAGAAGGCAGGCTACGAGGTGCTTTTCCCCCAAGGCATGGAGAAGCTCTGCTGCGGCACCATCTGGGAGAGCAAGGGGATGCCCGACATTGCCGATGGTAAGAGCCGCGAACTCGAGGAGGCACTCTGGCAGGCCTCCGACCGGGGACGCATCCCCGTGCTCTGCGACCAGAGTCCCTGTCTGCACCGCATGCGTCAAACCATCGGGCGGATGAAGCTCTACGAACCGGCCGAGTTTATCGAGACCTTCTTAGTCGATAAGCTGCGGTTCACTCCCACCGACCGCCGCGTGGCACTGCATATCACCTGCTCGATGCGTAAGATGGGGTTGGCTGAGGTCATTGTACGGCTGGCCAAACGCTGCTCCACCCGGGTGTTCGTCCCCGCCGAGGTGGGCTGTTGCGGCTTTGCCGGCGACAAAGGTTTCACCCAGCCCGAGCTGAATGCCTATGCCCTGCGCAAGCTTCGGCCGCAAATCCAGGAGGAGGAGATTGCCGTGGGTTACTCCAATAGTCGAACCTGTGAGATCGGGCTGATGTTCAACTCCGGCATCCCCTACGTCTCCATCGCCTACCTCGTAGACGAATGCACCACTCCCGTCACTACTCAAAAACAATAAGCTAATGAACCAAGCATCTTCAAGTAAACGCCTGCTTGCCCTCGACATCCTGCGGGGCATCACCATCGCAGGCATGATTATGGTAAACAACCCCGGCACGTGGAAACACATCTACGCCCCGCTGGAACATGCCGAGTGGATCGGATTGACCCCCACCGACCTGGTGTTTCCCTTCTTTATGTTCATCATGGGTATCTCGACCTACATCTCCCTGCGCAAGTATCACTTCCTCTTTAGCTACGAGGCGGTGCGCAAGATAGTGAAGCGCACCCTTGTGATCTTTGTGATCGGACTGGCCATCGGCTGGTTCTCGCGCTTCTGCCACTACTGGGCATCGCCCACCGAGGGCATCGGCTTCTTCGGACAACTCTACGAGGCCGTGTGGAGTTTCCCCCGCACCCGCATACTGGGTGTGATGCAACGACTGGCTCTCTGCTACGGTATCACAGCCCTGGTAGCACTCACCATGAAGCACCGATACATTCCCTACCTGATTGCCGCCCTGCTGGTGGGATACCTTGTTATCCTTATCACGGGCAACGGATATGTCTACGGCGAGACCAACATCCTGTCGATTGTAGACCGTGCCATCCTCACCCCCGCACACATGTATAAAGATAACGGTATCGACCCCGAGGGACTACTAAGCACCATTCCCGCCGTCGCCCACGTACTGCTGGGCTTCTGCGTGGGACGTATGATGCTGGCCGACCGCAAGGAAGGGAACCGTGAGCAGACGCTTAACTCACACCTTATCAAGCTCTTCCTGGTGGGCACCATTCTTGCCTTTGCCGGCGGACTGCTCATCTACGGCATCCCCATCAGCAAGAAGATATGGTCGCCCACGTTTGTGCTGGTGACCTGCGGATTGGCCTCCAGCTTCCTGGCGCTGCTCATCTGGATTATCGACGTCAAAGGCTACAAACGCTGGAGTCGTTTCTTCGAGGCATTCGGTATCAACCCGCTCTTCATGTATGTGTTGGGTGGTGTGCTGAGTATCTTGCTGGGAAGCATACAGATAGGTGGCGTCAGCATCCACGCACTGGTCTACAACTGGCTGGCTTCGTTCATGGATGCCACCTTGGCCTCGCTGGTCTATGCCTTGCTGTTTGTGGGCTTGAACTGGTGCATAGGCTACCAACTCTATCGCAAGAGAATATATATCAAGATATAATTTAACGACATAGCATTATGAAACTCTTAATCGCAGACAGCGGTTCCACCAAAACAGATTGGTGCGTTGTCGAAAACGGAACGCCCGTGCAGCGTGTGAATACGAAAGGCACAAATCCGTTCTTCCAAACCGAAGATGAAATTAGTCACGAACTCTCAACGGCACTACTACCCGAACTACCGTCGACCCGCTTCGATGCCGTCTACTTCTACGGAGCAGGATGTGCCTTCCCCGACAAGATAGCGATTGTGCACTCCGTGCTGAGTCGCCATCTGCAGGTGAGCGGCAACATCGAAGTGGGAAGCGACATGTTGGCAGCCGCCCGTGCCCTCTGTGGACACGATGCCGGCATTGCCTGCATCTTGGGTACCGGTAGTAACTCGTGCTACTACAACGGAAGAGAGATCACCGCCAACGTATCGCCGCTGGGTTATATATTGGGTGATGAAGGCAGTGGCGCCTATCTGGGTAAGATGTTGGTGGGTGACATCCTGAAGAACCAAACCTCGGCGGAGCTGAAAGAGAAGTTCCTGCAGCAGTTCGGACTGGAGCCGGGTGATATCATCGACCGTGTCTACCGTAAGCCGTTCCCCAACCGCTTTTTGGCCAGCCTGTCACCCTTCTTGCTGCAGAACATCGGAATGCCCGAGATGCGTGCCGTGGTCATCAACGGATTCACGGCCTTCCTCAAACGCAATGTGATGCAGTACAACGACTATCAGCGCTACACCGTCGGGTTTGTCGGCTCCATTGCCTTCTACTACAAGGAACTGCTCACCGAAGCCGCCAACGCCGTGGGCATACAAGTAGGCCGCATCATTCAAAGCCCGATGGAGGGTCTTATTTTATACCACAACGCCTGAGGAAGGGCGCATTACTCACTCACCCAATTCCAATCAAATGTTCATTAAAATATCGGAGCAACCCTCGCTCTACAACGACCTCGAGAAGAAGCCTGTCCGTGAACTGCTCGAGGACATCAACACCGAAGACCAGAAAGTGGCACTGGCCGTGCGCAAAGCCATCCCGCAAATCGAGAAGCTGGTCAATGAAATCGTTCCCCGCATGAAGCAGGGCGGCCGCATCTTCTACATGGGTGCCGGTACCAGCGGACGGCTGGGCGTACTCGATGCCTCTGAAATCCCTCCCACCTTCGGCATGCCCAACACCTTGGTGATCGGTCTGATTGCCGGGGGCGACACCGCCCTGCGTAACCCCGTGGAGAATGCCGAAGACGATACCGCCCGCGGCTGGGAAGAGCTGGTGGAACGCAACATCAGCCACAAAGACGTGGTAGTGGGCATCGCTGCCTCGGGCACCACCCCCTATGTGATTGGTGCGCTCCAGGAGGCACGCGAACACGGCATCCTCACGGCCTGCATCACCAGCAATCCCGACAGCCCCATGGCCGCCGCTTCGGACATCCCCATCGAGATGATTGTAGGTCCCGAATATGTGACCGGCAGCAGTCGCATGAAGTCGGGCACCGGCCAGAAGATGATTCTCAACATGATCACCACCTCGGTGATGATACAGCTGGGGCGCGTCAAGGGCAACAAGATGGTCAACATGCAGCTCAGCAACCAGAAGCTGGTAGACCGCGGCACCCGCATGATTGTCGAAGAGCTGGGACTCGACTACGGCAAGGCCAAAGCCCTGCTCTTGATGCACGGCTCGGTGAAGAAGGCGGTGGATGCCTATCGGGGATGAATCCCATCCCATCCTTGTGATGATTCGTAAGCTAACAATATTGTAAATCATTGAAAGACCATGAAACAGATTCTTTCTTTTCTTACCCTCGCCCTGCTTGCCCTGCAAGCCGGTGCGCAACCGTTGCAACGGGTAGCCCCCGAAGAGGTGGGCATGAGTTCCCGTCACCTACTGTATGCCGACCAGGCCATTGAGCGAGCCATTGCTCAAGACGGCATCCCCGGTGCCGTGTTGGCCGTGGTTCGTCACGGCAAGATGGCCTACCTGAAAGCCTACGGCAACAAGCGGGTCTATCCCGACAAAGAGCCGATGAGTGTCAACACCATCTTCGATATGGCCTCGTGCAGCAAGCCCATGGGCACAGCCATGAGCGTACACGTGTTGGCCGAACGCGGACTGATTCGCCTCGTCGACCCGGTGGGCCGCTACATCCCCGGCTTCCGCGGATGGGTTAGCAAAGACGGCAAACGCCGCCGCTCCATTCGGGTGGTCGACCTGCTGACACACACCTCCGGCCTGCCTCCCTATGCGCCGGCCGCCGAGCTGCAGAAGCAGTACGGCAGTCCGGCACCCGACAGCCTGATGGCCTACATCAGCCGTTGCCGCCGCGACTTCGAGCCGCAGACCGACTTCCAATACAGCTGCCTCAACTACATCACCCTGCAACACATCGTGGAGAAGGTCAGCGGCATGTCGCTCCGTGACTTTGCCCGCCAGAATGTCTTCGGCGTGCTGGGCATGAACCACACCGACTACCTGCCCTGCCGGTTAGATGAGTCGGGCAACTGGGTGAACACCGCCGATGCCGTCTGGGCTTCCTCCACCCAGGGCGACTGGCACAACCTGATTGCCCCCACCGAACTGCAGCCCAACGGGCAAGTGCTCTGCGGGCAGGTACACGACCCGCTGGCACGCATCCTCAACGGCGGCATCTCGGGCAATGCAGGCGTCTTCTCGTCGGCCGACGACATTGCCGTGCTCTGTGCCGCCCTGCTCAACGGCGGTGAATGGAACGGTCACCGCGTGCTCAGCCCGCTGGCCGTCAAGGCTATGCGCACCGTGCCCCGCGCCACGGCCGAGCTGGGACGCACGCTGGGATGGGACAGCTACAGCGCCTACGCCTCGAACAACGGCGACTACTTCGGGCCGAACACCTTCGGACACACCGGCTACACCGGCACCTCCATCATCATCGACCCCGACAACGACACCGCCGTCATCCTGCTGGTCAATGCCGTACATCCCAAAGACGAACACAGCATGGTGCGCACCCGCTCGCTGGTGGCCAACGCCGTGGCCGGAGCCATCTTTCCGCCCGAGCGCACCTACTTTGCGCACTACTACAAACGCCTGCTACAGTTCATGGACGAACCGGCCATCACCTCGAAAGACATTGTGATGCTGGGCAATAGCATCACCCAGGGAGGCCGCGACTGGAACGAACGCATCGGAAAGAGCAAGAAGCACTTGGTCAATCGCGGCATCAGCGGCGACATCGCCCTGGGTGTGTACGACCGGCTCCACCAGATACTCCCCGCCCATCCCGCCAAGCTCTTTCTGATGATCGGCATTAACGACGTGGCGCACAACCTCACCTCCGACAGCATCGTCACCGACATCCGCCGCATCCTCGAGCGCGTTCAAACCGAATCGCCCCAGACGAAGGTCTACCTGCAGAGCCTGCTGCCCATCGACGAGAGCTTCAACCGCTACAAGTCGCTCACCGGCAAGACCGACCTGGTGCCCGAAATCAACGCCAAGCTCGAGACGCTGGCCGACGAGCTGAAGATAAAATACATCGACCTCTTCCCGCTCTTCACCCTCAAAGAGAGCAACGTGATGCGCAAGGAGCTGACCACCGACGGCCTGCACCTGAACGAAGAGGGCTATAAGGTGTGGGTAAAGACGCTCAAGAAGAACCTTTAGATAAGTCACAACCTCACCCCCCCCAAACCCCCTAAAGGGGGCTTAGAAAGCACTACCCAAACAGTAGTATCTAAGCCCCGTTTAGGGGGTTTGGGGGTGAAATACAGGGGGCAGCCAGGCCTAAGGAACGAGGTAGAGTTCCTCCGTTTCGCGCTTCTTGACCGGCTGTTGGAGCGTGTCGGCCTTCTGGGTGGCGGTGCTGTCGGAGACAAGGGTGGAGGGTGCCTGTTGCCCTTCAGACAGGGGGAAGAGTACTTCGTTGAAAACAGAGTTCTTGATAGAGTACATAGCGCCGGTGGCCGGATCGACAGTCAGCATCCCGATGAGGCCGAAGAAAAAAGCGTTGAGCCAATAGGTACCATCGAGCGTAGCAGTGATCGGAATGATTCGATCGGCATAACCGGGCAAGGAAAGCTTGATTTGATACTTTGCCGCTTTGAAGTAGCCGGCACTCGAACGCAGCTCCACGGTGGTCGGTGTGATGCCTTTGAAGACCGGCTCGTTGGCGTGGTCGGTGATGAGCACGTTGGCCGGGGCGGGGTAGGAGTTGATCGAAACCTCATAAGTAGACTTAGAGAGAATGGTCGCGCATCCGGCAAGCAACAAGAGGGAGGCGGCGCAGGCACAGAGGACGGCCGTGCGCAGGGACATCATTCGTTTCATGGTATTCTTGTTTTATAGTACGACAAAAGTTGTTCATACCGGGCGTAAAAGTACTAAAAAGGATGATTCACCCGCACTGCTGTGTTCGCAAACTTGCACTGCTGTCCAAGTTTAGCGGGACTGCTGTCCAAGTTTAGCCGGACAGCAGTGCAAATTTCACCCCCCTGCAGTGCCTGAGGATCAGCCCCTGTTTCTCCTTTTTCGGAGTTCCTCGGCGATGCGCCACTGCAGGGCTGCCTCGGTCTCTTTCCCTGTCTGCATGAGGGCGTCGCCAAAGCGTTCGTGGGCGGTGGCGTGCTGTGGCTTGAGGGTGGTGGCCTTGTCGAAGTCGGAGAGGGCACCTTCTATGTTGCCGCGCTGCAGGCGCAGGCGGCCGCGGTTGTAGACGGCTTTGAAGTCGGCCGGTGCCAGGCGGACGGCACGGTTCAGACAAGCTTCGGCCTCGTCGGTTTGTCCGTGGTCCATCAGGGTGATGCCTTTGCGCGTCCAGGCATCTACGAAGTCGGGGTAGAGCGCGAGCGCCTTGTCGTAGTTGGCCAGGGCGGAGCGCACATCGTGTGCCAGGGTGATGGAGTCGTTACCCAGCTGGAGGTATTCGCGGGCATAGCCTTGAAGCAGTTTCCTGCCGGCTTCCTGCTCGGCCCGCAGGCGGCTGTTCTCGGCACGCAGGCGGTTGATGATGCCCAGCTTGTGGCGCAGGAGGCGTTGGGCGGCCGGCTTCTCGATGTCGTAGCGGGCATGGATGGCCTTGAAGAAGTGCTCTAAGCAGTCGGCAAAGGCACCCTGGTCGAAGGCCTTGGCCGCGGCCACATACTCCACGTCGGCCTGTGCCTGCTTGAGGGCGCGGTCGATGGCCTGCCGATTGTTGAAGCGCTCGGCGAAGCGGACAATTTCGGGGCGTACAAAGATGTCGCTCCGCCCGATGGGTTTGCTGAGGACGATGCCCTCGAGCGAGGTGCAGCGGCTCAGCGCCACGTAGGCCTGTCCGCCGGCAAAGACGCCGCCGGTGAAGTCGATGAGGGCGTGCCGGAAGGTGAGTCCCTGGCTCTTGTGGATGGTGATAGCCCAGGCCAGCCGCACGGGAAACTGGGTGAAGGTGCCCAGCACCTCCTCTTCGATGCGGCGTTCCTGTTCGTTGTAGCGGTAGCGGATGTTGCGCCAGCTTTCGGGCTTGACGTCGCAGGCACGTCCGTCGTCGCAGACGATGTAGAGCCGCTCGTTCTGTTCATCCAAGCCGCTGACCACGCCGATGGTGCCGTTGACCCATCGCCGCTCGTAGTCGTTCTTGATGAAGATGATTTGGGCACCCGGCTTGAGCACCAGGTCACGCGTGGTGGGCAGGCTGTGCTCGGGGAAGTCGCCGGTCACCTCACCGCGGAAGGTGATGGCCTGGCCGGGCAGTTCGGCCAGCTTGCCCTCGTTGAGGTGCTCGACGGTGTCGCGGCGGGTGGCCAGCGTGATCCAGAGGGCGGGGGTGTCTTCCTCCTGCACGGGGGCGGCGTGGTAGCGGGTATTGAGCAGTTGCAGGTCGGCCGCTCCGGCGGTGTTGCTGCGGATGCGGTCGAGCACCCCCACGAAGACGGGGTCGGTCTGCCGGTAGACCTTCTTCAGCTCGATGGCCACCAGGTCGATTTGGGCGAAGACGCGGGCGTCGAAGAAGTAGGGCGTGGGATAGAAGCGCTCGAGTATCTCCCGCTCATCGCCCTTGACTACCGGTTCGAGCTGATACACATCACCCACCAGCAGCAGCTGTTTCCCTCCGAAGGGGTCGCGCAGGTTGTGCGAATAGACCCGCAGGATGCGGTCGATGGCATCCATGAGGTCGGCACGCACCATGGAGATTTCGTCGATGATGATCAGCTCCAGCTCTTGTAACAGTTTGCGTTGTTGCTTGGTATATCTGAAGAAGTCGTGGATGCGTCCCCGTTGGAGGCTGAGGTTGGCATCGTCGGGCAAGAAGGGGTGAAACGGAAGCTTGAAGAAGCTGTGCAGGGTGCTGCCTCCGGCGTTGATGGCGGCGATGCCGGTGGGAGCCAGCACCACGTGTTTCTTCCGGGTGTGCTCACAGATGTAACGCAAGAAGGTAGACTTGCCCGTGCCGGCCTTTCCGGTGAGGAAGACCGACTGGCGGGTGTATTGGATGAGCTTGAGGGCATCCTGAAACTCGCTGTTGCGGGTATCTGTCTCTTGCATGACCGGGCGGGATTAGCAGAGGCCGAAGTGACGGAGGGCGTTGGCGATGCCGTCCTCATCAACCTCCGAGGTGACGTAGTCGGCGGCCGCCTTCACCTGGTCGGAGGCATTGCCCATGGCCACGCCCAGGCTCACGTGACGGAGCATACCCATGTCGTTGCCTCCGTCGCCGAAGGCCATGGTCTCTTCGAGCCGGATGCCGAAGCGGCGGATGAGCAAGTCTACGCCGTGTTGCTTGGTGTTACCCTTGGCCGTGAGGTCGGCAAAGGTGGGATACCAGCGGCCGGCTTCGCAGTGGGGCAGCAGGGGCATGAAGCGCTGTTCCTGCTCGGGTGTGATGAAAGGGGTCATCTGGAAGATCTCCTTGTCCACCACCTCATCGGGCGTGCAGGTGGGCAACCGGTCTACCTTGAGGAAGTCGTAGAACACCTTGGCCACCTCGTCGGTGGGGCGGCACACGCTCAGCGTATGTTCTTCGACGAAGATGCAGGGAAAGTCGTGTTCAACCGAGAGGCGCGCCAACGTGTGCACCTCTTCGGAGGGGATGATGCCCTTGTGAATCACCTCGCCCTCGACGAAGCAGTAGCCGCCGTTCATGGTGATGTAGCCGTCGACGAGGCCGCGCGCTTGCAGCGCGCCCAGGTTGTTGACGATGGCGTAGGGGCGTCCGGTGGCGATAAATATTTTGATGCCGCGCCCCCGGGCGGCGGCAATGGCCTCGACGGCAGAGTCGGGTATCCGGTGGGTGTGGAAACTGACCAGCGTGCCGTCGATGTCGAAGAAAAGGGCTTTGATCATATCGTTTTATTGTTTGGTGGTGCAAAAGTAATCTTTTGTATCTTTGCACGCAAGTAAACGCACGTCACATGCCCGCTTCCCCTTCCTTGAAACAACGCACCGCCCGCGGCCTCCTTTGGGGAGGTATCAGTAACGGTTCGCAACAGCTGCTGAACGTCTTGTTCGGTATCTTACTGGCGCGCATGCTAACGGCCGACGATTATGGCCTTATCGGAGAACTTCTTATATTCAGCGCCTTGGCCGGAACCCTGCAAGAGAGCGGTTTCACCCTGGCGCTGGCCAACCGCAAAGAGGTGCGCCACGAAGACTATAACGCCGTGTTCTGGTTTAGCCTGGGTGTGGGCACGCTGCTCTATCTCCTGCTCTTCTTCTGCGCTCCGCTCATCGCCGCCTTCTACGGTCAACCCGAGTTGGTGCCGCTCTCACGCTATCTCTTCCTGGGCTTTTTAATCTCCAGCACCGGCGCGGCACAGAACGCCTATCTCTTCCGCAACCTGATGGTCAAGCAGCGCGCCCTGGCACAACTCCCCGCCCTGGCCCTGTCGGGCTGCGTCGGAGTGGGCATGGTCTGGTACGGCTACTCCTATTGGGGGCTGGCCACGCAGATGCTCCTCTACATTACATTCACCAACGTCGCCCTCTGGTTCTACTCCCCGTGGCGTCCTACGTTGCAGCTGAACTTCCGTCCGCTGGGCGAGTTGTTTGGCTTCAGCAGCAAGCTACTATTGACCAACCTCTTCCTCCAGCTAAACAACAACCTGCTTTCGAGCATGCTGGGCAAACTCTTTACCAAGAGCGACGTGGGCTATTACACCCAATCGGCCAAGTGGAACACCCAAGCCTTCTCCCTAATCAACGGAATGATTGGCGGTGTGGCGCAACCCGTGCTGGCCGAGGTCTCGGCCGACGCCGGACGACAGCGTGCCGTCTTCCGGAAGATGCTCCGCTTCGCCGCTTTCCTCTCTTTCCCGCTGATGTTGGGTCTGGCCTTGGTGGCTCGTGAGTTTATCGTCATCGCCATCACCGACCGCTGGTTGGCTTGCGTGCCACTCCTGCAGATGCTCTGCGTGTGGGGAGCCTTTATGCCGGTTGTCACCCTCTACACCAACCTGTTGCTATCCGGCGGACGCTCCACCCTGTATATGTGGAACATCATCGCCCAGAGCCTGCTGCAACTCCTGGGTCTGTTGCTCATTCACCCCTACGGCCTGCACGCCATGGTGGCGCTGTTTGTAGGAATCAACGTGGGATGGTTGCTCATCTGGCACTTCTTTGTGTGGCGCAGCATCGGGTTGAGGCTGCGCGAGGCCCTGACCGACGTACTCCCCTTCTGCTTGCTGGCACTGCTGGCCATGGCAGGGGCATGGCTCCTGACGCGCTCCATCTCCAACCTCTATCTGCTGCTAATCGCCAAGATGGCGGTTGCCGCCCTGCTCTATGTGGTGCTGATGCGGGTGAGCCGTGCGGCCATCTTCCGCGAGAGTCTGCAATACCTTCGTTCACGTAACCACCGGCAAGCGTAAGATGAAAATAGTCGCTGTCGTTGTGACCTACTATCCCAACGTGGAGGAGACCACCCGCAACCTTCTTCGCTTCATCGACCATGTAGAGGCACTCCTCATTTGGGAGAACACCCCTTTGAAGGAGCGATTGGCCTACCGCCTTTCGTTTCCCGGCCACGAGCGGAAGGTCTACTACCAAGGCGCTTGCCACAACCGCTACATCGCCTTCCCGCTCAACCAAGCCATCGCCTATGCCCTCGAGCACGGCTTCACCCACCTGCTGGCCATGGACCAGGACAGCTGTTGGACTGGCTTCAGACACTTCGCCGACTACGTGGAGGCTCACCCCCTGCCCCGCGCCGCCGCCTACACGCCGGCCATCAACGGTGCGGGCACCGAAGAGCCTGTGGTGGTGGAGGCCGCCATCACCTCGGGTACGCTCTACGACGTAGCCGTGTGCCGGGAGGTGGGCGGCTTCAACGAAACCTACCAAATCGACTGGGTAGACACCGAATATTGCTTCCGCGCCCGTGCCGCCGGTTACCATATCTACCGCCTGCCCGCCGGCACCCTCGCACACCGGCGCGGCAACCCCTCGCGGGTGTGCGGACGGTGGCAAACCGACAACTATTCGCCCGAACGCCTCTACCGCATCGTGCGCAACGGTTTGCTTACCCGCCGCGCCTATCCGCACTACTTCAACACCCGCTACTTTTGGAAGGTGACGCTCCGGCGTATCCCCCTGGTCTTGTTGGGCGAACCCTGCAAGCGGCGGAAACTGGCCGCCATGCTGCGCGGCGTGCTCGATGCGTGGAAAATGAATCATCCCTCGAAGCGCCATGGATGCTGATGCCCCGCGAGTGAGCGTGTTGATGCTCACCTACAACCAAGAGGCGTATCTGGACGAGGCCATTGCCAGCGTGATGGCGCAAAAAACCACCTTTCCTTTCGAGTTGGTCATCGGGAACGATGCTTCGACGGACGGCACCACGGCCATCTGTAACCGGTGGGCGGCCAAGTTTCCCCGTCGCATCGTGGTGCTTCATCACGCGCACAACGTGGGGCTGGCACATAACTTCCTGCTAACCTATGCGAGGCTGCGGGGCGAGTATGTAGCTATCTGTGAAGGAGACGACTTCTGGCTGAGCCGCCACAAGCTGCAGCGGCAAGTCGCGTTCTTGGAGACGCACCCCCGGTTTGTGCTCTGTTTTCATCGGGTGGTCAACTATTACGAGGCCGACGGCAGCAAGAGTCTGAGCAACGGCGGCCAGCGCCGGCGGGAGCTGACCTTGCTGGATCTGGCGCGTGCCAATGTGATCACCAACGTCTCGGCGCTGTTCCGGCGCAGCGCCGTGCCCGTCCTGCCGGCCTGGTTTGCAGCGGTCGAGACCTACGATTATCCGCTGTATATGCTGGCGGCAACCCGGGGAGACCTCTATTATATGTCCCGGCCTATGGCCGTCTATCGGCAACGTGCCGGGGCGATATGGTCGCGTGCCCAAGGAGAGCGGAAACGTGCCCTCTCGCTGCGGGTTCGCCGCCAACTCATTGCCCATTTTGCGCCCACGCATCCGCAGGTGTGCGAACTGCTGGAAGCTGCTTGTCAAGCGATTGAGCGCAACTACGACTCTGCCTACGCCGGAGGCGCTGTCCGTACTCGAACGAAGCAATTCATCAAGAGGCTACGCGGCTGGCTCTCGCGAAGTATTCCCCTGCGCCGGATTGGTTGATTTTCGCGGGCGCAAAGCAGCCGGCGGAGTTGGATTGGCTCATTCGCGTGCGTGCAAAACCTCCATCGGAGTTGGATCGGGGCTTTCACGTGGACGCAAAGCAGCCGGCGGAGTTGGATTGGCTCATTCAGGTACGTGCAAAACCTTCAACGGAGTTGGATTGGGGGTTTCTCGTGGACGCAAAACCTTCAACGGAGTTGGATTGGGGCTTTCTCGTGCGTGCAAAACCTCCAACGGAGTTGGATTGGAGCTTTCTCACGGGCGCAAAAGCTCCGGCGGTTACAGTTTCCAGGCTTCGGGCAGGCACTCGATCATGTCACTGATGGTCATGCCGGTTTCTCCTTGTCGACGGCAGGCAATATCGCCTGCCCTGCCGTGTACATACATCGCCAGGCAGGCCGCCTGCTGTGTCGGGTATCCTTGTGCCAGCAGCGCCAGCACTACTCCGGTGAGCATGTCTCCGCTTCCTGCGCGCGCCATGCCCGGATTGCCTGTCGGGTTGAAATAGCAGTGACCTTCGGGGGTAACCAAGGCGGAGTAGGCGCCTTTGAGCAACACATGGACGCCGTGGCGGGCGGCAAGCTCGCGTGTCTTCTGCAATCGCTGGTAGGAGTCGGTGCATTTGCCCGCCAGGCGCTCTAACTCCCCCGGATGGGGCGTGAACAGCGTCCCCGCGGGGAAACGTAGCTGCAACGGATGATGCTCCGAGAGGATATTGAGGGCGTCGGCGTCCAGGACCATCGGTACCGGACACTGCTCGATGAGGCGGAAGAGTGCCTGCGCCGTCTCCGGTGCCCGCCCGATGCCCGGGCCGACGCCCACCGCCCGGAAGGCATCGGTATCGGGCACACTGGTGAAGCAACGCTCCGCCTCGTCGAGCAAAGTCATCGCTTCGGGCACGGCCGTCTGCACGATGGCATTGTTCCCGCGGGGAAGATGGATGCTCAGCAAGCCGACTCCCGAACGCAGGCAGGCGCGGGCGGCTAAAATACAGGCGCCTGCCATGCCCTGTTGTCCGGCTACGAGCAACGCGTGTCCGAAGTGCCCTTTGTGTGCAAACCGCGGGCGCGGCCGACAGAGCGCGGCCATGGCCGGTTCTTCCAGCAGCTCGTAGGGGGTTGGAAGCTGGCGAATGCCTTCGGCACTCAGGCCAATGTCGATCAGTTTCCATGTTCCCGTGTAGCGCTCGTTCTCCGCAAAGAGAAACGCGAGCTTGGGTAGTTGCAGACTCAGGGTGAAATCGGCACGAACGATGTGTGTCCAGGGGGTATGGTTGTTCTCCTCGGCCTTCATGCCCGAAGGAAGGTCGATGGAGACGACCGCCCGCACCGACGAGGCATTCAGGTAGTTGACCACGGCGGCAAACCCGCCTGCCAGGGGTTTGTTCAAACCGCTCCCGAAGAGGCCGTCGATGACCAAGTGCTCGCCGGTGAGCGGCGGCGGGGTGAACTGGTCGGTAATCTCATGAAAGTGGATGCGATGCAGGACCAAGATGCGTGCCTTGTTGGCAGCGCATCCCGGCGAGAGCTTCCCCTGGGGGTTAAAGAGGTAGACGGTGACGCGATAGTGCTGCTCGGCAAGCAGACGGGCTACGGCTAAGGCGTCGCCGCCGTTGTTCCCGGGACCGGCGAAGACGACCGGCCGCACATCGGGGCCGAACTGATCGGTAAGGGTGCGGACAAGGGCGCGCGCGGCGCGCTCCATCAGGTCGATGGAGGCGATGGGTTCGTGCCGGATGGTGTAGGCATCCAGCTCCTGGATGGCAGGGGTTTGCAAAATCTTCATCGGAGTATGTGACAGGTTGTTTGCAAAGGTAGCCAAAAATGCCTACTTTTGCGCCCATCATTCAAATATCCACTACGCTATGGACATCATTCGAATTAAGGATAAACAGTTTGCGGTTTCTATCCCCGAAACCGACATCTTGCGGCAGGTTGAACGCATTGCCGGTGAAATTAACCGCGACCTGGCCGATCGGAATCCCCTCTTCTTGAGCGTACTCAACGGCGCCTTTATGTTTACGGCCGACCTGATGAAATACGTGACCATTCCCTGTGAAGTGTCGTTCGTCAAGCTCGCCTCGTATCAGGGGGTGGCTTCGACGGGTATTATTAAAGAGGTCTTGGGCATCAACGAGGAGTTGTCCGGACGCACGGTGGTTATCGTCGAAGACATCGTGGATACGGGCTTTACCATGCAACGGCTGCTGGAGAGCATCGGCACGCGCAATCCGCGCGAGATACGCATCGCTTCGCTCTTGGTCAAACCCGACAAGCTCAAGGTGCCCTTGCGCATCGACTACGCAGCCATGTATATCCCCAACGACTTCATCGTGGGGTACGGCTTGGACTACGACGGCTACGGGCGCAACTACCGCGACATCTACACCCTCTGCGCTGCGCAGGAGCAGAACCCATAGATTAGAATACTACTCATGCTGAACATTGTTATTTTTGGCGCCCCCGGTTCCGGCAAAGGAACGCAGAGCGCACGCATCGTTGAAAAGTACGGCTTGACGCACATCTCGACCGGAGATGTCTTGCGTGCCGAAATGAAGAAAGGATCGGAGCTGGGCATCATCGCCAAGCAATACATCGACCAAGGGCAACTGATCCCCGACGACCTGATGATTCACATCCTGGGCGAAGTGCTCGACAAGGCGGCTAACCCCCAAGGAGTGATTTTCGACGGATTCCCGCGCACCATCCCGCAAGCGGAAGCGCTCAAGACCCTGCTGGCCGAACGCGGACAGGAGGTGGCGGTGATGCTCGATTTGGAGGTGCCCGAAGAACTGCTGATGACGCGGCTTATCAACAGGGGAAAAGAATCGGGACGTGCCGACGATAATGAGGAGACCATTCAAAAGCGGCTGCAGGTGTATCATACGCAGAGTGCTCCGCTGATTGACTGGTATAAAAAGGAGGGGAAACATCGCCTGATCAAGGGCTACGGCGAGCTGGAGCAGATTGCGGCCGATCTGTTTGAGGCCATTGACCATTCCTAAAGCGCATGGCAGAAAGCAATTTTGTAGATTACGTTAAGATATACTGCCGCTCGGGCAAGGGCGGGAGAGGCTCTACGCACATGCGCCGCGAAAAGTATATCCCCAAGGGTGGTCCCGACGGCGGCGACGGCGGACGGGGCGGTCATGTGATTCTGCGGGGCAACCGCAACTACTGGACGCTGCTCCACCTGCGTTACGCACGTCACGCACTGGCCGGACACGGAGAATCCGGCTCACGCAACCGGAGCTTCGGAAAAGACGGGGAGGATAAAATCATTGAGGTGCCCTGCGGCACCGTGGTCTACAATGCCGAAACGGGCGACTTTGTGTGCGACGTGACTGACCACGGCCAAGAGGTGGTGCTGCTCAAGGGCGGACGGGGCGGATTGGGCAACTGGCACTTCCGCACGGCCACCAACCAGGCTCCCCGCTATGCTCAGCCGGGCGAGCCGATGCAGGAGATGACGGTAATTATGGAACTGAAGCTGCTGGCCGACGTGGGGCTGGTGGGTTTTCCCAATGCGGGCAAGTCTACGCTGCTCTCTACCGTGTCGGCAGCCAAACCCAAGATAGCGAACTATCCGTTTACTACGCTGGAGCCTAATTTGGGCATCGTCTCGTATCGGGAGGGGAAGTCGTTTGTCATGGCCGACATCCCGGGCATCATAGAGGGAGCGAGTGCGGGCAAGGGGTTGGGACTTCGCTTCTTGCGTCACATTGAACGCAATGCGTTGCTGCTCTTTATGGTGCCGGCCGACAGCGAGGAGATTGGGCGCGAATATGAAATCCTCTTGAATGAACTCGCTACGTTTAATCCGGAGATGCTCGACAAGCAACGTGTCTTGGCGGTGACCAAGTGCGACATGCTGGACGGGGAACTGATGGAGGAAATAGAGGCGACGCTGCCCGGGGATATCCCCCACCTCTTTATATCGTCGGTTTCCGGCTTGGGTATCGCCGCACTGAAAGATGTGCTGTGGAACGAACTCACCAAAGAGAGCAACCAGACCGACGCGCTGGTGCATCGTCCCAAGGAGATGACCCGCCTGCGGCAGGAGCTGATTGACCAGGGCGAGGATGAGGATCTGACGGCGGCGGATTTGCCGCCGGGGGAGGAGGCTCCCGAGGATTGGGAGGAGGATTGGGAGGATTAATCCTACGCACGGGAAGCGCACAAATACATATCTTTTGTATATTTGTGCGCTTTTTAGTTTCCTCACTTAAAACAACGTCTATGATTACCAACCAACTGTTGCATCCTGCTTCCATCGTGGTGGTGGGCGCTTCCAACAATGTGCACAAGCCGGGCGGCGCCATCTTGCGTAACCTGATTGGCGGGGGCTACGCCGGCGAGCTGCGTGCCGTCAATCCCAAAGAGACCGAAATTCAAGGCGTGAAGTCTTACGCCACCGTTCACGACGTGCCCGCTACCGACTTGGCTATTCTGGCTATTCCGGCGGCTCTCTGCCCGGATGCGGTCGAGGTCTTGGCCGCCGACAAGCAGACCAAGGCGTTCATCGTGCTCTCTGCCGGCTTCGGCGAAGAGACGCACGAGGGTGCCTTGCTCGAAGAGCGTATCTTGCAAAGCGTAACGAAACACGAGGCTTCGCTGATCGGACCCAATTGCATCGGACTGATGAATACGTGGCATCACAGTGTGTTCAGTCAGCCTATTCCGCAGCTGGATGCACGCGGGGTCGACCTCATCTCCAGCTCGGGCGCCACGGCGGTGTTCATCCTGGAGAGTGCCGTGACCAAAGGGTTGCAGTTTAACTCAGTCTGGTCGGTGGGCAACGCCAAACAAATCGGCGTGGAGGAGGTGCTGCAATACATGGATGAGCACTTTGATGCCGCCACCGACTCGCGCATCAAACTGCTCTACATCGAAAGTATCGCCGATCCCGACCGGCTACTCTTTCATGCTTCCTCACTGATCCGCAAGGGATGTAAGATTGCCGCTATCAAGGCCGGAAGCAGCGAGAGCGGAAGTCGTGCCGCTTCGTCGCATACGGGCGCTATCGCCAGTTCGGACTCGGCCGTGGAGGCGCTTTTCCGGAAGGCGGGCATTGTGCGTTGTTTCTCGCGTGAGGAGCTAACGACGGTGGGGTGTATCTTTACGTTGCCCGAACTAAAGGGACGGAACTTTGCTATCATCACGCATGCCGGCGGTCCGGGTGTGATGCTAACCGACGCGCTGAGTAAAGGCGGGCTAAACGTGCCTGCCCTCTCGGGTGCACTGGCCGACGAGCTGAAAGGGCAGCTCTTCCCGGGTGCCGCCGTGGGGAATCCTATCGACATACTGGCTACCGGAACTCCGCAACACCTCGAGCTTTGCTTGGAGTATTGCGAAGAGAAGTTCGCGGACATTGATGCCGTGCTGGCTATCTTCGGCACGCCCGGATTGGTCACCATGTATGATATGTATGACGTGCTCGACCGCAAAATGAAAACGTGCCGGAAGCCCATCTTCCCCATCCTTCCTTCCATAAATACTGCCGGTGCCGAAGTGGCAGCCTTCTTGGGAAAGGGGCATGTGAACTTTGCTGACGAGGTGACGCTGGGTACTGCCTTGGCACGTATCATGAACGTGGCGCGTCCCGCCTCGGGCGAAATAGAACTCTTCGGGGTGGATGTGCCCCGCATCCGGCGCATCATCGACGGTATTCCCACCGACGGCTACATCCCGCCAGGTTGTGTGCAGGATTTGCTGCAGGCCGCAGGCATCCGCATGGTCAGCGAGTTTGTCTCGGACAACAAAAAAGAGCTGCTGGCTTTTGCCCGACGCATCGGATTTCCCGTGGTGGCCAAGGTGGTGGGTCCCGTGCATAAATCGGACATTGGCGGAGTCACCCTCAACATTAAAGGGGAGCAACATCTGGCGCTCGAGTTCGACCGCATGATGCGATTGCCCGAGGTGACCGCCGTCTTGGTGCAGCCGATGCTCGGAGGCACCGAACTTTTTGTCGGTGCCAAGTATGAAGCTAAGTTCGGGCACGTGGTGCTTTGCGGCTTGGGCGGTATCTTCGTGGAAGTGCTCAAGGATGTCTCTTCGGGTTTGGCGCCCTTGTCGTACGAGGAGGCTTACTCGATGATACATTCGTTGCGCGCTTATAGAATCATCCAAGGAACCCGCGGACAGAAGGGCGTCAACGAAGCGCGCTTCGCCGAGGTGATTGTACGCCTTTCCACGTTGCTTCGCTTCGCTACCGAGATTAAGGAGATGGACATCAATCCTTTGTTAGCCACCCAGACTGATGTGGTGGCTGTGGATGCCCGAATTCGCATCGAAAAGTAATAATTCGTAAGCAGATGAGCGGAAATAGTGTCGATTCGTTTGCCAGAATCAATATTCTCTTTACCTTTGCGCCCAATTAAAACAAAAAAGAAATAAGAATGAACTCCTTTGGCATCCGTCAGCTACTACACAGCCTACTACCGACCTCTTGGCCGGAAGTGAGCTTGTTGTGTGCCGACAGGTAAAAGGAAATTCTCCATCAACCCAAAGCCTCTCTCACTTCCAGCGTGAGAGAGGCTTTTTTTAATCTCACAACAAGCAATATGCAACAGAAACTTTTCATCTTCGACACCACGCTGCGCGATGGCGAGCAAGTACCGGGTTGCCAGCTCAACACGGTAGAGAAAATCCAGGTAGCCAAAGCCCTCGAGGCTTTGGGAGTAGACATCATTGAGGCGGGATTCCCCGTGTCGAGTCCGGGCGACTTCCAGTCGGTCATTGAAATCTCCAAGGCGGTGACTTGGCCGGTTATTTGCGCCCTGACGCGTGCCGTCGAGAAAGACATTGACGTGGCTGCCGAGGCACTGCGTTACGCCAAGCATAAACGTATCCACACGGGCATCGGCACCAGCGACGAACACATCCGCTACAAGTTCAACTCCACGCGCCAGGAGATACTGGAGCGTGCGGCAGCCTGCGTGAAGTATGCCCGACGCTACGTGGAGGATGTGGAGTTTTACGCCGAAGATGCCGGACGCACCGACAACGAATACCTGGCACGCGTGGTCGAAGCCGTGATTGCCGCGGGTGCTACCGTGGTGAACATCCCCGATACCACGGGTTACTGCCTCCCTTCGGAGTATGGCGACAAGATTCGCTACCTGATGGAGCATGTCGAGGGCATCGACCGCGTCATCCTCTCCACTCACTGCCACAACGACCTGGGGATGGCCACGGCCAACACCATGGCCGGCATCCTGGCTGGTGCACGTCAGGCCGAAGTCACCATCAACGGCATCGGCGAACGTGCCGGCAACACTTCGCTCGAGGAGATTGCCATGATTTTGAAGTGTCACCGCAACATCCCCATCGAAACCAACATCAATACGCAGAAAATCTATCCCACCAGCCGGTTGGTTTCGAGTCTGATGAACATGCCCGTGCAACCCAACAAGGCCATCGTGGGGCGCAACGCCTTCGCCCACTCCTCGGGCATCCATCAAGACGGGGTGATTAAGAATGTGCAGACCTACGAGATTATCAATCCGCACGATGTGGGCATCGACGACAGCTCCATCGTGCTGACCGCGCGCAGCGGGCGTGCCGCCTTGAAGAACAGGCTGGCTACCCTGGGCGTACAGCTCGAGGGCAACGTGCTCGACCGCATCTACGACTCCTTTTTGCAGCTGGCCGACAAGAAGAAAGAGATCAACGACGACGATATCCTCATCCTGGCCGGTGTAGACCGTTCGCACAACCGCCGCATCCAGCTCGACTATCTGCAGGTAACCAGCGGCGTGGGCGTGCGCTCGGTGGCCAGCCTCGGCTTGAACATCGCGGGCGAAAAGTTCGAGGCCGCCGCCTCGGGCAACGGACCGGTCGATGCCGCCATCAAGGCACTCAAGAAGATTATCGACCGACAGATGCAACTCAAGGAGTTCACCATCCAGGCCATCAGCAAAGGAAGCGACGACATGGGAAAGGTGCACATGCAGGTGGAATACGACAAGCAGATCTACTACGGTTTCGGTGCCAACACCGACATCATCGCCGCTTCGGTAGAGGCCTACATCGACTGCATCAATAAATTCAAGCTGTAACAGGCTGGACGATCGTCGCCTAAGGTGAATCGGGGGCGATTTGCGTCGCTCGGAGCACTCGTTTAGTAGTAGGATTCAACTATTTTTCGGATCAGCCGCTGGTTGTCGAGGATGCTTTCCACAAACTCACGGAACGCACCGTTACCACCCTGGGCGCGGGTGATGAAATCGACCTCTTGTTTAATATAGTCGGCCGCGTTGGCGGGTGCACCACTGTACCCTACGGCGCGCAGCAGGCGCAGGTCATTCAAATCGTCGCCTATGGCGGCTACTTCGGAGAGCGTGATGCCCAACTCCCTGCAAAGCGTGCACGCTTGGGTGTATTTGTCGCTCACACCGGTGTAGCAATGTTCAATCTTCAGCTTTTCGGCACGGCGAGTCACAATCTCACTGTTCTCGCCGGTGAAGATGGCCAGTGGAATGGCCAACTGCTGCAGAAAAATCACGCCCCAGCCGTCTTTCACGCTGAAACGCTTCATCACGTCGCCCTGGGCTGTGTAATACATGCCGCCATCGGTCCACACGCCGTCGATGTCGGTAATCACCAATTTAGGAAGTTGAAAAGTTTTCATACCAGCAACCAATTTTATCATTCTTAATTCTTCATTTCTTTCGTTTTCCCCATACGCCGCTCCGACCGTCACGCCACCCCTGGTAGAGAGCGCGCAACTTGGCTGCCTTCTGCTTTTCGTAGAGCAGTACGAACACGATGCGTTTGTAGAGGTGATAGCGTAGGTGCGGACAAAGGGGTAATTCCGCAGGGTAGAGACGGTGTAGAAGGATGCCGTTGCGCACGTTGTAGTAGGTGCGATCGGACGGATATTCGTTGGGAAACACTTCGCGCCCCAGCAACCGGTGTTTGCGGCGTTGATAGCCCAAATTATGCTCGAGTAACACGTCGCGAAAGCAGAGCGTGGGGATTCCTTGGCGTGCCGCCCGCCACGAAAACTCCATGTCGATGCCCCAGACGAACAACTCCCCCCGAAAGAGGCCGAGCGCGTCAAAGAGCGCCAGCGGATAGACACTGCCGCTGGTCATGGCCGTGGCCACGCGCTCCACGCTGTGTGTGACGGGATAGTAACTGTTTTGCTGCGAGGCCAGGTAATAGTTGGTCGAGAAGATGGCGCTTTCACGGTCGTCGCGTGCGGCGATGGCCTGCAGGTAACGCGTCAGTTCGCCATCGGCAAACCGGCTGTCTTGGTCGAGTGTGAGCAGATGGGTACAGCCCCGGCGGCGGGCAACGGCGATGGCTTCGTTGAGGGCGCGGCCGATGCCTACATTGTGCTGCGTATTGTCCCACGTGATCCATTCATCCACCAGCGGACGGTGACGGGCTATGTTTTCCATCGCCCGCCGGTCGGGGTGGTAGAGAATGACAACGGCCGCGGTCTTCATTGCACGTTGGCGGGATAGATAAGTTCACCCTCGGGCACGCTAACCCTCACCGTGTGTCCAATCATCAAGCGGCGGTCTGTCCATCGGATGCCGTCGCCCGGACTGAGCAGACAGAGGTCTTCTTCGGTGATGACGTGCCCCACTGCCAATTCATGCTTGGCGGCAATGGACCGTTCGAGCTTCCTGCGCGCCTCATCGGTGGCGGCCTCGATGGTAAGGGCTTCGTCTCCCTGCATCCAGCGCTCGGCGATGCGGATGTCGCGAATCATGCGGTTCACACCGTCGGGGCCGAGCGATCCTTGCTGGTCGGTTCCCTTCATGCGACGGTCTATCGTGACATGTTTCTCGATGATTTCGGCGCCCATACCCACTGCCACCACCGGTGCGGCAATGCCGATGGTATGGTCGGAGAATCCGATGCGGAATCGCTCTCCGTAGCGTTTCTTGAGGTAGGGGATGGTGCGAAGATGCAAGTTGTCGGGATGCGTGGGATATTGCGAGACACAGTGTAAGATGCTGATCTGTTCGTGGTGAGGGGTGATGGTTTCGAGTGCCTCGTCCAATTCTTTTTCTCCGGCCATGCCCGTGGAGAGTATCATCGGAATGTGCGTTTCGGCCATCGCCTCCAGCAGCGGCAGGTTGGTCAAATCACGGCTCGCCACCTTCAGGCGGTCGGGTGTAAATAGTTTCAATAGTGAAAGACAACCGCGCGAGCAGAGCGTCTCGACGAAATCCAATCCCAATCGTTTGGCGTGTCGATACACCTCGAAATGTTCCTCGTCGGTCAGCTCCAGTGCCGCACGATGTTCGCCGTAAGTGGCACCGAAGGAGTGGGGCGAAGGGTAGGGACGATGCATTTGTGAGGCGGTCAGCTCTTCGCTTAAATCACGCTTGGTGAGTTTTACCGCGTCCATCGGACGCAGATCGATGCCGAAAACCTCTTCGCGTACGGGGCGCGACACCAGATCGACGATCAACTTGGCGATGTCGACCGATCCGTTGTGATTCTGGCCTATTTCGCCGATAATGTAGGTACTCATTTTTGATTCTTTTGGATGTTCTCTTTCATCTTATCCAGCCACTCTTCATGGGATTGTACCAATTCGAGCAGCGTTTGCACCGATGCGCCGGCGGGATGCTCCCGCCACCGGGCATAGAGCATTTGCAGCAGCGAAAAATCTTCGGCCGTGTCGAGCGTGAAGCGCAAATCGGTGCGTTGTTTCAGCTCATCGGGCAGCGGTAGCAACTGAAGTGTGAATTGCTCGGGGTGCGTATAGAGATAGATGGTTACGTGTTCGGTGTAGCGCTTCTGGCGCGTAGCGGCCGCAGCGCGCCGCAGGGCATCGAGCGTGGTTAATTCGGCAAAGAGTCCGAGGTGTGATTGAATGGTGGGTTTTCCCTGGCTGGTGGCGTAGGCCGTGTAATCGGCCGGCGCGGCATCGTCTGCGGCCAGCATGGCGGCAAAGGTGTCGGCGCAGAGAAACGGATTGTCGGAACAGACCCGCACGATGCGGCGAAGATTGAATTGTTCGGCCGCGCCGATGAAGCGCGCAAGCACATCTTCTTCGTCGCCGCGGAAACAGCCGATGCCTGCCTGGCGTGCAATGTCGGCCAGCACGTCGTCTTGTCCTCGGGTGGTAGTGGCTAAAATCAGAGGCAGGGTGGGGCATGTCTCCTTTATACGATGAATCAGTATATCAATGATGCGCTCGCTGCCGTAGAACGGGAGCAGGATTTTATGGGGAAGGCGCGTGGAGCCGGTGCGCGCCTGAAGAATGATGCCGTCCGGGTGAGTCATACGTTTATGGGTTCATGCGTTTAAAAGCGTCAATATAAGAATGAGGCGTGATATTGAGAATCTCTTTACCCAGATGCCGGGCATAAGCCTCCAACACAAAGTAGGACTTAAAAGCCACATACATGTGGTATAAAATGGTGTGCAGCCGTGCCGAGTGCAGATTTTCCTGCGTGACGGTGGCCGCCTGCGAATGGTTGGCGTCGTAGAAATGCTTTTGATGCATCAACACCACATTGTGGTCGGTCACCGTAATCTCGGGCAGCCACGAATGGTCGGCACCGGCCAAGTAAATGGTGCGGAACGGCAGCCTGAGCCCAACGGCAATGGAGGGAATCAGCACATTGTGCGGACGGGGAACGCCCCAACCGCGTCGGAACACTGCGTTGCAGAAACTCTGAAATCCTTCCACCGGTGTGGTGTTGTAAAAGCAAAGCCGGATATGCGGATTGCCCGCCAACAGCGGTTGCCACTGCTGGTTGCGGCGTGCACGCACGGGCACGAAGAGCGTGAGGTTCCACACGGTTTTTTCTTTTAGCGTCCCGAAGAGCTGCACGCGCTTTTCGGGCACAATCCAGAAGAGCGGGTCGGCAATCAGGTAGAGTTCGGGACGAAGTGTTTCATAAAGCGGAGAAGTCACAAAGAAATTGACGGCGAGCAAGGTCTTATCAGCCACAAACGGTGCCGCCCGGGAAAGGGTCGTGCTCAGCGACGGGCCGTTGGCCAGTATGAGCAATTCGTGCGGATTCTTGAAGGCAGCGGGCAGGGGCGTGCATAGTTTCGATTGCAGCACAATCTTGACTACACTGAGCCAAGTTTGCCACAGCCTTCCGCACCAATTCATCAACTGTTCTCCCATTTTTTTCTATTCGGATTAAATGTTGACGCAAAGGTACGTAAGTAGTTTCATAAAACCTACCTATCTTTACGCCGAAATCTCATCGAAAAAAGAGTAGTAACTTTAAATGTTAATCCCAAATCATGACGTACCATACACATTGGCACTCCTTGCTGACGTGCCTGATTTGTCTTCTTTTACCGACATCCTGCAGTCGGCAAGCTACACCCGAAAATGAGTTGGTGTGGAAAATAGATCTTCAATCGGTCGTTTTCTCTATACCACCAAAGGTAGCAACGGTGGAGGCCCGAACGAATACATTTTGGCGCAAACTTTCAATGTGCAAGACGACGGAACGTTGGTTATCTTCGATGCCTTTGTGCGCAAGATGAAACAGTATCGCTATCCCAAAGGAGTCGTATCCGTTCATGCACTACCGGAAGATATTTTGCCGGTAATACGCATTGCAAAGCTCAACTCAGACACGTTTCTGCTGGCTGGTAACGACCGCGGGAGTGTCAAATTCAAATTCTACTCCAAAGAGCAGCAGCGGGTATTCAAAACATTGTCGAATCGGCAGCTTCCGCAATTTATGAGCACAAGAGCGGAAGATCTGTACTGGTATAACCGGACACTCTACTACGACCCGAATTATCCCTCGAACACACTTTATAAGGTAACCGACCAATTAGAAGTGACGCCGGTTCTTCAACTCGATTTTGGCCAGGCAAACTTCTCGATGGACTATTTACTAAAGAGGTGAAGCGGGTGGGAACCCGTTACACCGATGAACATAAGCATTATGCCTACCCCGATGAAAAATACGATCTGGAGCATAGCAGTTGGGCTACTTTTATTTACGAGGATAAGCACTGCGTGGCCTATCGCGACAAGAAGCTGAACAAAACCACCGTATTTGCCAACCCGGATCCGTGGAAATCCTGGTCTTTCAAGTCGTCGGTGTTGATGCAAGACGGCTGTTTCTATTTCGTAGCCGACCCCGGCTACCTGTCGCATCTCTTGGACGAAAGGCTGATGAGTCAAGCCGACCTCGAAAAGGTTCGTTCTCTGAAGGAGGATGATAATCCGGTGATTGTGGTCTATCGGATGAAGAATCCGTGACCGCGGGGCATACACTATCAATATATCGGCGTTATCTGATCTTCGTCCGAGGAACCACCGGGTTTGATAGGAGGATTGTCGAGTACCCTCATCATAATAACATCCGTAGGAACAGAGAATCCTCGCAATGCAGGCATTGGCTCTTC
>JAISHB010000087.1 GCA_031262785.1 Prevotellaceae bacterium
CTATCTCGAATGGAGTAGCAATACTACTTTTGGTACCCAAGTCGGTTGCTACATAGAGATTGCGCCGTACCTGCGAGAGAAATCCATCCTGTTTGTAACGTCGCAAAAGATCTTTCGCACTATTCGCATCCTTGATAATACCAACGGCTTCTTGCTTTCCAAAAAGCTTCAATTTATGAAATTCTTCCAAGTACTTCTTCATATTTTGTTTTAAATACAGCGCAAAGATACGGATTAATCAGTATCTTTGCGCACAAAACAAAAGTATTCTTTCCGGTTGCTTGGTCGTTTCATCCTTTACGAAATACTCCGAACAACTCACACCCCCAAAAGCCGGCGCCACAACCGAGGCCTTCCCGCATTCTTTTCAGCCCCGTAAGCATACTTATAGCCATATCCGTACCCGTATCCATATCCGTATCGGTTGTTTTCGAGCTTGACTCCATTAAGCACCAGTCCCATGCGGGTCAATTTTCCCGAATCGTAAAGCTCCTGCACGTCGGGAAGCAGGCGTTTGTCGAACAGGCCGGCACGCATCACAAACAACACCTGTCCGGCCAGCCGGAGACAAAGCGACGTATCTGTGACCATGCCATAGGCCGGATTGTCTATCACGATGTAGTCGTAGCTCTGGCGGAGGGCGGACAGCAACACATCGAGCCGATTGCTTCGCAGCAGTTCGGCCGGATTGGGCGGCAACGGACCGGTGGGGAGGAGATCGACCCGAGCATGGTCGTTTTCCCACGGAACAATCAGTTCTTGAACCTCACTTTGCTGTCCGCTCAGGTAGGTCGACAGCCCCGGTTGCGCAATTCCCGCCCCCCATTTGCGCGTGGCGCTTCCCTTACGCAGGTCGATGTCTATCAGCAAGACGCGGGCGCCGGCCAGCGCCATACTCATGGCCAGATTGCCGGCGATGAACGTTTTTCCCGAGTTGGGATTGAAAGAGGTGAGCAGCACCACCTTGGCTCCGCCCGACTCGTCGGCGGACATGAAATCCATGTTGTCGCGCAGCAGCCTGAAGGCTTCGTTGATACATTCGCCACCGCCCGATTGCACCACCAGGTCTTTGGCATACGAACGACTCTTTTGGGGAATCTCGCCCAAAAAGGGTATGTTGAGCGCATCCTTCACCTCTTTTCGGGTGTGTACGCGGGTGTTGAACAGGGAACGGACATAAAGAAAGCCGGCCGGAAGGAACAGTCCCAGCATCAGGGAGGCGGCGATAATAACCAATTTGCGGGGAGAGACCGGCTGTTCCGATCCATCGGCAGGATCAACGATGCGGCAGTTACTCTGGGTGATGATCAGTTGCAGGGCGTTTTCCTCCTTTTTCTCCAACAGATAGAGATAAAGCTCCTCCTTGATTTTCTGTTCGCGCTCAATGCTCACCACCTCCATTTGGAGTGCCGGCACGTTCTGAATCTTCTGTTCATATTCCTGCTCTTTGAGCAGCATATTGCGTTGTTGGATTTCCAGGTCGGTGATCAGGTTTTTCATCGCATTTTGCAGCGAGATTCTCATGCTCTGCAGGGTGGCATTCATGTCTTGTACAAGCGGATTTCCCGGACTGCTATGGGTAATGTATTTATTGCGCTTGATCAGTTCCGCGTTATAGGCCGAAATCTGGCTCTGGATGCCTGCGTCGCTGATGCCAATGCCCGCCGGCAACGGCTCCTCTGTTTTGTCGGCATCCCGAAGATAGCGCTCGAGGTATTGTGCCATGTTGAGTTGATTCACCACACTGAGTTTCTCTGCTTCCAGCTTTCCCGCATACTGAAGCACAATATCACTTTGTGAGGCAATATCTGTCAAGTGATGTATCCGTTTGTAGTTCTCTACCTTTCCGTCCACCTCATCCAGCTCTTTCTCTATCACACAAAGGCGTTCGTTGATGAAGTTGGCAGTGGCGTTTACAATGGTGTTTTTGTCTTGTATGGCATCCTCGTTATAGACTCCGATGAGCGTGTCGATAACCGCCTGTGCCCGCAGTGCGTTCTCATCCTCGAGCGTGAGGTTGACCAGCGCAGACTGTTTGTGGGCAATCTCCACGGAGAGTCTTTGATTGTAGCCGTCCGAGATGGCTTTCCGGTCTCCTTTTGTCACATAGATAGGAATGCCTACGTAGGCGGGCGTCATGTAGGCTGTTTGAGTCACCTTCATCTGCCCGAGCGGCGTGTCGAGGAGTTCTCCGGGGGTTGCGGTAAGAATTTCCCAGAAGATCCTCCCACCGGCTGCCAGCTCTTCCAGCAGTACGGTTCCGTCGGCTTGCGGCGTAAGGGTGAAGGAGAATGTCTCCCGCGGCAGGGCGTCGGGAAAATCCACAATATAGGGGGTGGTGGTAAAAAGCTCGTTTCGGCACAATCCGTTGCGCACTTTATAGCTCACATCCAAACGAAGCCGGTCGCTGACCATCCTCATCAGACGTTTGCTCCTGAAGAATCCGATGTCGTTCTCCACCGTACCGGTTCCGAATTTGAGGATATCCTGAAAGGCAGCCGCCTCGCCCATGCTGTTACTCTTCTTGTCGTCTTTCACCAGAATGGTGGCGGTGCGTTTATACCTTTGCGGCGAGCGGTACAGATAGAGCATACCCAACAGCACGCAAACCGTTACCGAAAGCATGAACCAGGCGCGATAGCGCATCAGCGAATCCAGCAAGTCGGCCACGACAATGCTATCGTCCGAACGGCTCTCGCGCCCCTCGACGAAATCGAAATCATGCGATCTCTCTTTTACCATACCGTATGCCCACTATTGGTTCTGCGAATGAATGAATTCCCTATTTCCAAATCAGTACCGCCAGCGAGATGAGCACCGAAACGATGGAGGCAAAGGTGCCGATGGTGCGGTTTTGGTTGATTTCACGCTGTCCGGCCTTCACGCGGTTGGGTTCTACGTAAACCACGTCGTTTTGATGCAGGTAGTAGTAGGGCGAGGTGAAAATCTCCCCGCTGCGCAAATCGAGTGTGGCGATGGTTCGCTTGCCGTTTTCTTCGCGGATTACCCGCACGTTGTCACGCTTTCCGTAGATGGTTAAATCACCCGCCTGACTGATGGCATCCAGCACGGTGATGCGATTGCCGGACACGTTAAACGTTCCCGGTTTGGCGACCTCGCCGATAACCGACACGCTGAAATTGAGATACTGTATGGTCACGGTCGGGTCTTTGACCAAGCCGCTCTCCACCAACCGCTTTTGCAGATACTCTTTGAGTTCGGTACAGGTCATACCTGCCGCTTTGATGCGTCCCAATTGCGGGAAGTTGATGTTTCCGTTTTTATCTACGGAATAGCCCAATGTCCAGCCATGATGGATGCTCGTGCCGCTCACATAATTGGTAATGAGCGGAAGATTGAGCATCCTGGCCAGCTCCTGTTCGCGGCTGTTCACCACGATATAGAGCATGTCATCCGGCTGAATGTCGGGTTCGTACTCCGTTTCGATGAGCTGTTCATACTGCGCAGGCACATCCTGCAGGTAGGAAACTTTTTTCTGAGAGGCGCAACCCGTCCAGAGAAAGAGCAGCACAACTGCCCCTGGGATGGGGTTACAGCATAACATACGGGAAATCCGGAATCTGCACTTGGGAGTAACGGCAGCCCTTCCGGTAGCGCTGACCAACGGGCACGCCAAAACTGTTCTTTGAGGAGATTCAAAGAGTAGCCCGCTATGTTCGGTCGTTTTTCGAGATCCTTGAAGCCGGTTCATTTTATTGCGTTCTACTTAGTAAAGAGGAGCTTAACTATAATCGACAAATCGGTTGCCTAACTGGAATGGAATGTTTTCTATTATTCATTCAGTAGCCTTCTTTGCGCAACTATGTGATTTTTAAGGCAGACGAAGGTGAATCTGCTTTGTAATCAATCAAACAACTTTATTCTATAAACATACAATCTTTTCCCTACCGCCTGTCGAAAAAGAACTGTTTCATCAGCCCGGCGCACACCTCGGCCATCACCCCTTCCACCACCACGGTTTTCGGGTGCAGTGCTTGCGGGGCAAAGCGCCGGTAGCCCCGCTTGTCGTCGGCCGCCCCATAGACCAATCGGCCGGTTTGCGCCCACGCAATGGCTCCGGCGCACATCACACAAGGTTCCACGGTGACGTAGAGGGTGCATTCATGCAGGTATTTCCCGCCCAGAAACGACGAGGCGGCCGTGATGGCTTGCATCTCGGCATGAGCGGTGACGTCGGTCAACCGTTCCGTTAGATTGTGGGCGCGGGCTATGATGCGTCCGCCGCACACCACCACTGCGCCCACGGGTACTTCTCCCTCTTTGGCCGCCGTTTGGGCTTCCATCAGGGCTTGCTTCATATAATAGGTATCATCCACGGGTACGATTGGTTCTGTTTGTTGCCGCGCTACCATGCGATGGGTGTTTTCCCCTGTGCAAGCAGGTAGGCATTGGTTTGACTGAAATGGTGATTGCCGAAGAACTTGGTGCACGACAAGGGCGAAGGATGTGCCGAGGTGAGCACCAAATGGCGGCTGCGATCGATAAAAGCGCCCTTGCGTTGGGCGTAAGCTCCCCAGAGAATGAACACCAAATGGTTGCCCTCTTCGGCCAACAGGCGAATCACGGCGTCGGTGAAGGTTTCCCATCCGCGATTTTGATGCGAAGCGGGCTGGCCGGCGCGCACGGTGAGCACCGAATTGAGCAGCAACACACCCTGCTGTGCCCAGCGCATGAGATTGCCCGAGGCGGGCGGCTGAACGCCCACGTCGTCGGCGATTTCCTTGAAGATATTAACCAGCGAGCGCGGAAAAGCCACGCCGTCGTTCACCGAAAAACAGAGGCCGTGCGCCTGCCCCTGTCCCGGATAGGGGTCTTGTCCGAGCAATACCACCTTCACGCGGTCGAAGGGGCACGAGTCTAACGCCCGGAAAATCATCCCTCCGGGCGGATAGATTGTTTGTGTACGATACTCCCCGCGCACAAAATCGGCCAGGAGGCGAAAATATTCTTTGTCAAACTCGGGCTGTAAACGGAGGCGCCAACTCTCTTCCATCTTCACATTCATACGCTTGGGTAATAAGATTGCGGAGGCGAAGGTACAAAAAACATAAAAATATGCCGTACATTTGCGCCGTAGTTATAATCATCTATAATATGAACGCCAAAAACCTATTGCTCTGCAGCCTTCTTTTTTCGCTTTGTGCTTGCGAAAAGGAATCACATCTTCCCGCCGAAGGCGAACGCGCCACCATCGAGTGGATTGAAAACACCTTGCGCAAGAATTACCTCTGGAACAGTGAAATACCGGCATCCAAACTCCTGGACTACGCCCTTGCGCCGGCCGAGTTTTTCCCCTCGTTGCTTTCACGCAAAGACGGCAAAGACTACACCGACGTGAACGGAGTGAGAAGGCATACCTACTACTCCTACATCGAAGAGTTGGGTCAGCCCGACACCCGCGGCTACATCAACGACCAGGCCTCCTACGGCTTTGAGTATCAATCGTTGGTGGTGTACAACAAGGATACCCGCAAATATGACTACTATGTCTTTGTAGAGTATGTCCTGGAGGGATCGCCCGCCTACGAAGCCGGACTGGAGCGTGGCGACTGGATTGTGCAGATAGAGGGGCAAGCCATCAACGACCTTTTGCTTATCGGGGAGGGTGCCGCCCACACCTTCACCGTGGTGCGCCACGACGGCAACCAGTTTGGCAATCCGCGCAAAGTCTCCATAGCCGCGGCACGTCCGGTAAACGACCATCCCGTTCATCTGTGGAGCATTCTTCACAGCAACCGCGGCAAGCGGGTGGCCTACTTAGTCTACAATCAGTTTGAGACGGGTGTGGAAGGAGTGGAAGGCGACACCTCGTACAACGACCGGCTCATCGAACTCTCCAACCAGTTTAGCGGCCAGGTCGACGAGTTTGTGCTCGACCTCCGCTACAACAACGGCGGCGAACTCACCTGCGCCGTGCTGCTCTGCACCATGCTCTGCCCTGCCAACGCCATGGGACAAGAGCTGGGCTATCTGAAATACAACAACGGACGCACCGAACACTTCCGTGCCGACGATGCCGTTGTCCGCTCCATCCGCAACCTTGGTCTCAAACGCCTCTACGTACTCACCAGCGAGCAGTCGGCTTCGGCCAGCGAGATGGTGATCAACTCGCTGCGCCCCTACATGGAGGTGGTGGTCGTGGGCTGGCAAACAGCCGGCAAGAATGTGGGGTCGGTGGAATATACCGACGCAGCCAAACAGTGGCGGATGCACCCCATCGTATGCAGTATCTACAACTCGCAGGGGTTTGGCGACTATGCCGACGGGCTGGCTCCCGACGTTCGCCTGCACGAGGTGTTCGGCTACGATGCCGACGGCTATGTCGACCGCATCTATCCCACCTACCCGCTGGGCAATCCGAATGAACGACTCCTGCAGGCCGCCCTCGCGCAAATCGACCAGACCTCCACCCGCAGCGCCGAAGGCGGCGCGCTTTCCGTTCGCGCCCAAGAGGGTGCGGCTTCCATTGCCCGCAAAGCCACGCCCGGCGTCCTGCTCCGCTAACCCTCACGCCCGCAACCCTACACCCTGATGCAAGGAACCAAAAACCTGACCACCGGCCCCATCTACCGCCAACTCTTCAACTTGGCCATGCCCATCATGGCCACGTCGTTTATCCAGATGGCCTACAGCCTCACCGACATGGCCTGGGTGGGACGATTGGGCAGTGAGTCGGTGGCCGCCGTGGGAGCGGCGGGCATCTTGATGTGGCTGATGGCCTCCCTCTCACTGCTCAACAAGGTGGGAGCCGAGGTGAGCGTCGCCCAAGCCATCGGCGCCCACAACGAGCACGATGCGCGCAGCTACGCCTCGCACAACCTCACCATTGCCCTGCTCATTTCGGTGACCTGCGGCCTCTTGCTGTTGGTGCTGGCCAAGCCGGTGCTGCAACTCTTCCGCCTGGCGCCTCACATCACCGACGAATCGGCCGTCTACCTGCGCATCGTGGCCACGGGCTTTCCGCTGGCCTTCCTCTCGGCAGCCGTCACCGGCATCTACAATGCGGCCGGACGCAGCAAGATTCCCTTCTTCATCAGCAGCACCGGACTGCTTTTGAACATGGTGCTCGACCCGCTGCTCATCTTCGGCATGGGATGGGGAAGCACGGGGGCGGCACTGGCCACGTGGTTGTCGCAAGCCACGGTGCTGGGTATCTTTCTCTACCGCCTGCGCCGCAAAGACAATCTGTTGGGAGGCTTTGCGCTGTTCGCCCCGCTCCAGAAGCGATACACCCGCCGCATCTTTAAGTTGGGACTGCCCGTGGCCGCACTCAACACGCTCTTTTCGTTCGTCAGCATGTTCCTTTCGCGCACCGCCTCCACCCAAGGCGGACACATCGGACTGATGGCCTTCACCACCGGCGGACAAATCGAGGCCATCACGTGGAACACCGCACAGGGATTCTCCACCGCCCTGAGTGCGTTTATCGCCCAAAACTACGCCGCCGGACGCAAAGAGCGTGTGTTGCAGGCACTCTACGCCATGCTGCGCATCACGTTCGTCTTCGGCATCTTCGGATCGTTGCTCTTTATCTGCTTCGGCAGTGAGGTGTTCTCGATTTTCGTTCCCGAGCCGGAGGCCTACCGCGTGGGGGGCGACTACTTGCGCATCGACGGCTACTCGCAGCTCTTCATGATGGTGGAAATCACCATGCAGGGAGTCTTCTACGGATTGGGGCGTACGGTGCCGCCCGCCATCGTGAGCATTACCTTTAATTATATGCGCATTCCGGTGGCACTGGTGCTGGCCGGCATGGGAATGGGCGTGGATGCCATCTGGTGGGCGGTGTGCGGAACCACCATCGCCAAGGGAATAGTCTTGAGCGGTTGGTTCCTTGTGGTGAAGAAGCGGGTGCTTGGCTGAACATAAAATAAAATCTTTGTGTTATAACAACTTTCTGTAACTTAAATAATTAACTCACTTTTTAAACAAACAACAGTATGAAGAAAATGAAAGTATCGGCACTGCTTCTTTGCGGTGCATTGCTGTGGGCCAGTTGCGCCAGCATGAACAACACCACCAAGGGTGGCATCATTGGCGGTGGCTCGGGAGCAGCTGCCGGCGCCATCATCGGCGGACTGCTCGGCAAGGGCAAAGGCGCAGCCATCGGGGCGGCACTGGGTGCAGCCGTAGGCACAGGCGCCGGCGTGGTCATCGGTAAGAAGATGGACAAGAAAGCGGCCGAAGCCGCCAAGATTGAGGGTGCTCAAGTGGAGCAGGTCACCGACAACAACGGGCTGGCCGCCGTGAAGGTTTCTTTCGATTCGGGCATCCTTTTCGGGTTTAACTCTGCCAGCTTGAACAACACCTCCAAAGCCTCGCTCAGACAGTTGGCCGAGATTCTCCGGAGCGACAAGACCACCGACATTGCCATCATCGGTCACACCGACAAGGTGGGCACCTACGAGGCCAACATCAAAGTCTCGAAAGAGCGTGCCTACAGCGTGGAGAACTACCTGCAGGAGTGTGGCGTATCGCCCGCCCAGTTCAAGCAGGTGGAAGGCGTGGGCTACAACCAGTACGACGAAACCAAGACCGCCGACCAAAACCGACGCGTGGAGGTCTACATGTTTGCCAGCGAGCAAATGGTCAAAGAGGCGCAAGCCGGTTCGTAATCACCTATTTTTCACCAAGGGGCGTAGCGGGTCTGCGCCCCTTTTACTTCTTCTATTCCACCCATGAAAAGCATCTTCACCCTCCTTACCCTACTACCACTCTGGTGCGGCGTGCATGCGCAGCATATCCGCCTCTTGCAACCCCAGTTCCACACGGTGCGCCTGAGGGTGAACGGTGATTTCCGCCTGCCTCCCGTCATCCGCTTGGGAAGCGACGACCGCCTCGAGCTGTCGTTCGACGGTCTCACCCACGACATCCACCGCTACCGCTATATCCTCACCCATTGCGATGCCGAAGGCACTCCTTCCGACCTCAGCGAGACCGAATACCTGCAAGGTTTCAACGACAACCTCATCGAAACCGCCGACCCTTCGGTGAACACCACCCTACCCTACACACATTACTCCCTGATGCTGCCCAACCGCGACGTCTCCCCCACGCTGTCGGGCAACTACCGCATCACCGTCTACGACGAAGATGAGGGGCGCGACCACCCCGCCTTCACCGCCTGCTTCAAGATAGTGGAACCCGCCGTGCAGATTGCCGCCCGCGTGAGCAGCGACACCGACATCGACCGCAACAAGACGCACCAGCAAGTCAGCTTCACCCTCTTCCACAAGGGCTACTCCATCCGCCATCCCGGGCAAGAGCTAAAGGTGTATGTCTATCAGAACAACCGTACCGACAACCGCGCCGGCGGCCTCACCCCCTCGTTTGTCGGCGCCGACCAACTGCGCTACGAGCACAACCGCGCCCTCATCTTCGAGGCCGGCAACGAATATCGCCGTTTCGAGACGGTCAACCTGCACGCTCCCATGCGCGGGGTCGACCACATCAGCTACCACGCCCCCTACTACCACGCCACGCTGCCGATTGACCTCCCGCGCCTCTTGAATTACAGCTACGACCAAGACCAAAACGGGCGGTTCCTCATCCGCTACGACCGTGCGGTGGAGAGCAGCGACATCGAGGCCGACTACCTGCTCACCCATTTTGCCTTCCGCCCGTCCGCGCCCCTTGGGGCGGGCAGTTTCTACCTCGACGGCGACCTCACCAACCACACCTTCACCGAAGCCAACCGCTTAGTCTACAACGCCGACGAAGATTGGTACGAGTGCACCCTGCTGCTCAAGCAAGGCGCCTACAACTATCAGTATCTCTACCTCGCCCCCGAGGCCACCGCCGGCACCACGTCGCGCAGCGAGGGCAACTTCCACGAGACCGAAAACGAATACCTCATTTTGGTGTATCACCGCCCCTTCGGCGAGCGGTACGACCGCTTGATTGGGGTGCAACGGATCGGCAACTAACCTTGCCCTGCCTCGGGGCAAGTTACTTACCGTGTTGCGGCAAGCTTGCCCTGCCCGGGGCAAGTCACTTACAGCGTTGCGACAAGCTTGCCCTGCCCGGGGCAAGTCACATTTAACCTTCAGACAAGCTTGCCCTGCCCGGGGCAAGCCACATATAGCCCTCAGACAAGCTTGCCCTGCCCGGGGCAAGCCTCCCCCTATACAAAAAGAAACTCGCCCTGCTTGGGGCGAGTTTCTTTGTAAGTAACAACAACGAAGTTATTTCCGGTACAAGGCCAACTCTTCCCGTCGGAAGCGCTGCACAAACACGGCATGTTTCTGCACCTCGGCCTGGGCATAATTCACATAGACGGTGGCCGAAGCGGCAAACAGCTCGGGCGACTTGCCGGCATCCTGCAGCAGCAAATGCGACATGATGCACAGGGCGGCCATCTCGTAGAGCCGACGTGCCATGAAATCGAGTAGCTCTTGGTCTTGGGCTTCCTTGACCAGATTCACGGCAGCCTCGAAGCTGTCGGTCATCGCCTGTACCCGTGCCTGGAGCGGCGCCATCTCTTCACTGCATGCGAGGGTGTCGAACTCGCGCAGCAGCGTCAGGTAGGCGCCGTTGGTCACGTAGCGGATGGCGGCCACCACCTGCAGTTGGGTGGTGCCTTCGTAGATGCTGGTGATGCGTGCGTCGCGGTAGATGCGCTGGCAGGCATACTCGAGCATGAAACCCGATCCGCCGTGTATCTGGATGCTGTCGTAGGCGTTCTGGTTGGCGTATTCCGAGTTCATCCCCTTGGCCAGCGGGGTGAAGGCATCGGCCAGCTTGGCGTAGCTCTTCTGTTCCTGACGCTCTTCGGGGGTGAGTTTGCGCTCGCGGGCAATGTCTTCCAGCGCCTTGTAGATGTCTACGTAGCGTGCGGTCTGGTAGAGCAGGGCGCGGCCGGCATCGAGCTTGGCCTTCATCAGCGCCAGCATGTCGTAGACGGCGGGGAAGTCGATGATGGTCTTGCCAAACTGTTTGCGCTCGCGGGCGTAGGCCAACCCTTCGTTGTAGGCGGCCTGACTCAGACCCACCGACTGCGCGGCAATGCCCAGACGGGCACCGTTCATCAGCGCCATCACATATTTTATCAAGCCCAGCTTGCGGTCGCCGCACAGCTCGGCCTTGGCGTTCTTGTAGACCAGCTCGCAGGTGGGCGAGCCGTGGATACCCAGCTTGTTTTCGATGCGGCGCACGTTAACTCCGCCGTCGCGCTTGTCGTAGATGAACATCGACAGGCCGCGGCCGTCGCGGGTGCCCTCTTCGGAGCGCGCCAGCACCAAGTGCAGGTCGGCATCGCCGTTGGTGATGAAGCGTTTCACACCGTTCAGGCGCCAGCAGTTATGGGCCTCGTCGAAGGTGGCCTTGAGCATCACGCTCAGCAGGTCGCTGCCGGCGTCGGGTTCGGTCAGGTCCATCGACATAGTCTCGCCCGCACAGATGCGCGGAATGAAGCGGCTGTGCTGGTCGTCGGTGCCGAACTCATAGAGTGTTTCGATGCAGTCTTGCAACGACCAGATGTTGCCGAATCCGGCGTCGGCGGCGGCCACAATCTCGGCGCACATGGTGTAGGGGGTGATGGGGAAGTTGAGACCCCCGAAGCGACGGGGCATGGTCATGCCGTTGAGGCCGGCTCCTACCATGGCTTCGAGGTTCTGCCGCGTGCCGGAAGCGTATTCCACCCGTCCGTCGGCGTGGTGGGGGCCTTCCTCGTCGACCCCTTCGGCATTGGCGGCGATGATCTCGCCGGTAATCTCGCCGGTAATCTCCAACACCTTATTATAGGAGTCCATGGCATCGGCATAATCTTGGGGGGCATAATCAAACTCGTCTTTGTCGCGGTATCCGCGCTCTTTGAGTTCGCAGATACGCTCCATCAGGGGGTTCTCCAACTGAAATTTCAGCTCGGGAACTTCGGTATAAAAGTTAGCCATATCGTTTACTTGCTGTTTTGCTTATAGTACTTAATCATTTTGGGAATCACCTCTTCCACCGTGCCGTGGATGACGTAGTCGGCCAGGGTGTTGATGGGCGCCTGCTCGTCGTTGTTGATGGAGATGATGATGCCGCTCTCCTGCATGCCGGCGATGTGCTGGATTTGTCCGCTGATGCCGCAGGCAATGTAGAGCTTGGGACGCACGGTCAGGCCGGTTTGCCCAATCTGCCGGTCGTGGTCGCAGAAACCGGCGTCGACGGCGGCACGACTGCCGCCTACTTCGGCGTGCAACTCCTTGGCCAGGTCGAACAGCAGGTCGAATCCTTCGCGGCTGCCCACGCCGTAGCCACCGGCCACGATGATGGGGGCACCCTTGAGGTTGTGCTTGGCTTTCTCGATGTGACGGTCGATGACGCTGATCACGTAGTCGGTGTGGGGAATGTATTGGGCTACGTTGTGGTGCAGCACTTCGCCGGTGTAGTTGGCATCGAGTATCTCTTTCTTCATCACACCTTCGCGCACGGTGGCCATCTGCGGGCGATGCTCGGGATTGATGATGGTGGCCACGATATTGCCGCCGAAGGCCGGACGGATTTGGTAGAGCAGGTTCTCGTAGACCTTGCCCTCGCGTTTGTCTTCGTGCACCCCAATCTCAAGGGCGGTGCAGTCGGCAGTCAGTCCGCTGCCCAGCGCCGAGGAGACGCGCGGACCGAGGTCGCGCCCGATCACGGTGGCGCCCATCAAACAGATCTGGGGTTGTTCTTCCTTGAAGAGGTTGATCAGCGCCGAGGCGTGCGGCAGCGAAGTGTAGGGAAACAGGTCGGGGGCGTCGAAAATGTGCAGCCGGTCTACGCCGTAGGGCATGACCTGCGTTTCCACTCCGGCCAGGCCGGTGCCGATAACGACTGCTTCGAGCCGGCAATTCAACCGGCTTGCCAACTTACGTCCCTTAGTGAGAAGTTCTAAGCTTACGTCGGCCACTGTGGTGCCTTCAAGCTCGCAATATACAAATACGTTGTTCATAATCTTATCCGATGGTGTGGTTGGCTAACAGTTCTACAATCAGTGCTTCTACCTCCTGGTCGCTGCCGGTGAGCGTGCGGCTCTCCTTGGCTTGGAAGGAGATGTTTTCAATGGCTTTCACCTTGGTGGGCGAGCCGCTCAGGCCGCATTGCTTGAGGTCGCCCTCCACATCGGCCACGCTCCACTCCACGAGGTTCAGATAGGGACGCTTCTCGTAGAGATCGGCGTAGGCCAGCGGTTCTCCTTCGCCCTTGAGGGCGGCCTTCTCCTGCGCGCCCAAGGCGCGTTTGTATTTCTGCACCAGCTTGGCGTTGCGCGGACGGCAGGGGGCGGCGCTTCCATTGACGGTCAGGACGATGGGCAGCGGGCCTTCCACGGTTTCCACGCCCCCGTCGATGTGTCGCTTGGCCACGATGCGGCGCGAGGCTTCGTCGACCTTCACAATCTCTTCGGTGTAGGTGATTTGTGTCAATCCCAGCTTCTCGGCCACTTGCGGGCCTACTTGGGCGGTGTCGCCGTCGATGGCTTGACGTCCGCCGATGATGATATCGAAAGTGCCTATCTTGCGGATGGCCGTGGCCAGGGCATACGAGGTGGCCAGGGTGTCGGCACCGGCAAAGGCACGGTCGGTTAGCAGGTAACCGTTATCGGCGCCCCGGAAAAGTCCTTCGCGAAGAATCTCGGCAGCCCGTCCCGGCCCCATGGTGAGCAGGGTCACGGTAGAACCCGGGTGGGCATCCTTTAGGCGGAGGGCTTGTTCGAGGGCATTTAAATCTTCGGGATTAAAGATGGCTGGAAGTGCCGCACGGTTGATGGTGCCGTCGGCTTTCATGGCGTCTTTCCCAACGTTACGGGTGTCGGGAACTTGTTTAGCCAATACTACGATGTTTAAACTCATGTTTACTTATTAATATATTTAGTATTAGTATTCCTTTGCGTTAATTAAGCGTGCAAAATTACGCAAACGGTTGATTCTTGCAAGATGTGAAGCGGAAAAAGATAAAAACTTCGAGACGATAACATGCTTAGCATTGGATTATTTCCTATTTTTGCGCATGTTTTTGCAACCAGAAGTAGGAGAATATCAATAAAAGGAATCGCATGAGGGCAGCTGTCGGACATACTTCGGACAGGCGTTATCAAATAGAAACATTTGTCTACGTCATTGTGTGGCTGATTGTTTTTATGGCACCGGTGGTAAACAGCCTGTTGGACTATCTGTCGGACGACCTTGCCACGATGCAATGGAAAAATGTCTTCATTCCGTGGCTCACCATCCTCCCCTTTTTCCTGCTCTTCTTGCTCAACAACTATGTGCTGCTTCCGTTGCTGGCACTTAAGCAGAAGATGAAAACCTACGTGGCCGCCGCCTTCTTGGTGGCCATCGCCACGTTCGGAATTGTCGGAATGTATTCATCGAACATTCCACGCACCAAGCCTCCACGGGTGGAGCAACGGATGCGCGAACAATATCCCGAACGTTTCGACAACCGTTATTTCATCTTCTCTTATCCGCCCTACGAAGATCAGTCGGCGCACCTGGCACAATTTCGAGGTCCGTTCATGATGCGGGTGCTCATTGCCCTGCTGATGTTTAGTTTCAACCTGGCCGTCAAGCTCTTTATGAAAACCATGCGTAACACGGTGTTGATGCAAGAGCTGGAGCATAGCAACCTGCAGAATGAGTTGAAGTACTTGAAGTATCAAATCAATCCGCACTTTTTCATGAACACCCTCAATAACATCCACGCGCTGATCGACATCGACACGGCAGAAGCCAAACGGATGCTCATGGAACTCTCACGTTTGATGCGTTATGTGCTCTACGAAGCCAACAAACGCACCATATTGCTATCCAAAGAGGTGGACTTCTTGAACCACTACATCGAACTGATGCGCATTCGCTACTCCGACAAGCTGCACATCCAAACGCACTTCCCCACCGATGCGGGCGACGTGCAAGTGCCGCCGCTGCTCTTCGTCACCTTCGTGGAGAATGCGTTTAAACACGGAGTGAGCAACCAGCACAAATCGTTCATCGAATGTGCGATGAAGGTGGTCGGGAGTTACATCACCTTCAGTTGTTCGAACAGCAAAAGCTATGTAACGGAAGAGTTGCAACACGGCATCGGATTAGACAACATACGCAAGCGGTTGGATCTGCTCTTCGGCGAAGATTACCAGCTTCTCACGCAGGAACAGTCCGAGAGCTACCACATCTCCCTGACCATACCGACTGCCAGTTAAGGACAATACCATATATCTAAATAAAACTTGAACGTATGATTAATTGTATCACCATTGATGACGAGCCGTTGGCTCTTGCCCAGTTAGAGGGATATATCTCCCGCATACCGTTTCTGCATCTTGAGGCCTCTTGTCAGGATGCTTTTGAGGCGATGGATGTGCTCTCTTCACGTAAAGTGGATTTGATGTTTGTGGACATCAACATCCCCAATCTAAACGGATTGGAGTTTGTGAAATCACTCTCCGAGAAGCCGGTGGTGATTTTCACCACCGCCTATTCGGAGTATGCCATCGACGGCTTCCGTGCCGACGCCATCGATTACCTGCTCAAGCCCTTCAGCTTTGAAGACTTCCTGAAAGCAGCAGAGAAGGCCTACAAATGGATTGGCATCAGCCAGAAGAAGGAACCGGTGATGCGCCTGCCCGAAGACGAAGAAAATCTCTTCGTCAAGAGCGACTACCGCACCACCCGCATCCGCCTGTCGGACATCAAGTATATCGAAGGCATGAGCGAATATGTGCGCATCTACATCGAAGGCGACGACAAAGTAGTGATGCCGCTGCTCAGCATCAAACGACTGGAAGAGCTGCTGCCTCCCGAGCGCTTCATGCGCGTGCACCGTTCCTACATCGTGAATCTGGAGCAGGTGACCGAAATCTCGCGCATGCGCATTGTCTTCGGCGAGACCTTCGTGCCCATCGGCGAAAACTACAAAGAACGGTTTATGGAATATGTGAATCAGCGCATCATGCGCTGAGTGTGAAGGCCAAAGCCTACTTAATTCCCAACTTCTTGGCAATCTCTTTGGGCAAGGCATCCTTGTGTACGAGGATGTTGATGGTTTTGGCCTCCACAAAAGCTTTGGAGGCATACCAGATGCCTTTGTATTTGCTCTTGGTTCCCCACGAGTTTTTCACCATGTAGTATGCTTTGCCGTTCTGATCTTGGGCAATGCCGTAGATGAGCATGCCGTGGTCGTCGGTGGTCTCCCAGTTATCGAATCCTGCTTGACGACTCTCTTGGGTGACGCTGATTTCGGGCAATGGACGCGAGGTGAGTTCCTTGCGCTTGTCGTCGGCGGTCATGCCTGTCCAGCGGGCCATGTCGGAACCGGTGAGTTCGGCGCCGCGATCGGCATCGGGCAGCACGGCAATGCCGTCGCGGGTGAATCCCGTCTCGCTGACGTCGCTGCCCCAAGCTACGGTGTAGCCTTTGTTGACGGCATTGTCGAAGATGGCCATCAGTTCATCCAACGGCAGGTTGTATGACAGGGCGTTGCGCCAGTTGTCGGGTATTTCAATGGCAAACTGCGTGTAGAACGGATGGTGGGTGAACGAGGTGATCGACACATAGTCGTCGAAATTCAGTCCCAGCGAGGCGGCAAACGATTGGGGTGTGTACTCCTTGCCTTGGTAGACAAAGGTATCGGGACATTTGCCCAAGTAGGTGTCGTAGATGGCGCTCAATCCCTTTTCCCAAATGGCGGTGAGCTTGCGGGCGTTGCCTTTGGCAATGGCATTGGTGTAGGCGCCGGCCACGGCATCGAGTTCGTTGTGTACGGGCAGCGTGTCGCCGTACATTACACCGGCGGGCATCTGCTCATCGGGTATCAATCCGTAGTTTTTGGCACAATAGATGACGTCGTAGAAGCTGCCGCCGGGGGCGAACGAGCTTCCTGCATGCAACCGCACGTAGTTGACGGCGCGGTCGGTCATACTGTGGTGTACTACAAACATCTCCGAGAGGTCGTAGGTGCCTTTGCCCATGCGAAGCAGTTCGCTTTCGAGGAAACCCAGTCCCGAGAAGCTCCAACAGGTGCTCGAACGGTTCTGGTTCTTCACCGATGTGACGGGGTTTTCTTTGACGGTGGTAAAACGGAAGCCTTCTGCGGCTTGCGCGGGTTCTTGTGCGGCCACACTCAGGCTCCATAAGCCCAAAGCGGCCATGATTACACTCTTTCTCATGCTGTTATATGATTAATGTTGAGTTGCAAAGGTAGTGAGTCGGGATGAATATTCATAATCATGCGGTGTTGCAGACCATGCTTCCGAGGGGTTAGAGGTGAGCCAGTTCAAGCACCTTGTCGACAGCGGCTTGCAGTCCGTCGGGATTCTTGCCGCCGGCGGTGGCAAAGTGAGGCTGGCCGCCTCCGCCGCCCTCGATGAGCTTGGCCGCCTCTTTCACCAAGACACCGGCTTTCAATCCGCCCGCCACGAGGTTGTCACTAAGCATCACGGTGAGCATGGGCTTGCCGGCCTCTTGGGTTCCGGCTACAAAGAAGAGATTTTCGGTGATTTCGCCGCGCAATTGGAAGGCAATGTTCTTGGCCGTTTCGGCCGACAGGGGGGCACAGAACTGTATCACCTTCACGCCGTTCACTTGGCGGATGTTCTCCAAGAGAGTGGCCTTGAACTGCGCCTCTTTTTCGCGCATATAGCCTTCCACTTGGTGTTTCAGTCCGGCGTTCTCTTCGATGTGCTTGCGAATAACGCCCACCAAGTCGGGGGCATTGTTGAACAACAAGCGAAGGTCGCGCAACGTGTCTTGCAGGCCGTCGAACAACGCTTCCACGCGGGCGCCGGTGATGGCTTCGATGCGACGCACGCCTGCAGCAATGGAGCTTTCGGAGACAATCTTCATCATTCCGATGTGACCGGTGGCCGCCACGTGTGTGCCGCCACAAAACTCAATGGAAGAACCGAAGCGAATCACCCGCACACGGTCGCCATACTTCTCGCCAAAGAGCGCAATGGCGCCCAAGCGGCGTGCCTCTTCGATGGGGATGTCGCGGTATTCGGTCAGGGGGATGTCTCTGCGGATGCGTTCGTTCACCAAATGCTCCACGCGGCGCAACTCTTCGTCGCTCACCTTCTGGAAATGCGAGAAGTCGAAGCGTAATGCCTCGGGAGTAACCAGCGAACCCTTCTGCTCGACGTGTTCTCCCAGCACTTCACGCAGCGCCTCATCCAGCAGGTGCGTGGCCGAATGGTTGGCCGCGCAGGCCGCACGCTTTTCGGTGTTGACACAAGCCATCATCGGCGCCTGGGGATGGGCGGGCAGCCGTTTGGCAAGATGGATGGGGAGGTTATTCTCTTTCTTGGTGTCGAATATCTCGATGTGTTCAAACTCGCTCACCAGCTCGCCACAGTCTCCCACCTGTCCCCCACTCTCGGCGTAGAAGGGGGTTTGGTCGAGCACGAGTTGATAGAGCGTCTGGTTCTTCTGTTTGACCTGACGATAGCGTAGGATGTGCGCCTCGTGCTCGGTGTGGTCGTATCCCACAAATTGTGTGGTGCCCTCGGCCAGCACCACCCAGTCGCCCGTCTCTATGGCAGCGGCGTTGCGGGCGCGTTGCTTCTGTTGTTGCATTTGGGCATCGAAGGCGGCCGTGTCGACACTCATGCCCTGCTCGCGCAAAATCAGCTCGGTGAGGTCGAGGGGGAAACCAAAGGTGTCGTAGAGGGTGAAGGCATCCTCGCCACTGATGCTCGTCCGTTGGGCGGCGCGCGCCTCGGCGATGGTTTTGTCTAACAGGCGGATGCCGGTCTCGAGCGTGCGCAGGAAAGCCTCTTCCTCCTCTTTAATTACCTTCCCGATGAGCGTGTGCTGCGCCTCCAACTCGGGATAAGCCTGGCCCATGTTGTCGATGAGCACGGGCAAGAGGCGATACATAAAGGCCTGCTTCTGTCCGAGGAAGGTGTAGCCGTAACGAACGGCGCGCCGCAGGATGCGGCGGATGACATAGCCTGCCTTGGCGTTGCCGGGCAGCTGTCCGTCGGTTATCGAGAAGGCAATGGTGCGGATGTGGTCGGCAACCACGCGCATCGCCACATCTTTCTGGGCGTCGGCGCCGTAGGCGGTGCCCGTCAAGGCGGCAAGGGCGCCGATGAGCGGCTGGAAGACGTCGGTATCGTAGTTGGAGGTCTTGCCCTGCAGCGCCATGCAGAGTCGTTCGAAGCCCATGCCGGTGTCGATGACCTTGGCGGGCAACGGCTCGAGGGAGGCGTCGGCCTTGCGGTTGAATTGCATGAAGACCAAGTTCCATATTTCGATGACCTGCGGGTGGTCGTGGTTGACCAAGTCGCGACCGGCGGTGGCGGCCTTCTCGGCGGGAGTCCGCAAGTCGATGTGAATCTCGGAACAGGGGCCGCAGGGGCCGGTATCGCCCATCTCCCAGAAGTTGTCGTGCTTGTTGCCGTTGATGATGTGTGAGGCGGGCAGGTATTGCTCCCAGTAGCCGGCGGCCTCGTCGTCACGGGAGAGGCCCTCGTCGGGGCTGCCCTCGAACACGGTGGCGTAGAGGTTGTCGGGGTTGAGGCCGAGCACCTTCACGAGGTATTCCCACGCCCAATCGATGGCTTCACGCTTGAAATAGTCGCCAAAAGACCAGTTGCCCAGCATTTCAAACATGGTGTGGTGGTAGGTGTCGCGGCCTACCTCCTCGAGATCGTTGTGCTTGCCGCTTACGCGGAGGCATTTCTGCGAATCGGCCACCCGCTTGAAGGTGGCGGCGTGGTTTCCGAGGATAATATCCTTGAACTGGTTCATACCGGCGTTGGTGAACATCAAAGTGGGGTCATCCTTGATGACCATGGGAGCGGAGGGCACGATGTGGTGTCCTTTCTGCTCGAAAAAGTGCTTGAAGGAAGCGCGGATTTCGTTTGCTGTGAGCATATTGTTTCGGGTTTGTAGCTATTTAAGGATGAAAAACGCGGCAAAGATACCGGTTTCCGGCGGGATAGCCCTTCTTAACGTGCACATTTATTCGGATTAGAACTCTCCGACCACTGTTTTGCCTTCTAACCAGGCCGCCATGTTCAAGACCAGCAAATTCCAGTTTTGAAAACCTTTGTTGAGCACCGGTTCGCCGTTGTCCGGCAGGTAGTATTCGTGCAAGGCGCCGAAACGCTCGTAGTCACGGCCTAATAAAAGGATGGTTTTCTGGGCAACTTCGCGTGCCTCGTCGGTAAAACCGTAGGCCAGCAGCCCGCGGAAAACTAAATAGTTGACATTGATCCAAACCGGCCCTTGCCACGATGATGGATTGCCGCTGGCGCGTACATCGTACATTTTCTCGAGCGGTGAAAGCGTGCGAATCCCTGCCGGCGCGTTAAACAGGCGCGGATCCCGAAATTGTTTCTCCACGATGACGGCGGCTTGCTGGGGGGTGGCGATACCGGCCCACAAGGCCATGAATCCACTCCATACACTGAAGCGTTGAATCAGGCAATCGTAGGTGCGGGGCTGCCCCACGTGCAGATAGAGCCGGCCGGGGAGCAATCCGTCGATATCCGGCTTTTCTACGGGCAGCAAATTCAAATCGACACTGTAGTAGAAGCCGTCGCGTTCGTCCCAGCAATGGGTTTGGATGTTTTTCTTGAGGGTAGCGGCCTCGCTTCGGAAGCGAACGGCGATATCCGGCAGGTGTAGACAGTCGGCCAGGTAGGCGGTGGCCAACAACTCTTTATACATTAGGGCATTGAGGAAGATGGAGCCGGAACTCTCGTGTGGACGATAGAAGGTGCTGGGGTCGTTGTCCACGCCAATGGCTTCATCGGTCTCCCAATAGAGCAGGCCGGTGGCTTTGTGCCGGTGAAAGTTGAGGTATTTGTCGACAAAGGCCTGCAACACGTAGAACTCGTCGCGCAGCCACTCGGCATCGCCGTTCATCACGCCTACAATAAAGGCGGCGTGTTGTGCCAGCGTGGGTTTGTGCATGTTGCTTTTCCACGGATTGCGCGTGCGCAGCATCTCTTCGCGTGAGGGAGCGTTCCGTTCTATCCAGATGGGAATCCATCCGTCCATGCCGCCGTAGCTCAGGGCGTTGAGCACGCATCCCTGCTCGTATGGTAAGGCCTCGCGGCGGTCGGCATCGGTGCCATGCTCGAGTAGAATCTGGCGCAGGGCGATGTTGCTCAGCCACGAGTCCCAATCCCAGAGCATGTCGAGGTATTGGTTGCTTCCCGGGGCAAGAAAAGGATACTTGAGGGCGCCGCCGGCCTGGCGATACATGCCTTTCATGTCGGCATAGATCTGTTTGCGGCATATCGCGGTGTATTTGGCGATGTTTTCGGGCGTGCGCTCGGGCAGTTGCGCCTGGGTGGGGCAGGCGCCGAGCGTGGCAAGCACGATGAGGAGGGTGTGTGCGATGGTTTTCATATTGCGAAGGGTTTTTTAGTTGCGACCAAGCCGGAAACGCAGGCCGGCGTGCAGTTCTATGCTGAAATTGTGCGCCATCACCTTATTGCCGTTGGTATTCATCAGGTGTTGATGCAAATTCTGCGGCATGATGCCCATGGATAACAGGCTGTATTCGATGCCGCCGCCCACGTAGAAGAACTTAAGGTAGAGGTCGGCGCCCACCGAAGGGCCGATTTCGAAACGCTTGAAGTTGTCCGCGCCGAATGTCTTCGCCTCGTGCTCCGACACCTTGGGATAATCATTCTCCAAGGCGATGCGCTGCCTGGGATCGACTGATTCCGACAAGTCTACCACTCTTTTCCAGTTCATATCGCCTGTTAAACCGTAGCCCACGTAGACACCGCCGTTTAGCTTGAACTCAACAACTTTGCCCAGCGCAATGGTAGCGACCATCTTCAAGGGTATTTCCAAGTAGGTGGCCGTGAGGCTGGCACTAAAGTGGCTAGTACGCTCCACGGGCATGTCCCACCCAAATTCCGGTAAGTAAACAAAGTCGTCGGTGCCCCATTTCTTGCGTACCACCTGTGCACCGGTGCGGAACGCCCAGTGCTCGGCCAGGGGCAAGTCGAGATGAACGCCCACGCGGTAGCTCTTTTGGCGCTGATAGCTGTGATTGCCGGTCAGATCGGGCATTTCAACGCCTCCCTGCACGGAGAGTTGCACCTGTGCGGCGCCGGTGAGGCAACCACAGACCAGAAGAAGGGGGAAGAGGAGTGATTTCATGAGATTCAAGAGGATATAAGGTGAATAAATAGACATGTTCTTGCTACTTAATTAGCGACCAAGCTTGAAACGCAGGCCGGCGTGAAATTCTATGCTGAAATTGTGCGCCTTTACCATTGTCGGGTCGTATTCCAACAAGTATTGATGCCAGTCTTTGGGTATGGTTTGCACGGGTATCAGGCCAAAGTCGATGCCGCCGCCGAAATAGAAGGACTTAAAGTAGAGATCGGCGCCCACCGAGAGACCGACATCGAAACTTCTGTAGTTGTCCGGTCGGAATGTTTTGAAAGGACCCGAGTTCCACGCATACGTATCGAAAGAATCGCCCGGGCCATCCGGAGCATTGTCTTCAACTCCTATGGCTCCCGCCCCACGCTTTCTTTCCGCGCCATCAATGCCGTAGGCTGCGTAAAGACCAGCGTTTACCTTCGCCTCAATAACCTTGTCGATGAGAAAAGTAGCGACCATCTTCAGAGGTATTTGCAAGTAGGTGGCCGTGAGGTTGGCTCTAAAGTTGGCTTCGCGTATCGTTGTGATTCTGTCTTCGGTTTTTATGGATACTAATCTCTCGTCGGTCTTCCATTTTTTGCGTACCACCTGCGCACCGGTGCGCAGCGCCCACCGTTTGGTGATAGGCAAGTCGAGATGAGCGCCCACGCGGTAGCCGAGGATGCAATGATAGCTGGTGTTGCCGGTCAGGTCGGGTATTTCAAAGCCTCCCTGCACGGAGAGTTGCACCTGTGCGGCGCCGGTGAGGCTTCCACAGGCCAAACAGAGGGTGAAGAATAGTGATTTCATGAGACTGATAGGGTATAAAGTGAATAAATAGAGGAATTACAACTGTTTGCTATTAGGGAGCATACCGGTCTTCGTCGCCGGCCTGCCTGCTCTGGTTGCGATAATCGCTGGGCGAGAGCTGGCGGTAGCGTAGAAAGCAGCGGTCGAGGCCGACCCGTTGCGCATAGCCGCAACGACGGGCTATGGCCTCGATGGACTGCGAGGTGTAGCGCAACAACACGGCGGCTAATTCCACGCGATACTGCTCGACGAAGGTTTTCCCATTCACACCGGTGAGCAACTCCACAAAATGGCTCAGCTTATAGAGTGGAACGTGCATGCGGCGGGCGGCGGCAGCCACGTCCAAGCCTTGATGAACCAAGTCGATGAACTCATCGAAGCGTAGGATGCCGGTGGCCGTCGAGGCCGGACGGAGGGGAACGAATCGCTGCGTGCCGTCGGCATCAAACAGCCGCTGGCGGCCAAATACAGGTCGCAACAACGCCGCCGGGGTGAATTGCGGGGCGACATCCGCCTTGGGCGGGGTAGACGAAGGGATTGGTTGCATCGTTTATGCGTTATAGTGAAGCCGCTACGTACGCGGCGGCATCGATTATGACTTGTAACGAAGCCGCTACGTACGCGGCGGCATCGTTTGTGCCTTGTGAGGAGGCCGCTACGTAGGCGGCGGCATCCTGCAAGCCGTTACAAAGGTAGTTTTTTTAGTGGAGAACCTTTTTCAAGCGTTCAATTAATTCGTCGCCCAGATCATCTTTCTCCCCCATATGTTGGATCACAGCCCTGACAAAGGGGTTGCTCTCGAAATCGCCGCGTACCTGCTCGAAATCCTGCTCTTTCTCCTGACGTGTGCCGTCGGCGCCGAAGCCGGTCATCGAGGCCATGGAAAACTCCTTTTTGGCATCGTTGTAGAGGAGGTGGTCGAGGCCGATTACGGCTTCTTTCCACTTCTCCACCAGGCCGATGACCTCCCGCGCGGTGAGAGTGTCGGCATCGAGGCCGTAAAACGCCTGCAACTGCTCGTAGGCCCACGTCCATTCGTAGGTGTAGTAGTTTTGATGCATGCGTGCAAACTCGGCGTTGATGCCTTTGAGGCGGTTGATGCTGCCCGATTCGATGCTGCAGAGCAGGGCGTCGATTTCACTCTTGGGGGCGATGAGGCCGGCGATGTCGACCCACTCACCCACGCCGGTAGAGGTGTCGGGAACGAGGCGGGCACGGATTTCCGCCTCGGAGGTAAAGTCGATGCCCTCCAAGCGCTTGATCAGCGAGTTGCCCAAAAACTTGTGGATGGCCGTTTCATAGAAACGAATGCCTTTGACTAATGAGGAGTTGCGGATTTTGGTGCTGTGATAGGAGTAGATATCGGAGAGTTCGCCCGAGGCTTTGCGCAATCCCAGCAAGATGTCGCGCCCCTTCATCATTTTCTGCACGGTGTAGGGGCTGAGCAGGTTGTAATTGATGAAATCCAACCGGTTTGAATCGGTGCGAGCGTCGCGCTTGGGCCATTTCTGCGCGTCTCGTATCGTGCCCACGCTGCGCAGGTTGACGCCCGGCACCAGATAGGTGGTGTTATTCTGCTCTATGAGGTAGGAGAAGGGCAGATTAGTCGTGTCCGAGTGTGTCACGTGCCGTCCCATCACCAATGAAAAGGCACCTACCCTTGCCGGCCACAAAAGGTAGGAATCTGACGTCGTCTTCGCCCCTCTTTCGAGCGTGCCCTGATGAATAGGCCCCAGTTTATACATGTGATTGCTCTGATTCGACCCCGATCCGGCATTCATAAACGAAAACATGCCGGCGATGAGCAAGGTCGACTTGTGATGGGTCACGGTGAAGGGGCCGGCAAAGATGGCACAGGCTTCACCGTTCTCGCCCTGGCAGTTGCTGAAGAATAACGAGTCGGAGGCGGAGTAGTTGTGGCCGAGGCGACAGGCTTGTCCGACGAAACAACGGGTGAGCATGGCCCCGTCGTCGATGTGCGAGCCGGAAGAGACGATGAAGTCGTCGCAGATGACGCCGTGACCGATGTGTACGGGCGCCTCGCGGTTGCTGTTGAGGCTTCCGTTGGATAAGCGCGAGGCCCCGTGGATGCGGCAACAATCCCCCACGCGCACATTCTTTATCGCTCCGGAATTGACGATAATCACGTCGTGACCAATCGTCCCGCGGTCGGAGGCATGCTTTTGCGCATAGTAGTCGGTGATGGATTTGAGCCGTTCGATGAGTTCGGGCCGGTGACGATAGAGCGCCATGATGTAGGCATGGTGTGCCGAGAGTTTATCGTTGATGAGCACCTCACGTCCGCCGGTTTCATTGAGTACGGAAGCCTCCACGCCGTTGCCGAAGCGGGTAATACCGTCTACTAACAGCACGTCGACGTTGCTGATGAAGGTGTTCGCCCCAATGTCGTAGTTGGCGATGTAGTTGTGGACGTTTTCGATGCAGCAATCGTCGCCCACCGTGACGTTGTGCAGGGATACATGCCGTAGTCCGGCGTGCTTGCGGATGCCTCCTTCGAGGGTGAAGAGGGTGGTAAAGACGCCCAGACGCACGGTGCCCGAGAAACAGGTGTGGTGTACGTGGTCGGGGGTGAAGGCATCGGCTACGAATACTTGATTCCAGTCGTCGGCCCGGCAGGCTTGGCTTTGTAGGCGTTGTATTTCGCCCTCGGTTAATTTTCTATAGTCCATAATGTATTGTTATTAGCCACCCCCACACCCCCTAAAGGGGGCTTAGGCAGTACTACGGATGAAGTAATACCATCTAAGCCCCCTTTAGGGGGTGTGGGGGTGGGGGTTGGTGAATCTCGTCAGCCCTCTTCATTCAATCCGTCGGGATAGAGGAAATCGTTGTAGGGATACTTTTGAACGTGCAGCTCCTTGACGCGGGCATAGAGGCGCTCGCGTAGAGTATCGATGTGGATGCGCTCGCGGGCGGAGATGAAGAGGCTGTCGGCGCCCGTGCGCGCCATCCACGTGTGCATCAACTCTTCCAAGGAGCGGTTTTCTTTGGTGCGGGGGGTAAGATCGTCGGGAGCTTTCTCCACAAAGGTGTAGGCATCGATCTTATTGAAGACCAGCAGGGTGGGTTTGCCGGCGGCATCGATGTCGGCCAGTGTTTTGCCCACCACTTCAATCTGTTCTTCGAAATCGGGGTGTGAGATGTCCACCACGTGCAGCAGGAGGTCGGCTTCCCGCACTTCATCGAGGGTCGATTTGAAGGAATCGACCAAGTCGGTGGGTAGTTTGCGGATGAATCCCACGGTGTCGGACAACAAGAAGGGGAGGTTGTCGATGATGACCTTGCGGACGGTGGTGTCGAGCGTGGCAAAGAGCTTGTTTTCAGCAAAGACTTCGCTCTTGGCCAGTAGATTCATCAAGGTAGACTTGCCCACATTGGTATAACCCACTAAGGCTACGCGGATGAGACGGCCGCGGTTCTTACGCTGGGTGCTTTTTTGCTTGTCTATCTCGGCGAGACGCTCTTTGAGCAGTGACATGCGACCCAGAATGATGCGGCGGTCCATCTCCAACTGTGTTTCGCCCGGGCCGCGCAGCCCAACGGAGCCTTTACCGCCACCGGCACCCGAGCCGCCGCCCTGTCGCTCCAAGTGCGTCCATAGTCGTTGCAAGCGGGGCAGCATGTATTTGTATTGTGCAAGTTCTACTTGCGTCTTGGCGTTGGCGGTTTGGGCACGCATGGCAAAAATGTCGAGGATAAGCGAGGTGCGGTCGAGAATCTTCACCTTGAGTTCGCCCTCGATGTTGCGGAGTTGCTTGGCCGAGAGTTCATCGTCGAAGATGACCATGCCTACTTCGCCTCCTTCGTCGCTCTCTTGGCGGATGTAGGCGCCAATCTCTTCGAGCTTGCCTTTACCCACGTAGGTGACGGTGTGTGCCCGGTCGAGCTTCTGGGTGAAACGCTTCACCACCACCGCTCCGGCGGTTTCGGCAAGGAAGGCCAGCTCGTCGAGATACTCGGCGGTCTTACGTTCGTCTTGGGTTTGGGTAACCAGGCCTACCAAGACGGCAGTTTCGGCCTGTACTTCGGAAATGATAAACTCTTTCATCTATAAATTGCCTTGGGTGATTCGTTTGTTCAGCTCGGCCACGATGTCTTGGTCGCGATAGTCGGCGCGGCGGCCGCAGGCATGTATCTCCACGAGGGGATGTACGTCGAGCAGATGCGCCATCAGCTCACTCATGGCGGGAGCAACGCTCAACCCACTGTATTCTTCGTAGGTATAGCTTAGAAAAGCCACGTGGGGGGTGATGCCTTTGTTGTCGAGCAGGTAACCGTCGGCCAAAGGAGTGGGCAGACGCAACCCATCGCCCGAACGAAGGTCGACGGGCGCGGGATAGGAGACAATACGGGTGCGTGTGGCGTCCATCAGCACCGGTACAAGGTGGGCATAGTCGCCCCGTGTCTTGTAGACATAAACAATAGGGGAAGTCACAGAGGAGGTGGAACCCGGATGACCGCCGGCGGGTTTGCCCGTGAATGGTACGGGGGCAACGACAAGAGGGGCTGGCTGTTTCACACTATTTGTTGGTTGGGCGGAGCGGCAACCCGTCAAGCTACAGGCAAGCAGGGCGGCCGTTCCGAGGATGAGTCCGATTTTCATCATGACAACTTAGTTTCTGCAAAGGTGAATGGAACAATAACGGGAGGTTATTTATCCTTCTTCCCGAAGAGGGAGAAGTGTACGTAGCGCTTGGGATGAGCTTTCAAATCTTCCAGCAATGCCGCGGCGTTGGAGGTGGTGGCATTCAGGTTGTTGTAGAGCGACGAGTCGTTCAACAGCAGGCCGATGGTGTTGTCGGGGCGGTTGAGGTTGTCGGTCAGCTGCTTGACGTTGGCAACGGTGGCATCCACCTTTTGAATGAGGGCGGCATAGTCGGCTGCTTTCAAATTGTTGCTGATGACCACAAAGTTATCGCTGATGGTGTTGAGTTTACCGGTTAGCTGTGGGAGGTCTTTGTTCATGAGCACGTTTAACTGCCGGCTGGCACCTTCGATGTTGGCCATGGCATGCTCTGCATGGTGCAGGGTGCCGGCAATGGCCGGATCGGCCAACAAGCTGTTCAATGAGGACAGGATGGAATCGAGCTTGGGAAGCATACGCTCAATCTGAGGTACCATGGCGGCGGCTTTGTCCATGACACCTCCGTTGACGGTTCCCTGAATAGTGTCGCCTATCTCATACCGCTCGCGGGGATTGTTGGCCAACAGCAAATTCATCTTCATCCCATCCATTAATCCGGAGGTTAGCTCGGCGGTGCTCCCTTTGGGGATGCGTAAATCGGGGTCGACGTCTATTTCGGCAATTACATTGCCCGAACGGGCGTAGTCGTAATAGAGATCACGCACAATACCGATTCGATACCCGTCGGCAAAGACGGGACTCGACTTGGTCAATCCGTTCACTTGATGAAACTGTACGTAGAAATAGCTGGTTGGTTTGAAGATGTGAATACCCTTGAGGTAGTTAAGGCCATAGACCAATATGCACAGGGCGGCGATGCCGGCCATGCCGATTCTCACTTCTTTGTTTACTCTAATCATGTTCGTTATCGTTTGTTTGTTCGTTAAATTCGTCAATCGCTGTTTGAAGATCCATTTTCCGGCCGTTTTTAAAGGCCACCATGAAGGCATCTTTAAACAGAGGGAGTATTTTTTCGTTCCGAATGCGTAGCATACGATTGTAGTCGGTTGAAGCACCATAGGTGTATTTATAGAGTCCGTTCTCTCGATAGAAACTCACCTCTTTCAATCCCTTTAGGCGTCTGTCGTTGGTAGAAATCTGCGTGGGAGAGCTGAGCAGTTGAATCTTAAAGATTGGGAGCGGGTGTTGTGCTCCCTTTTGAGGGGCAACGGCGGATGTTGCCGACTGCTCTTGTTTGGGGGCAGGCACGGCTGTCGGTTGTGATGCCGGGCGGGTGGGAACGTCGACAGAGTTCTTGTCGGTAACGGCTCCACCGGTTCTGCGTATCTCTTGTTCTTGCTTGTAGGTCAGGAAAGCATGATAGA